>VXMB01000007.1:0-300000 GCA_009841265.1 Gemmatimonadota bacterium | reverse complement strand
GGTTCGGCAGGCGTGAAGCATGCAGGCTGCCCACGCCCGAAGAGCGCGATCGGTTCCTGCCGTGACGGGCGACAGCGGTTTGTGTCTTGACCATTCGGCCTGTGTCGTCCCTCTCCTCGCGATCATCCCATCATGACCGACAGGTTCACTTCAGACAACCATCCCTTCGTTACTCCCGACGTAGTCAACGCGCTACCGAGCAAGCCCGCGGATTTCCGATCGTCCTACGGACCAATGCCTCCCCAGTTCGGCGAATTGCGCATACCGGCCGGGCGTGTTCCTCATCCGGTGGCCGTAGTTCTGCACGGTGGATGCTGGCTGTCGATCTACGCGGACCTGCGCAACGCGGATGCGCTGGCCGACGCGCTACGGGACGAGGGCATAGCGACATGGAACGTCGAATACCGTTGCGTGGACCAGGAAGGCGGTGGATGGCCGGGGACTTTTCTCGACGCCGGGCTCGCAGTGGACCACCTGCGTTCTCTGGCCGCGGATCACCATCTCGACCTGGATCGCGTGATCACGATCGGTCATTCGGCGGGAGGTCACCTGGCGCTCTGGACGGCGGCACGCCACCGGCTGCCCACGGAAAGCCCGCTCTGGACCGCGGACCCGTTGCCGTTGCGCGGCACCGTCGTTCTGGGCGGCCCCGGTGATCTGAAGCGATTTGTTCCTCATGCGGACGCGGAATGCCGGCAAGGCGTCGTATCGGAACTGCTTGGGGGTCAAGGCGTATCATCCGATAATGTTGAGCAGCGTGCGGAAGGTCGACTTCGATGCTGTTCGCCCGTAGAACTACTGCCCCTGGGTCTTCCACAGGTCATGATCAGTACGGAACACGACTGGGTCGTTCCGCCCGAACTGGGCGAGGCCTACGCAGCCGCGGCCCGCACGGCCGGAGACCCTGCCGAATACGTCATCATCCCGAACGCCGGCCATCACGAGTTCATGGTACCGGGCTCCGTGACGTGGCCTACCGTACTTCAGGCCGTGCATTCGTTGCTCGAAACCTGAGACTGCCTGCAGGTCCGGTCTATAATCGAAAGGCCACGATATGCCCGACATCACCGTAAGACCCGACTGCAAGAACGCGCCGAAGAAGGCCCTGTTGCGGGATTTCATTTCGGCCTTCGCGCACGCCGATATCGAAGGTGTCCTATCGCCGATGAGCGACGATATCGTCTGGAACCTGGTGGGCGACAGCGTGATCGAGGGAAAAGAGAACGTACGCGCATTGCTGGAAGCGATGAAAGGTGTCGGAACGAGCGACCTGGTCATCGAATCCATCATCACCCATGGACGGGAGGCGGCGGTCAACGGCGTGATCCGATCCAACTCGGGCCAGGCTCACGCCTTCTGCGATGTCGTTCAATTCACCAGTGCGTCGAGTATGAAGATAAAAACCATGACCTCCTACTCGATTGCCCTGGACGCTGAGTAGGCCGAAGCCAACCCGACACGCCCTGGAAGAGGTGGACGCGTACCTGTCCTCGCTTCCGGAAGTGCAAACGGAGAAGGCCCTGCGGTCGCGGCTGATGGAGATGAAGGATGTGAAAAGGAGGATTCAAAGTGACAGAACGCAGACCCCGTTCCCAAATGCCCGCATTTGTTAAGGCATTGGTCGCCATGATGTTCGGCATCCTTGCCGGCGGCGCGTTGAACTTCATGTTGGGCGAGCAAGGCGCGGACACGCCTGCATTCGCGATCTACGGTGGGGCGCTGGCGCTGGTAATCTACATCGTTCAGGCCAGGCTTCGATCGCGGAAAAAGTGACTGCCGGGGGTCACGGACCGGCGTACGACCGCTACGTATCGAGACGCAGCGTCCAGTTGTTCCACTTGTGGTCCGGCAGGCCTCCCAGAGACCGGTAGAATCTCTCGGCGTCGGCGTTCCCGGTCATGACAGTCCAGATGACTTCGGACGCGTCCATGGCCCGGGCATGCGCAGTCACCGACGCCATCAACGCCTTTCCCACGCCCATATTCCGGGCGGAATCGACGACAAACAGCTCTTTGAGCACGAGCTTTGGTCGTAACGTATAGGTCCAATGGATCGGATAGGTAACTGCCATCCCGACCAGCTCATCGTCGTGTTCGGCGACGAACGCGGTGAACAGCCGCTCATCCCCAAATCCGTGCTCGAGGATGCTCTCCCGCGTCACGGCGAACTGGTCGATGTAGTCTTCGTACCGCGCCAGCCCCTTCATGAGTTCGAGCAGACGATCAGTGTCTTCCGGAACGGCTAACCTGACGTGCATGTGGAAACGTCCGACTTCGGGGGGACTTTGGATGATCCTGGCGATCACACGAATTACGTGGCCAGCACTTCCCGCAGCGCATCGAGAAAGGCATCGTTTTCTGCCGGCAGGCCAATCGTCACGCGCATGCCCCGCTCCAGCATGGGATAGCGGCTGACGTCGCGGATGAGCACGCCCCGTTCGATGAGTCCGTGGAAGATCCCGGCGACCGGCCGGTCCGCCTCGAACAATACGAAGTTGGCGTGCGACGGATAAGGCTTGATGCCCGGCAGGTCCCGCAGGGCTTCGAAGACCCGTTGCCTTTCCGACCGGATCAGCGACGCGCGTTCCTCGATCAGTGCATCCTGGCCGATCAACTTTCGCGCAGTAATCAGGGAGATGATGTTTACGTTGTAGGGAAGTTTGACTTTCTCGATTTCCCGCGCCACGGCAGGATCGGCAACAAGATACCCCAGGCGAAGGCCGGCCGCGCCGAGGGCTTTCGAGAACGTGCGTGTGATCACCAGGTTGGGATGACGGTCCAGCAGTTCAATACACGACACGCCGCCGAACTCGAAATAGGCCTCGTCCACCACGACCAGGCCCGTGGTCGCTTCGGTTATCCGTGCCGTATCTTCCGGGGTGATCATCGAGCCGGTCGGGTTGTTCGGCGAACACAGCACCACCAGCCTGACGTCCGGATGGGCGCTTTCTTCCACAAGCCGATCGACGTCGAAGCTTAAATCGTGCTTGAGGTGTACCGTCCTTATGTCGGCGCCCGCGATCCTGCCCATGAGGGCGTACAGGGTGAAGGTCGGCGCGGGCAGCACGACCGCATCGCCCGTCGAGACCGTAGCCTGGAAGATCGACTGGATCAGTTCGTTCGAGCCGTTTCCGATCAGGATGTGCTCGGGGCCCATCCCATGGCGCCTGCCAATGGCCGCCTTGACCTCGCCGGGAACGAATCCAGGATAGCGCCCCCAGTTGCTCGCCAGGGCCTCGTCCACGATTTCCCGCTTAAGTTCCTCGGGCACGTCGAAAGGGCATTCGTTCTGGTTGAGCTTGACCGGACAGTCCGGCTGGACCAGGGTGTAACCGGACATGGCGCGGACGGCGGGTTTTATGCTCGTAGCGGCCACCGTCAGTAAATCACCTTGTTCAGCGGATACTCCACCAGGCCCTGGGCGCCGGCCCTTTTAAGCGCCGGGATCAGCTGCCGGATGGTGTGCTCCTCGATCATTACTTCAATGGCCACCCACTCCGTATCGGCCAGGGGGGATATGGTGGGGTTCTGCAGCGCGGGAAGCAGTTCGGACACGGCGTCGAGGTCGGCGCGTTTCACGTTCATCTTGAGACCGACCATCTCATCGGCGAGCATGGCGCCTTTGAGCAGCAGGGCGATGTTCTCGATCTTGCGCCGCTTGTCCGGATCCTGCCAGCTCGTTTTGTTCGCGATGAGCCGGTTGGTGGACACCATCAAGGTATCGAGGATCCGAAGCTTGTTGGCCCGGATCGAACCGCCCGTTTCGGTGATTTCCACGATCGCGTCCACCAGGTCCGGGGCCTTGGCCTCCGTGGCACCCCAGGAGAACTCCACCTTCGCGTTCACGCCGTGTTCCTTCAGGTAGGCTTCCGTGATGTTGACGACTTCCGTGGCGATGCGCTTGCCTTCCAGGTCCTGGACGCTGTGAATGTCCGACGCCTCGGGCGCGGCCAGCACCCACCGCAGGGGCTGGCGGGTATGCTTGGCATAGACCAGTTCCGCCACCTCCACCACGTCGGCCCCGGTCTCCACGATCCAGTCCTTGCCCGTAAGCCCCGCGTCGAACACCTCGTCCTCGACGTAACGGCCGATCTCCTGCGCCCGGATCAGCATGATCTCCAGTTCTTCGTCGTCCACCCAGGGGGAATAAGACCGGCTGCTTACCGTGCAATGGAAACCCGCCTTACGCATGAGCTCAAAGGTGGATTCTTGCAGGCTTCCTTTCGGCAGCGCCAGTTTGACTAACATCTCAGTGTTCTCCTCGTGACTCTTGTAGGGATCGATTCCCTGTGTTACCTTCTACGATCTGTCGATTTCAAAACCGCCTGAAAATAGCACGACACGCCGGGAATGTCCATTACTATTGAAACTAGGACCGATCTTAAACCAGAACCAATCCTTGCATAACCACCGACCCGACTCCCAAGACCCAACGCTTCCCCTCGGACTGAACAGCGGCGAACTGCGCATCTCTACCTACCGCGACGAATGGCCGGTGCTTTACGAATCCGAGCAGGAGACCATCGAATCAGCAATCGGGGATCATATCGTCGAGATCCAGCACGTAGGCAGCACCGCGATCGTCGGTATGCCTGCCAAGCCGATCCTCGATATCGCGATTGCGACAGGGAACTTCGAGAAGGCCAGTGTGTGCATCGCGCCGCTCGCCGCGCTGGGATATACGTTCAAGGGCGAGAATGGCATACCCCGCCGACACTATTTCACGAAGGGCGAGCCTTGTACACACCATATTCACATGGTCGAAGAAACCAGCGACGAGTGGGCGAAGCTGATCCTGTTTCGGGATTACCTGAGATCCGATCAGCGCGTTGCGGATGAATATGCCCGCTTGAAGTCCGCCCTGTTGGATCGTCTGGCTGGTGACCGCGTGGCATATCAGGCCGCCAAGACGGAGTTTATCGAAGAGGTGTTGCAAAAGGCGCGCGCTACGCGGAGTTGATAGACATTTCACGCGGACGCGGCATCATACGAACATCATGGGTACGACTACAATGATCGCCGTCATATTCGACATCGATGGGACCCTGGTCGAAAGTGCCGGTTTCGAAGACGACTTGTACGTCGCCGCGGTACGAGACGTTCTGGGAGATGTGTGCATCCGCAAAACGTGGAATACATACAGACATGTAACCGACACAGGCATTCTGAAGACTTTTCGAACCGCCAGGCATTCATGGAGATGCTGCATGCCCGGTAACGGAGTCTCGCCTTGTTGAAACACTACTTCACAATCTGTGCCAGGCATCTGCTCAGGCATAAACCTTATGCCGCGCTCAATATCCTGAATCTGGCCGTCGGCATGGCCTGCGCGGTCCTCATCGGTCTGTATATACAAGACGAACGGGCCTACGACCGGTACCATGCGAACGCGGATCAGATCTACCGCGTCGTGAACGGGACCAACGCGAAAACGACCCCCGCCCTCGGGCCGGCCATACATGAACTCCTACCGGAAGTTCAGTCATTCGCCCGACTCAGCCCACCCTTTGGCGGGTGGATCATACGGTATGAAGACCAATCGTACTTCGAAGACCGCGTGTTCTGGGCGGATCCCGAAGTCTTCGATGTTTTTTCCTTCCCACTGGTGCGGGTCAATCCCAAGCAGGCGCTACAGGATCCGGGATCGGTCGTCATCACCGAGTCCATGGCGCGCAAGTACTTCGGGAACGCGGATCCGCTCGGTGAGACCATTACGCTGGATACGTATCCTTTCACCGTCACCGGGGTGATGCGGGACCTGCCCGGGCATTCCCATTTCCAGGCGGACTTCTTCCTTGGGATCGAGGGGTCGCTTGGTATCCTGGGAAATGATTACCTGGAGCAGTGGGATTGGCCTTCCTTCTATACCTACCTGCTGCTGTCGCCGGATGCGGATCCCATCGCCTTCGCGCAGAAACTGCCGGACGTGCTCGAAGACCGGTTCGGCGCGCGATGGGAAGCGGAAAACATCACGATGAACCCCCGGTTGCAACCGCTGACCGACATCTACCTTTACTCCAGACTCGAGAACGAGGCCGGAGAGAACGGCAACGGCACGTACCTGCTGCTGCTCGGCGCCCTGGCCGTCGTCATCGTCCTGCTTGCCTGTTTCAACTTCATGAACATGGCCACCGCCCGTTCGCTCACGCGTAACCGCGAGGTCGCGCTTCGGAAGGCCTTCGGTGCGAACCGGGGACAGCTGGTCCGCCAGTTCATGGGCGAGTCCTTCGGTATCACATGCATCGCCATCGTGACCGCGCTGATACTCGTCGCGCTCAGTCTGCCCTTCTTCCAGGACCTCACGGGGAAGGCCATCGCGCTCGACATCTTCCGATCCTGGCAGTTCTGGACGGGCATCGCCGCGGTGACCCTCCTGGTGGGGTTCATCTCCGGCAGCTACCCCACGTTTTTCACAGCGGCCTTCACGCCGGCACAACACCTGAAGGGCCGGACCGGGACCGGCGCAACCCGCCACCTGGTACGCAGGCTGCTGGTCATGGGTCAGTGCATGATGGTGATCCTGCTGCTCGGGAGCACCTGGGTGTTCACCGCACAGTTGGATTACATTCAGGGCAAACGGCTGGGCCTGCAGCCGGAACGGGTGCTTGTGGGACCGTCCAGTTTCCCGACCTTCGTGGATCAGTATCCGGTTTTCAGGGAAACGCTCGAGCAATACCCCCAGATCGAAAGCGTTGGTACCACCCTGATGCTGCCCGGCCGCACGGGACGCAAGGGCCTGCTCGCCACAACGGGAACGCGGCGGACCGACCGGCCGCAGGCGGAAGCGCAGAACCTGCTCGACTGGGCGATCACCGATGATTTCGTCGAGGTATTCGGGATGGAGTTGCTGGCCGGCCGGAGCCTGTCGAGTTCGCGCCTGGCGGACCGGGAGGAAGCCGTGATGATCAACGAAACCGCCATGCGGCAGTTGGGATGGAACGCGCCCGAAGAGGCCGTCGATCAGGAGGTCCTGATCCACATTGGCCATCCCTGGGCGCACGATCGGCGGATCATCGGCGTGATCGCGGATTTCCACATGCGGTCGCTTCACCATCGCATCGAACCGATGATCATCAGGCACTGGCCCAGGGAAAACCTGCCCTTCTACGCGATCCGCATCCAATCCGATGACGTGACCGGTACGGTCTCGTGGATCCAGGAAACCTGGAAGCAACAGATGCCGGATATCCCCATGGTGTATTCGTTTCTCGATGAGGATTACGGCCGGCTTTACGCGGCCGAGGCGACACTCCGCGAGGTCTTCGGCGTTTTCTCGTCTGTCGCGGTCTTTATGGCCTGTGCCGGGCTGTTCGGCCTGGCCTCATTCATGTCGGCGCGGCGTACGAGGGAAGTGGGCATGCGGAGAATCCTCGGTGCCACGGTCGTCCAGACGACGGGTCTGCTCCTGAGGGAATTCTTCTACCTGGTCCTGATCGCTACGGTACTGGCCGCGCCCATCGCCTACATCGCCATGCGGCAATGGCTTCAGCTGTTCTCCTATCGGGCGGACGTCGGTCCCGCCGCGTTCTTCGCCGCCGGCGCGGTCGTCCTGGCCATCGCCCTGGTGACGGTGAGTTTCCGTGTCATCGGCGTAGCCCGGGCGAACCCGGTGGACACGCTACGGTATGAGTAGGGCGGCTTCAAAGCAATCCGGCGTGGCCGAGTCGGGCCTGCAAGCCCGCAATACCTTCCTCCACCAGATCCGCTCTTCCTTCCTCCAAACCGTAGATGACCTCGTGACAGGAAGCCATCCAGGTGTAGAACCGGAGCCTGTTCACGAAGTTGACGTCCAGTGCGCGATGGATGCATGACGTGTGCTGGACGACGGATGCGCCCTGGACGTCTGACTCGCGCTGATAACCGTCCCGTATCCTTTCAACGGCCTCCATGCCGTAAGTAACATAAATACCGACGAAATCGATCGCCGGATCGCCGATGGTCGCGTCTTCGAAGTCAATCAGCCCGGCCACCCCGTCCTCTTCGATCAGGATATGCTCGCAACCCAGGTCGCAGTGCACCAGGGCGACGTCATCAAGCGTCGTGAGTTCCTCGTCGAGAAACCGGTTGAAACCGCGTTCGACGGCTTCACGCATACGTGAGTCCAGTAAGGGCGATATACTGATACGGACAGTTTCCCTCAGTTCGTCGTAGCGCTGCCGCCACGCCTCGACAGTGGGATCCATGCCACAGGCCTCGGAGACCAGCGAGGCGGGGATGTCGTGAAGTGAGGACAGCGCGGCCGCTATGGATTCGGCCACCTCACCGGCCAGTTTGGTGTGGGTATATGGACGGCTGGACAGAGGACGACCCGGAATCCGCCGATACCCCGCATAGGGCTGTCCGCGCCAGGTTCCCACATACTCGAAACACGGTACGGCGAACTCGACCTGTGGAGCGACAACGGGCAGTACCGCCTGCTCCTTTCTCAGGTTTTTGGCGACGACACTGTTTCGGGGAAAACGAAAGATCCAGCCTGGGTTCGAGGACTCGGTGTGCTCATCGCGGCACCTGTATTCGATTTCAAAAGTCCAGTAAGACCAGCCTCCCTTGATGGGATGGATTCGACCGTGATCCAGTCCGAGGCTGACGAGCAGGTTTTCAACATCCGGGGTGGTCACAACAGTGTACTGAATGATCGATCTGCCTTTTCTAGCCAAGAGGGTTGGTTGTCAGAAGGATGCGGCAATCTACCTGCCAATCTATTCAAGCGGACCCAGAACGGTTCTGAATTTCTCTAAACAAAACTGAGCTTCACGCTCATTACCGGTCTCCAGGCAATAGCACAGTCCACCGAGTTCCCTGTAATGGAGGTACAGTTCAATGCGAGAGAGGGCGCCAGGTCCGAATTCGCCTCCATTCTCCTGATATGCCTCAAGCATGCAGGTCACATATTCGCGGCACAGGCGCATTTGCGGCACGAAATCAAAGATTGGATCACCAAATCCCGCGTATTCCCAGTCAAGAACCCCTGCGACCCGTGGTTCATCGGTCGCATGAAACAAGACATGCTCATGCCACAGGTCACCGTGAGAAAACCGTTGGACCGGACAACCCTGCTCCCAGTCCTCGCTGTATTGTTCCCACCAGTTCTGTGCGTTGCGCAGTTCGCGTGGCGAAAGGTTCGCTTTAAGGTAGGAGAGCGCGTACGACCATGTTTCTTCCGGTTGGGGAGCCGAGGATGTCGGCAGTTCCGGCAGGTCGTCCTGCCTGATCGTCTGTATGGCAAGAACCAACTCGCCCATTAAACCCGCGATTGGCTTAACCCGCGGCGATCGCTTGAGTACCGAACCCAGGGCCGGTCCCTCGATTTTATTCTGCATCATGGCCCCGAAAGGGAAGTCGTCCGATTCCTCGCAATAACTCAGGATATTCGGCACGTCAACAGGTAGAAGTGATTTGAGCCTTGGTAGGACGTAACACTCTCTTTTATGTCCGGTCTGAGCCTTCTTGTTTAGCGCCACCCGAAAGACCAGACCGGCGGGGCTTCCCAGGACGACGCTTTTGAATCCCTTACCTATCCTGTGAAGTGGAAACGCGGAGCTGCCGAGGTCAAAGGTGCGACGAATGTGTTCGGCTAATGCTTTGTCGTCTTTGACAAGCTTTGAATAGGTCATCGGAATCAGTCGTGCAAAGTTTTGTTTCTAGATCATCCAAACCTCTAACTACTAATACGATAACAAATGATAATCCAAAGGAGGAACAATGTTACCAGATAATCGAATCCCCACTCATCCAGGTGAGATGCTTCTCGAAGAATTCATAAAACCACTGGGCATGACTCAGGCGGCGTTCGCCGACCATATCGGCATGCCACTTCAACTGCTAAATGAGATCGTTCAGGGTAAAAGAGGAGTTACTCCCGAGACTGCGTGGCAGCTGTCTCAAGCGCTAGATATGACTCCGGGGTTCTGGCTGAATCTCCAACGGAAACATGATCTCGTGAAGAAACGACTGGAATCGACCGATTGATTACGGGTAAGTTTGCCGGAACATCTGCCAAACTATCGGTGTAGTGGGATTGATTCCAGTGTTATGCCAACAGCTGGGCAAATCGCATCATACAAAACGCTTTCTCTGATTTAGTGAAATTGTGGAGTGCATCAGATATAACCCTTGCCGTTTAACGTAAAACGTTATAATAATATGATTCGGTCGTTTGGCGATCGTGAAACTCAATTGGTGTTCAGTCGCTTCCGATCCCGGAAGTTGCCACACGATATACAGCGGATAGCCGTTCGCAAACTTCGCATGCTAAACCGATCGACCATACTTGATGATCTTCGGGTACCACCGGCAAATCACCTCGAGAAACTACGCGGAGATCGCGCTGGCCAGTACAGCATAAGGATAAACGCAAAGTGGCGTATATGCTTCACGTGGAGAAACGGCGATGCCTACAATGTTGAAATCGTGGACTATCATTAGGAGATTCTGCCATGCGCAATGAAAAACTGGCTCCTGTACACCCAGGTGAGATTCTGATGGAAGAATTTCTCAAGCCGATGAATTTGAGTCAGAACCGGCTCGCACTTTCCATGGGCGTACCCGCACGTCGCATCAACGAAATCGTCCTGGGGAAGCGAGGTATTACAGCCGATACCGCGCTCAGGTTGGCGCGCTATTTCGGCATGTCACCACAATTCTGGATGGGTATTCAGATGGACTATGCGCTCGACGTTGCCGAAGACGAACTTGCAGATCGCCTGGAGACAGAGGTCCGACCGCATCCATTGGTAACACGGGCGGCATCTTCTTGAACATCACCACAATTTCCTTCGACGTGGACCAGACCCTTATCGACACGGACCGGGTCATCATGCGGTCCATGGAGTCCGCTCGCGATGAACTGATAAAGCGCGTACCGGGCAAGCGATCCCAGAGCCTGACGGTTGAGCAGATGTGGTCTATTCGTGACCGGGAAGAGAAAGATTACGTGGGAAAGGTAAGAGACTTCGACGAGATACGGCGGAGGTCCTTCCACAGGATGCTTGATCACGTGGGATACACGGGACCCGATCTTTCGGTGCGTCTCAACGAAGCATATCTGGAACACCGGTACAACGACATCAGACCTTACGAGGATGTAGTACCCATGCTCGATGCCCTCGACCGGCATTACAAACTTGGTCTGCTGTCGAACGGCAACAACTATCCGGAGTACTTCGGGCTCGCTGACCGTTTCGACTTCGCCGTCTACGCACAGGATATCGGCATCGAAAAGCCGGATCCGAGGACCTATCAGATCGCGGTGGAACGAGCAGGTTGTAGCCTGGACCAACTGCTACACGTGGGAGATTCGCTGGAAACGGACGTCAAAGGCGCACAGGCGGTCGGTGTACATGCGGTGTGGTTGAATCGCAATGGCGCATTCAATGATACGGGAATAGAACCTGATTATCAAATCGCTACATTGACCGAACTTCCTGCCCTGTTAAGTCTGGATTGAGCCTGATTCGAAACGTATTCACGTGAAATGAAGGTCAAGGAACATCATTCGGACATGCCAGATCACTTTGCCGGGCACCAGGTCCATCTGCAAACCGCGCGCCTGCAACTTCGTCCTTTCCGGGAGGCAGATTTCGAGATCGCGGAGGCCTACTACCGGGATCCCGAATTCCTGAACGCCATGGAAGGAGAACCGCCGGCCGATCCTCCGACGGCGGATTCGCTCACGCGGGTGGGCAGGATCATGGCAGAGCAAGGGTTTCTTTTTGCGATCGTGGAAAGGGCGAGCGGCCGGACGATCGGCGAGGTGTGTCTTCAGTGGATGAATCTGGACCGCGCAAAGATTCCGGGCGAGAAGGTGATGCGCATGCCGATCGGGATTTGGGACAAGTCCTTGTGGGGCCGAGGATATGGCCGGGAAGTAGTATGCTGTTTGATGGAGTACGCGTTTGAAGAGCTGGGAATCGACCGGCTTCGTCCCTTAGATGTTTCCGTGGACAACGCCCGTTCCGTCGCGCTATGGCGGGCCTGCGGACTGAGAATCGCAGGCGAATCGTCGGACAGAAAGCTGGATTTCGAGATCACGCGATCGGAATACGTCCGGCAACGCCCGATTCATCCCGATCAGAATCCATAAGGCAGGCTCAACGAAAGAACCTTTAAGAGCGACACAATGGGTGAAGTGATCCGATCTACTCCACCCGGCTGAACGCCAGTCGCTCTCCGGCGAATCCCTCGCGCCAGACGCTCGTGCACGCCTCCACCATCTCCTCGAGATTCTCCGTAACCTCGCCAAAGCGATTACCGGGGACCAGGCCCATGTTGGGCGACAGGATCAGATTGTCCCGTCCGTAGAAGATTGCAAGATCGACCAGACCCGTACTGAACGCGGCCTCGCGCAACGATGGCACATTGACGGCGCCGGGGGGGAAGAAGAAGTAAAGCAGATCGCCGGTGATCGGCGTAACGGTGGGATTCTCCATACCAATCTCGCTTGGCGCGAAGGATGGGACGAGGGTATAGACTTCGTTGCTCGCGTACTTGGCGTGATAGGCATCATTCTCCTGCGGCAATGCGTTCCACACCGCCTCGCACGTCTTCGGCGCAAGGTCATCCAGCAACCGCGCGATGCAGCTCACACCGCGTTTCTTCAAGGTCACTTCAATAAAACGATCCATGCCGATCTCCTTAGGTACCTGTCAAACGTCATGCGATGACTTCCATCAACCGTCCCAGTCCAGACTGCGGCTTCAGACGGTTCGCGAGGCGCAGGGCCTCCCACATCGTCACCTGGTTCGCCGTCAGCACCGTTTTGCCCACCGCCGTCTCGAGTTCGGGAAGGAAAGCCGCGGTGTACAGCGCGGTGTCCGGAATCAGGACCGCCTCCGCATCGGGATGATCGTTGGCCCGTGCAAAGCGCAACACCTCATCGCGTTCAATGAGCGCGGACTCATCCCCCGTCCAGACCCCGAGATACCCCATGTGGACCACTTCGATGCCATCCGAATCGAGAAAAGTACGAAAGGCTTTCGACAGTTCTTCCGGGTAGGTCGCCGCAATCGCAACCCGTCTTAGCCCGAGGGCATTGCAGGCACTGAGGAACGCCAGCGACGTACTCGATGCTGGAACACCGAGCGCATCGGCCAGGTCCTGCGCCTGGCGACGCGCGCCTTCCACCCCAAAGACGAAACTCCCGCTCGCGCACGCCCACATACAAACGTCGACGTCTTGAGGAATTAGCTCCTCCACTCCGGCGAGCAGGTATTCCCGGCTGCCGGTGATCAGCGTCTCGTCGATACGGTGCAGGTTTGGACTGTCAGTATGGACCACCCGGACATCCACCGCGGGCTTCAGCGACGCGGCCAGGCTAGGGTAGTCGTCCTCCGCGGAATGAAGAGGGTATAGTATCCCGACCTTCAGTGTGTCACCCATCGGTTACGGTTTCTCGCTCAGATAGTCGTAAACAACCCGCGCATATCCCTCGGAATAGCTGCTCTCCATGTGGAAGGCATCTCCGTATTCGAGCGGCGCGAGCGGGGTGAGGTCACACCGCAGTGAAGCGCCGAGTACGATTGTGCCCTTCCCCTGCGCGAAAGCGTGCACTTCCACGTCCCGGGTCGTTTCGGTGCAGTCGATCAGTTGTTTGAGGGCAGGTCCCGGGCCGTCCGCTCGGGGTATGATCTTCAAGCGCCAAGCCGGAGTAAGGGCGGGCATCGTGTCTTGGGACGCGTCGTGGGGTGCGTCGTGGCTGGCACCGGTATCCTGGGGAGCGTCGGCTTCCACGCTCGAGGCGATAGTCAATACCGGCACCCCGCCATAGGAAGTCTCCGTCATCATGGACCGGTCCGCATGGGTCACCTTTAAATCCGCGTACACCTTCGGCGTCCCGTAGATCTCCCGGCCCGCAGCAATGCCGGCGGGACCGTTGTGGAAGACGTGGGAGCAGTAGAACCCGGTTTGATCCCGGAAATGGCACTTCATCACGATAAAGGACTCTTCGAAGGGGCCGTAGAGCTCACAATCCGGCACCTCCAACCCGGAAGCCACGCACAACCCGTCCTTCGCCGCCTGCAAGGGTTCCGGGAGAAAGCCCTGTACGGCGGGAGGCGCGGCGTGAAAGAAGACGAACTGGAACCGCACGTTTCGATAAACTGCGGGAAGCGGGGGATAAAAGGGGCTCCCAGCCGGGATATTCCAGCCGTCTTCGTGTTTGAGTCTCATTTCCGGATCTCCAGCGACAAGGTCCGCGACCATGCAACTTGTCATTAACTTAAACGATTGGCATATTAGGTACAGGATGAATCCACCAACATCTTCGTCAGTGTCCCCGTCAACGTTTACACCCGTGTCCGCTACTGCCATTTCAGTCGGCGGTCTCGAGACCAACAGGTTAACCGCCAGAACGTAACTATGCCCAATTCCACGCCCAATATCATCTACATCCTCGCCGACGACATGGGATACGGCGACATGGGGTGCAACAACCCCGATTCGAAGATCCCGACGCCCCACCTGGACCTGCTCGCCGAGGGAGGCATGCGCTTCACCGACGCCCATGCTCCTTCGAGCGTGTGCACACCGAGCCGGTATGCCCTGCTGACCGGCCGCTACTGCTGGCGCACGCCCCTGCAGAACAGCGTCCTATGGCCCTACGATCCGCCCCTGATCGAGCCCGGCCGCCTCACCGCGGCGGAATTGCTTCGCGAGCAGGGCTACCGCACCGCGTGCATCGGGAAATGGCACCTCGGTTGGGAATGGGCCACACTGGACGGGAAGCCCGCGCACGAGGGTACCGCGGTGGGCAGGCTGGACCGGGAACTGCGGGAGGAGCGGGAACGGCAGGTCGATTTCAACGCGCCCATGCGCGGGGGACCGGTTGACTGTGGATTCGACACGTACTTCGGCGTGGATGTGCCGAATTTCCCGCCCTACACCTGGTTCGAGCAGGACCGGCTCGCCGGGGAGCCGACGGTACCTAAGCCCGACGAGATGTTCGGATGGCCCGGCATCATGAAACCGGGCTGGTCGCTCGAGGAGATGATCCCCGCTTTCATACGCCGCGCGGTCAATTACATCGAATCTTCCGGACCCGATCCGTTCTTCCTCTACTTCCCGCTCACGTCGCCCCACACGCCCATCGTGCCCAACGCGCCGTTCATTGGACGGAGCGGCTCGGGGCTTTACGGCGACTTCGTCTGCGAGGTGGACTGGGTGGTGGGCCAGATCATGGCTGCCCTGGAGCGCCGCGGAATCGCCGACGACACGCTGCTGATCTTCACCAGCGACAACGGACCGGAATGCGCCTCGGCCGCGGACGGCGGGAGCTACGAACACGCGCGCCGCCACGGTCATTACAGCATGGGGGACCTACGCGGCGTCAAGCGCGACGTCTGGGAAGGCGGACATCGGGTCCCCTTCCTTGCCCGGTGGCCGGGTGTTGTACCCGCCGGCGCGGTCTGCGACCAGCTCACCACCCTGGGCGACTTCATGGCGACCTGTGCCGACCTGACCGACGTCGATCTCGGGGAGGACGAAGGCGAGGACAGCGTGAGCATGCTTCCGCTGTTGCAGGGGGAGACCAGTGATCCGGTGCGGGATTTCGCCATTCACCACAGCTGCCACGGAACCTTCGCCATCCGCAGAGGCAACTGGGTCTTCATCGATGCCCCGGACGGAGACGACAACCGCGAACCCGACTGGTTCAAGGAGGAGCGGGGCTATACCGCCCACGACTTCCCCGGCGAACTCTTCGATCTCGATAAGGACATTTCGGAACGGGTAAACCGGTACGGCGACCATCCCGATCTCGTCCGGGAGTTGTCGCAGTTGCTGCAAAGGGTGAAGTCGGAAGACATCGCGGAAAGGCCCTCTCCCGCGAAATGACCCGATGTGTCCTCTTCGATCTGGATGGTACGCTGATAGACACGTTGAATCTGTATATTCGGGCGGTCGTCCAGACGCTGCAGGCGACCGGACACGACCTGTTGTCCCTGGAGGAAGTACTGGCGCTCCGCCTGAATTCCGAACCGCGCCTTATGGCCCATTTCTATCCTCCGGATGAGGTTGAAGGCGCCCACCAGCGATTCCTGGAAAACTACCGCGGACTGCACGCCAGGTACTTCGATGGCGTTTATCCCGGCGTTGAAGGACTGCTGAAATCGTTGCGAAGCCAAGGCATCAAATTGGGGATCGTTTCAGGCAAGAGCCGGGGCGCCTGGGAGATCACACGCGAACACACCCGGTTGGGCGCATTCGATACACTGGTCTTCGATGACGATGTATCCGCACCCAAACCGGATAGCGAAGGTCTCGTGAAGGCGATAAGCAACCTGAGCGCTTCACCTTCCGATACCGTCTACGTCGGCGATTCCGTCGATGACCTGCAAGCCGCGACGGCCGCGGGAGTCTCATTCTTCGCGGCCCTTTGGTCGAAATCCGAATCGGAAACGCTGGCTTTCGAGCAGGCCGCTGCGGAGATCGGCCCGTACACCGGTTTGGACCACCCCGGTGAGGTAGAGCGGCTGCTGCAGGAGGCCGGAAGGTGACCTGGCGGAGATCGTCACAGCGTCGTAACTGGAACGGAAAATGCCCGATTACAACTATCATTTCCATCGTGATGACGTGGAGGCGGCCCTGGCCTGCCTGGATGAACACGGGTTCTGCGTCATCCAACAGCTGATCGACCGGGACATGGTCGCAGCGTTGAAGGAATCCATCGACCGGCACCTGGATCCGGAGGGCGACCTGGCCCCGGCTTCCAACCGGTACCACATGTCCTTCGCCGAGGACAGCGAGCCCGTCTGGGATCTGGTGGACAACCCGGCCTACATGCAGTTCATTCGGACCGTCCACGGCACGGCCGACCTCTGCCTGCATCGTTCCGCGGCCATCCTGCGCACGCCGGGCGAGGGCATGGGCCGCTGGCACCAGGATCACCGGGGACATATCGAAAATCCGCAGCGGGCCAATGACGTCCTCAACCGCTATCCCATCCCCAGCGGTGCATGGTTCTATCTCAACGGGAGCCATCCGGATCGCAGCGGTATCGCGGTTATCGAAAAGTCCCACTATCTCGAGTGGGACGGCCCCGACGGGTTCGTCATGGGACCGGAACGAAGCGGCCTGTACCCCGAGGGCGGTACGCCCGACACGCCCTACGACCCCATGTCCGTGCCCGGCTGCGTCCCGGTCCTCGCCGACCCGGGCGACCTGATCTGCTTCGCCTCGCTCACCTGGCATGCCAATATGGCCACCCGCGAGCGGCGCTACTCCTGCGGCATCGGTTTCCGCCCGAAAGCGTGGCGCATCTACGCGCCGTGGCCCCTTCCCGCTTCCGTCGCCGCCCTCGCCGAACGGCTACCCGATCGCCTCAAGCACTTCACCGACGGTTACACGGGTTTCGACGGGGAGTGGAGGGCGGAATAGCCGGACGAAAAGGTGTAACTGCTTGTAATGGACATACGGATGCTCGACGCTTTCGAGACGAGGTACTACACAGGGCATCGAACAGACGGGGCAAGGCTGAAACGTCGTCGAGAATCGCAATGTTGGGGAGTTTATTAAAATCGCTTTCACACGTAGTACCCGTCAGTACGGCGATAAAGGGTACTCCGGCCCGTTCGGCCGTTAACGCATCCACCATGCTGTCTCCTACGTAGTACACATTGCCGGTTTTCATACGCAGGCTGGACACAGCAGTTAGCAATCCTTCGGGATGCGGCTTGTGTTCCGTTACATCTTCTCCACCTACGATGATGCTGAAGCGATCTGAAAGCCCTTCTCTCTCGAGGATATCTTCTATTCTGTACCGGAACTTGGTCGACACGATCCCCAATTCGAAACCGTTTTCGATCAATTGAGCAGTCGTGTCCTGAACACCGTCATATACCACCGTCAGATCGGCCATAATCTGGTCAGCTCGTTCGACGTAGCGGCTAACGAACACGTCGGCGTCCTCATTCCGCTTTTGTCCTGTCAGGCTTTGAAAAGTAGCCTTCAGTGACAAACCGATGGTATGCCTGATCCGCTCATCATCAGCCCGGGGCAGATCCATTCCATCCAGCGCGAAATTGACACACTCTATCACGCCTTTTGTCGAATCTGCTAACGTCAGGTCGAAATCAAATACAATCGCTCTCTCCATGCGTTCCGGCGTACACCTCTTTTTATTCAGCAATCACCTCTTGGTTCTTTCCGCGTCCCTTTCCTTGAACATCATCCGGTAATCGCGTAGTTTTGGATATAGTAAGGTCTGAACCGCCAGCCTGTGGGCAAGCTTCTCTCCAACGTGCCAATCACTTGTATCATGGCCCAATGTAAACGCGCGATCCATTCTGAGAAAGTCTACCGTTGATTACAACGTTGTTCTTCGACATCGGTGAAACCATTCTGGACGCCGGATCACAGATGGACGCGTTGATGGATGTACACCGAAACGTCCTGGAGGACTTTGGCTTTCCCATATCGCAGGACGAATACCGGCAGCTGGATGATGCGATGACCAGGTCATTCGTGCCTAGTGCAATGCATGCGATTACGTGGCATTTTGCGAATCCGGATAAAGGTCTGTATGACGACATAACTCGCAAGATTCGTTCGCAATATGATGAAATCAGGCAGATCGAAAGCCGACTCTATCCCGGTGTGGATCGACTGCTTGAGATGTTGGCAAATGATTTCACCCTTGGCCTTGCTGGAAATGCGCCTGCGTCGGTACTGAAATCACTGGATGTATTCGGTGTATTGCGCTGGTTCACACATACCGACATATCCGGGAGTATTGGAATCATGAAGCCGGATCAACGGTTCTTTGAGACCATTCTCGCAAATGCGGACACGCAAGCGTCTGAATCGGTCATGATCGGCGATCGGCTCGATAACGACATCATACCGGCCAAGCGAATCGGCATGAAGACCATCTGGATTCGGTGGGGGCGTTACAGTATCATGGAACCTCGCACACCGGATGATATTCCCGATGCGACAGTGGCCGATGTGCGTGAAGTGTCTACCGCACTGCGCTCGTGGTTTGGTTGACGCCCCGAACCCAGGCGGTACAGTATCCTGCTGAAGCTGCTGATGCCGGTTGCTATCGATTTAATGAGTAAACCATGCGTTCCCATCCGTCCGCTTCTGATCGCCTTCCCGAACCCGTCCAGTCCCGCCTGAGGGGCTATTCTTCCGACGGCCGAAACCTCCGGACCGAATCCTGCTCCGACGTATTCCTCTACACGCATCCGCTGAAGAGCGGTCTGATCCTGAAGACGAGGGACATCCGGCTGAGACCACAGGAATTGGACCTGCTGGCGGAGACCGTGGCCCTTACCTGGTTGCAGGACAAACTCCCTGTGCCTGAGTACCGGTGTTTTCACGTGGAAGGCGATACGCAGTACCTGCTCATGACGCAGTTGGAAGGCGTATCGGGAATACATCCGGAAGCGACCGGCGATCCAGCGCGCCTCGTGGAGGAGTTCGCACGGGGCCTGCGCGATGTACACGCACTGGATATCGGATCCTGTCCCATGGATTGGCGCATGTCGCGGTTCTTTCAGTGGGCGGAAGAGTTGATCGAAAGCGGTGCGCTGGACGACCAGTTAAAGGAAGGCGAGCACCGAACCATTCTTCTCGACAAACTGTCTGATATAAAGGAGGCCGTTCCGGAAGAGGAAGACCTGGTCTTCACACACGGCGATTACTGCCTGCCCAACGTCCTGTTCAAGGACGGCGAACTGACCGGATTCATAGACCTTGGTTTCGCGGGTGTCGGCGACCGGTACCTGGATTTCGTGTCCGCGAGCTGGACGATACAGAGAAACCTGGGCGAAGAGTGGATCTCCCCGTTTTTCCACGCCTATGGTCTCGAGCATCCCGACCGAGAGAAAATGGGGACCTGGCAAAGCGTTTTCGAATTTGTTTTTCAATAGGAAAAGGCGCGCGAACGACACCGCGACGGGAGACGCAAAACCTGTACCCACCACGGAGCCAGTATTGAACCGCAGTCCGCCCAGACTGCCTCAATACCAGGACGCATACGCCGCCCGCTTCAAGCATCGAAGCATGGCGGAAGCATATGAGGGCAGGCCTCCTTATCCGGATGAAACCTTCAGGATACTGTTGGGGTTGCCCGGAGTGACGGGAGGAAGCGTCCTTGACGTTGGGTGCGGTACGGGAAGGATAGCAAGATCGCTCGTTGACCACGTGGCGGGCGTGGACGCGGTCGACTTCTCGCGCGAGATGATCCGCGTGGGCAGATCCCTGGATAAGGGCAGCCATCCGAAACTCAACTGGATTCTGGGTCGAGTCGAAGAGGTTGAGCTAAAACCGGGCTACTCGCTGGTAACCGCCGGAGCGAGCATCCATTGGATGGACTGGAGCGTGGTGTTCCGGAAGTTTCATGAGTTGCTGACACCGGACGGGAACGTTGCGATCATTGAGGGAGACCGCCCCTTCAATGCGCCCTGGAGCGACGCGGAGCGCGAACTCATACGACAGTATTCCACCAATCGTCATTATCAACAGATCGACTTGATTAAGGTGCTTGTGGATCGAAACCATCTGCTCCTGGCCGGAGACAGAAGGACGGTCCCGGTTGGCTTCTCCCAGACTGTAGACGACTACGTCGCGTCCTTTCATTCGAGAGAGAGCATGTCCAGGGAACACATGGGCGACAGTAAAGTCAGGGACTTCGACGCCGAACTGTCCCGGATCCTCGCAGACTTTTCCGATGACGAAGGGATTATCCACTTCCAGCTGCAGACCAGGGTTGCCTGGGGAAGGCCGCTGGCATAGAAAGACGAAGGTCTCCCGATGAACATCCCCCACACCCAGGTCGAGGCCCTCCTTCGCGAGGCGGCCAATCAGATCGTCATGCCGCTTTGGAGAAACCTGGGTCGGGAGGACGTTTCCGAGAAGAGTGCTGGCGATTTGACAACGTCGGCCGATACCCGGTGCGAGGCCTTCCTGGCATCTCACCTACCCCGGTTGATCGAAGGTGCGCTGGTCCTGGGCGAGGAAAGCGTTTATGACGATCCCGACCTGTTGGACATGTTGCAAACGGACGCGCCTGTCTGGGTCATCGATCCCCTGGATGGCACGCGGTACTTCGCGGCAGGTGAGCCGAAGTTCGCCATCATGGTCTGCCTTATTCAGGCGGGCACGACGTTAGGAGCGTGGATTCTCAACCCTTTAGATGGCGTCCTGACGAGTGCAGAAAGGGGAGGTGGCGCATTCCAGGGAGGTGGTGCCGTTCAGGATGGTGGGCGCCTGGACGCCGATTCCACGCGCCTGGTCGTCGACCCATTGCCCCTGCCCCTGGATCGTGCCCGTGGCGTGGCCATGACGTGGTATCTCCCGGATGCGCTCAAACCCACCGCCGAAGCGGCGAAGGATAGCTTCCAATTCATAGAACGCACCCGGTGCGCCGGCTATAACTATCCTTCTTTCGCAAAGAACGAATTGCAGTTCCTGTTCTTCTATCGCACCCTGGTCTGGGATCACGCGCCGGGCGTCCTGATCGCGCAGGAGGCGGGCGGCTTCGTTCGAAGACTGGACGGCACCGAGTACTCCCCTGTGGATGATCGCAAGGGGCTGCTGTGTGCCAACAACCAGGAAACGTGGAAATCGGTACAGCGGACGCTGGTGCCGTCAGTATCGGTAGTCGGTTAGGCTCCGCGTAAGGCTCCGCTACGACTTTAGGTACCGGACAACAGCTGATGTCAAAAATTCTTGACACACCAGTCGATGTCTATTATTTTTTACATCATGTCAAGTATATCAGTCATTTCGTCCGCATTGGGAGACGCCATGAACATGTCCTTTGAAGAGAAGAGTGTCTGGGTTGAATTCGTCAGTTACTTCATCGGCCTGGGCGGCTACATGATTGTCGCCGGCCGCATGCTGTCAAACGGTGTCAGTGCCTTGCCGCCCTTCGTGCCGGTCTTCGCCGTGGCGGTCGTCTTCATCGTGGCCGTAAATATCGTAGGACACATCGTCGCGGCAGCCACCAGCCGGTCGGACGAGGTCGACGAGCGTGATCGGCTCATTGGCTGGCGCGCAGAAAGCGGGTCGTCGTGGATCCTGGGTCTCGGCGTCATTGGCGCGATCACGGCGCTGATCTTTTCAGTTGGCAGCGTCTGGGTGGCTCACTTGCTTCTCATCTCGTTGTTCGTATCCGAGGTGACGAAGAACGTGTTGCAGATCGTCTACTACCGCCGGGGGATCTGAACGTGGCTAGATCGAGGATGAGCATCCGCAACCAGATCCGGATCCTGCGGTTCCGCCAAGGCGAGATGACGCAGCAGCAACTCGCCGACCGGGTCGGTGTCACCCGGCAGACGGTCAATGCGATCGAGCGAGGCAAATACTCGCCGTCGCTTGAAGTTGCGTTCCGGATAGCCCACGTATTCGGGGAGCCGCTCGAAGAAGTGTTTCAGTTCGTCGACGCTACCGGGTGTCGGGGATAGACGCAAGTAACCACGCCCCCGGCGTCCTGATCGCGCAGGAGGCGGGCGGTTTCGTGCGAAGGCTGGACGGCACCGAGTATTCGCAGGTGGATGACCGAAGTGGTTTGCTGTGCGCCAACAACGCAGAAACATGGACCTCGGTACAGCGGACGCTGGTGCCGACCGTCGAGGTCGTCGGCAGCATCTAGCTGCTTTCCCTCTGTGGAAGTCAGGGATAACGTGGCCCCGCGCCATCCACGGGGCCACGCCTGGCCGCGAACGACCGGTTCACGATGCGAGGCGACGCTTCGCCTCGAGACGTCCTTCTATCTCGTGGTCTGAAGCGTCCGGACCATACCGGTGTAAGGTAACGGCGGATCAAGCCGCCATACCCGGGATTCAGCCGCAACTTTTTCCAGATCGGCAAGCGTTATGACAAACGAATCCGATACCCTTTCAAGTTGGTCAGCGGGCTCGGTGTTTTCCTCGAAATATCCTCCCATAGAATCGGAGGGCTTCGAATGCCCGGTGGATTCGTCATACACCAGCGTAAGGTTTAATAGCACCGGCTTGCTTTCCGATTTGCCGTCACTGGCGTAGATGACCGCCGGCAATACGGGAACGATACCGACGTTCCCGTATACAGACGCGAACTCGGCCGGCGTTACGGAACTCCGTGGCCGGATGATGAATCGACTGCCATACCGATCGACGCAGAGCAGCGCTTCCTCGGGGGATCGAATGCCCAGCCTGCCGGGAATCGCGATACCGAACCGGTAGGTAATAACGTCCTCCTCATAGTCCGACGCCGGATCCCCCTCGAACTCCAAGTCCGTCCCGGGACCAGCAGGGAACTGGACGATGCGATATCGATCATAGACCGGGTCGTTAACGATCGGAGGATGGTTTGGTCCGTGGTGCACGGGCCGAACCAGGTACTTCGTGTCGAAGGTGGCCAGTACCGATTGCGTATACTGCGCCGGCTGCGACAGCTCCGTTGACGGCTTCACCTGCGGTGACGGCGTGGAATCTGAGAATCCGATCCAGGCGACCACGAACGTGACCGCGAGTAAAGGAACCAAAAAGTAGGAAACCAGGTTTGACCGTGACATGGGTAGCTCCCTTGTTGCTGTGTGAAAGTGAACAGGAAGGAACTACGGACATGAGGTCACGGAGGAGATCTCGACTGCCAGCTGCTGCTTATGACATCTGGCAACCCGTGGTTTGTGTTTGAATCGCTGTCGACGCGAATGACCGGAGAGGTAGAGACGGGCAGCAGGATCTTGCGAGACAACGAGTTGACGTGCAGACCGCACAAATCCACCAACCCGTCCAGAGACAGCCTGGCCTGCAAAAAAGAGAAGCATTTGCACATCCAGAGCCCGATCATGGTCTTTCCTCCGGGGCACGTCGAGGCTGACGGCGTATCTACCCTGTTTTACTGTCGCGGTGGTTGTCTGGTTCCCGGAAAAGGGTGAACAGACGCACCACGGGCCGGTTTTTTGGATGCCATTCAGGAACTGGAAACACTGGGCGGCCGCAACCCGGTGTATCTGGCCCGCGGCCGGATGAGCTGGTCCCTTTCATACTGTTCGATCGCGTGTCCGATCCAGCCGGCCGTGCGGCCGAGGGCAAACAGAGCCATGGCGCTGCCTTCGGGCATGTTGAGAACGCGAACCAGCGCCGTGAGGGCCAGGTCGATGTTGTACCGGTCCGGGACCAGACGATGGGTCGTTTCGATGATTTCCCGCGCAAGCAGCAGGTCCTTCGATCCCGGAAACCGATCCTCCAGCTTGCGCAACAGCAGGCTCGCCCGGGGGTCCACGTCACGGTAAACGGCGTGCCCGAACCCGGGGATCTTCTCACCGATCCGCAACCGGTTGGCGATCGCCCGTTCAACGCTGCCGATCGATTCCGCCTCCTGAAACAGCGCTTCGACACGCTCGCTGGCTGCGCCATGCTTATAGCCGCGCAGTGCCGCGAGTCCCGCGCAGACCGCGCTGTAGGGCGTCGTTCCCGCCGATGCGGCGCATCGCACAGTAAAGGTCGATACATTCAACTCGTGATCCGCGAACAGCACCAGGGTCGTATTGATCAGCTCCGCCGCGCCTTCAATGTCCGGCGCCCAGGCCCTTCGCACCGCCTGGGCGATCCCGCCCATCGGATCTTCGCCCGTGGCCACGCCTGTCATGAACCAGAGAATCCGCATGCCCGTCGCGGCGACCGTGTCCCGTCGCAGGTCCAGTGCGGCCAGGTCATCCGCCTCGGCCAGGGGAAGCAGCGTCTGGAAGCGTTCGACGGGTTTGAGCTTATTCAATTTCAACCAGCTTTCGCGGTAGTCCCGCTGGTAGGTGTTTGAGAAAATCGGAAAAGAAAACCGCTTGTCATTCGTCCAGATCAAAGCCGCGACGCGTTCGAACGATTCGTTCGCCGCCAGGATCGTCGCGTCCCGGCCCCGGTAGAACAGCCGTTCATCCGTGATCAGCGTGATCGCCGATTCCAGGATCGGATCTCCCGTGTGCAGGGCCCTTTTTACCGCCCATCCCGGATTCCGGCGGGCGCGCTTGCGGGCCTTCAGCCGCTCGATGTCCTCACTGCGATACAACCGCTTCCGCCTGCCGTCGCCGCTTGCTTCGGACCGGATCATGCCGCGGCTTACATACGCATAGAGCGTCGACGGACTGACGTTCAGCGCGGAAGCCGCTTCGGTGGATGTCATGTATCTTCGGCTGTTCATGAAAGATCCTCTCGTTTTGATGGCCGCTCGGATTGATGGCCCGCCGGGGTATGTCCCATTTCAAAAACTTATGTTGATTGATATTTTAATCAATATTGACAATATGTCAAATCACTTTTTGTTAGATACAGACGGACCCTCTGGCCATCTGCCTGATATAGGAGCAACACTTTGCACCAAATTGCCGTATTACCCGGTGACGGGATCGGACCTGAAATCACCCGCGAGGCCGTTAAGGTACTGAAGGCTGTGGGGGAGCGGCACCAACTGGATCTCGTCTTCACCTACCACCTGGTCGGGGGAGCACTGCTCGATGCACAGGGCGTCGCATTGTCCGATGAGGTCGTGGAAGCTTGCAGGCGCAGCGATGCGGTTCTTTTTGGCGCGGTGGGCGGCCCCAAATGGGACCACCTGGACATGCAGGACCGGGCGGACCATGCCCTGATTCGACTACGGCAGGAACTAAACGTCTACGTGAACCTGCGGCAGTTCAGGTTGTACGCGGGGCTGGAAGACGCGTCCGCGGTCAAAGCCGATATCATAAGCGAGGGCGTTGACTTCATCATATTGCGGGAGCTTTCCAGCGGCGCCTATTACGGACAACCCAAGTTCAACGAAGTCACCCCCAGCGGCAGAAGGGCCGTCGACACCATCGAGTACTACGATTTCCAGGTCGAACGACTGGCGCGATACGGATACGAACTGGCGCGCCAAAGGCGTGGCAGACTGACCTCGATGTCGAAGTGGAATGCCCTCGAATCCTCCAGGCTCTGGCGCGATGTCGTCGATGAAGTAGCACCGGACTATGCCGATGTCGATACACGGCATGAAATCGTCGACGCCGGCGCCATGAACCTGATTCAGCGGCCCGCCGAGTACGACGTGATCGTCATGCCCAACATGTTCGGCGATATACTGGGCGACGAGGCGGCTGTGCTTGCCGGGTCTATCGGAATGGTTCCATCCGCGGAGATCTCACTGGACGGCACTTCGCTGTATGAGCCGATACACGGGAGCGCGAATGACATCGAAGGGAAGAACATCGCGAATCCCATCGCAATGATCCTGAGCGGCGCCCTGATGCTGCGACACAGCCTGGCATGTCCGGACGGCGCCGACGAGATCGATCGTGCGGTCGGCAGGGTGATCGAAGACGGTTACAGAACGGCAGACATCCGTAGAACCGACGATCAAAAGCGGGTATCCACCTCGGAAATGGGCGATCTGGTGGTTAACAGGATAACACGAATTCCCTGACAGGAAGCATACCATGTCATTTTCACCCGGTCTCAAGGACGTCGTTGCAGCGGAAACCCGCCTGAGTCATGTCGATGGCGAAGCCGGCATACTGGTCATCGGGGGATATCCACTCGAGGAGATCGCGGAACGCGCGACTTACGAGGAGATGGTATACCTACTGTGGCATGGAAAGCTGCCCACCGCGGTCGCCCTTGATGGATTCGCTGGTGAACTAGCCGCGAGCCGCCCGCTGCCCGGTGTCACCTTCGATCTGCTGCGCGGTGCAGCGAAAGAAAGACGCCCCGTCATCGACGCCGTCCGCATGGCCGTCGCGTCCCTTCCTTCCATCGACGACACGGCCGACGCCCGGTCCCTGGTGGCCGGCTTGCCGACCATCGTGGCGGCGTATTGGCGTCTGCTGCACGGCAAAGAGCCGGTAGAACCTGAAGCCGGTCTCGGCCATGTGGCCAATCTGCTGTACATGTTGCACGGTGAAATCCCGGGCGATGACCGTGTACGTGCACTGACGACCTATCTCAACACGGTGATCGACCACGGCATGAACGCCTCCACCTTCACGGCGCGGGTCATCGTTTCCACGCGTTCCGACTTCGTTTCTGCCGTTACGGGTGCGATCGGCGCGCTCAAGGGGCCGCTGCACGGCGGCGCACCCGGTCCCGTCATTTCGATGCTCGAAGCGATCGGCGTCGTCAAAAACGCCGAGTCCTTCCTTCGTGCAAAACTCGAATCCGGTGAACGCCTCATGGGCTTCGGACACGCGGTTTACCGGGTTCGCGACCCGCGGGCCGACGTCCTTTCGAGCGCAGCCCGCGCATTCTTCGACCGTGAAGACGACCTGTACGCCCTGGCCGTGCACGTCGAGAAAACCGCCCTCGAACTCCTCGAAGAATACAAACCCGGCCGGCGCCTGCAGACCAACGTCGAGTTCTATACCGCCTTGGTCCTCAAGGGGCTGGGTCTCCACCCGGACCTCTTCACCCCCATGTTCGCCGTGGGACGCGTCGCCGGCTGGACCGCCCATTGCATCGAGCAGCGGGCTGTAGACCGCATCTTTCGTCCGGAGTCCCTTTACTCGGGCGATAAGACCAGGCAGTGGGCGCCCATTGACGAACGGTAGCGCGATTCCACAGGCGGCGCTTTGCTACGCTCATCATCGACTTAACGCTGGCATATCGCGTTCGAACTCCGCATAATATCGACTTGAGACATCGATACGGATATCGGCATGATTTCGGAATGGTCACCAGGGTCATACTGGGAAAGGAACAGTCTATGGCGATGGTCGACATGAAGCAGATCCACGCCCTGCAGGACGCGACGGAACTGCTGGCGCGCCCTGACGAACTGCTGCAACGCGCCGCGCAGCACGGCTGCCTGTTTTTCCGGCGTCTGCTCGATCCGGCGCGCGTGATGGAGGTCCGGCGCCAGGTACTCGCCGTGTGCCGGGAACACGGGTGGCTTGCCCCCGGATCGGATCTCAATGCCGGCATCGCGAATTCCGGTATCAGCGTGTTCGAAGGCGACGACTCCCGATGGCAGGCTTTCTATGATGATGTCCAGCGGATCCGCGACTTCCACGCACTGGCCCTGGATCCCGCTGTGATCGGTATGCTCGAAGTGCTGTTCGGAGAACCCGTGCTTGCCCACAGCCGGAACATCTGCCGGCTCGTGTTCCCGGACACGAACGCCCACTCGACCCCGCCTCACCAGGACAACTACTTCATCGGCGGTTCGGACGAGACATGGACGGCCTGGATCCCGCTGGGTGACTGTCCGGAGGAACTCGGCGGGCTCGCCGTCAACCGGGGATCCCACCGCGGCGGCATGCTGGAGACGACCGAGGGCGTGGGGCCGGGCGGACGCCAGGTACCCGTCGAAGACGCTACCGCGTGGGTCGGTGGCGATTATGCCTGCGGCGACGTGATCATCCTGCACAGCCTGACCATCCACCAGGGCCGGGACAACCTCTCCGGCGACCGGCTCCGGCTGTCGTCCGACTACCGGTACCAGCCGAGAAGCCACCCTGTCCGGGAGGATTCCCTCCAGCCCCACATGAACTGGTTAACGTGGGACCAGGTTTACGAGAACTGGGATGAGTACGATCCGGTAAAGTACTACTGGAGGGATTGGGACCTGGACGTGGTCAAGCGGGAGCCGCGTTAGGCGTTGCGGTGGGTGTCACGGCGCGCATCGCGGCAAGCATCGCAGCGCGTACCATGGAAACCACGCCGGCCCGAACCTGGATACACCCGGATATGCCCAATCCCCTTACCAAAACTGCCCAGCACCTGGTGCGGATGTTTCTGCCCAAACCGATGGCGGCGCCGGTCGATCTATCGGGGCGCCACGTGATCGTGACGGGGGCGTCACCCGGTTCGCTCGGGTACGTAACCGCGAGGATCCTCGCTGGCTGGGGCGCGACGGTCGTGGCGACCCGGGTCCGCGATGTCGCTTTGATGGGATCGTCGCTGAAAGATGATCTGCGCAAGCGCGGCGCCGACGCGGACAACCTCACTGCGCATGCACTCGATCTCCGGGATCCGGACAGCGTCACCGCCTTCGCCAACTGGTACCGAGGCCGACACCAGGGCAAGCTCCATGTCCTGGTCAACAACGCGGGCATCCACAGGAAGACCCTGGCCCCGCGCAGCGAAGCACCATTGACCGAAGATGGCTTCGAGGTCCACTGGCGGACCAACTATCTCGGCGCCTTTCACCTGACCTGGGCGTTGCTGCCCCTCCTGCAGACAGGCGGACTCGAAAGCGGCGACGCGCGGGTCGTCAACGTGTCCTCCGGACTCCACGACCGGGCTGGGAACGCGGATCTTTTTGGCGAGATTGCGCACCGCCACCGGCCGAACCGCGATTTGTCGCGCCGCAACTTGCCGCATGGCGATTTGCCACCCCACGATAGGCCGCGCTACCACTCCTGGGACGCGTACGGCAAGTCGAAACTGGCGATGAATCACATGGCCTTTGAAATTGAAAGACGATTCGCCGAATCACACAACCTGCACGGGGTGGCCGTACACCCGGGCGTCGTGATGACCAACCTGACCCTGCCGCAGGCGTTTCGAGGACGGATCGGCAAGGTTACGCATCGTATCAGTTCCGCGCTGGCCTCGTTGGTCCTGCTGTCCCCGACTGCCGGGGCGCAGACCATCGTGATGTGTGCAAGCCAGCACCCGCTGCAAGGGAGTAAATACTACGAGCGTTGCGCCGTCGCCGAACCGAGCGCTGACAGCCTGGACGCTGACGCCTCGAAACGCCTGTGGGAGCAGTCGGAACGGTGGGTCGGGACCCTCGCGCAAAACGCTGCACACCGCACAGTGCGCAACGCAAATCCGTAATCAATCCACGAGAATCAAACCTCGGGAAGTTCCGCTTTGGACGGCAAATTATTGGAACGGGGATTCGTACCCTGGTCGCTGACGTCCGCGCATCGCAGGGCGCTGGACACCGATGGCTTCATCGTGCTGGAGGGAATCATCTCGCCGGACTGGCTCGCCGGTTTGCGCCACGCTTTCGATGAGATCCATGACCGCGAAGGCGACAAGGCCGGCGAGGAGGTCGCGCAGATGGAAGGCTTGCGCCGGCTTGCCGATCTGATTAACAAGGGATCGGTATTCGACGCGGTCTACCTGCAGCCCGAGCTCTTGACGGCGGTCTACCATGTCCTGCAGCGGCCGTTCAAGCTGCACTCGCTCAACGGGCACGACCCGCTGCCCGGAAGCGGGCTGCAAATCCTGCACGCCGATTGGGGCCAACCCGCCGCGCCCTGCGGACCCTACCACGTCGTCAACTCCATGTGGATGCTCGACGATTTCACCCGGATCAACGGTGCGACGCGATGCGTACCCGGCAGCCACCGGATACCCGGCCGTATTACCGACCACATAGCCGATCGTCTGGCGGACCACCCCGACCAGGTATACCTGACGGGAAGCGCCGGTTCGGTGGCCGTATTCAACGGCAGCCTCTGGCACAGCTCCTATGTAAACCGAAGCGACGCCCCCCGGCGCGCTCTGCACTGCGCCTTCATCGCCCGTGAACACCCCCAGCAGACGAATCAGCGGGAGTATCTCCAGGCCGAGACGGCCCAACGCCTGTCCCCGCTGGCGCGCTACGTCCTGGATGTCGAGGACGACCCTCGGTAATTCGATTACCCAAACAGCTCCTGCACCATGTCCCGCGCCCGCTCGATCACGGTTTCAAGGCAGCCGGGGGCGAGCTTGGCCCAGTAGGTAACGTCTTCGTTGGCCTCGTGCCCACCACGGGGATAGGCCTCCCTTGTCGGCAGGTAACCTACATAGTGCGACGTGAGATGTGCCGGAAACAGATAGGAAGCCGGCGAGTTTACTTTGAGTGCCAGTTGCCCTTCCACGAAGGGTTCCCCGGGAAGTCCAATAATACAGAGGTCGCCGATGCGAAAGGCCTGGATCTCGTAGCTGAACGCAACGTCCCGCTGCCTGCACAGTTCGACGCTGCGGGTCGATGCCGCCCGGAACCAGTGCGGATCCACCTGCCCGTCCGCTTCACGCGGCGGCTCCGGATGCTCGGTGAGTATCGCATCGACTTCACGCAGGCGCTCGTCCGGGATTCCCCGAAAAGGCAGGCCTATCGTGTCGATCCGGGTATCCAGCGCGGCTTCTTCAGCGTACGTCATCTCGCGCACGATATGTTCGCTCAGGCCGGACAATCCGTGGCCCATCCGCCGGTGGTCCGGCTGAAAATCCGGGTCGTAGGGATGCCAGGGGTTGATGTTGCCACAACACCCATTGACGACCAGCGGAACTGTGTCGGCACCAAAGGCCTGCTGCATCTCGTGGGACCAGGCGCCGGGCCAATCCGCAGACGCGGCCAGGAAGGTCTCGCTGTTACCGTACGCGTTGACCGGGTGACAGGTGTAGTGCAGAAGAAAGGCCAGCGGTTTTCCGTTCAAATCCTGGACGCAGCACACGCCCACCTCCGGGTCGATGGGACCTTCCAGGTAGCATACATCCGAGATCCCGAAGGGCTGCCGCTCCCGACCCTGTGGCCTGGGCATGAATATGGTGCCGTCCCGGCGTATGCCACGCCGGTTGAAAGCCAGGTCACCCGACACGCCGCGGCCCAGCCCGATACGAGCGGGCTCTAGCCTGCCCGCTGCTTCGATCGCGGCCTCTACGGCCGCAGACGCGGCCCGATCGCCATAAGCGCGTTCGGCCCCGCGCAGATACTCCGTCTCCTCGCTGGTCTCCAGCGGAAAATCCGGATCCAGCATGAAGTAGCCGAGGCTCGGGGCGGAATGGGTCTGCGTCGCCTGGACCATGATCGCGTCCCGTTCAATGCCTGTCTGCTCGCAGATTTCCGCGCGGACCCGGTCCGTGTAGTCACCAGTGACGATGGTGAGATCCAGGATCACCAGGCAGACGCGCCGCCCGCCCGCCTGGAATACGATGGCTTTGGCATAGAGCGGATCGATCACGGCCTGGGTCGGACGGTGGTCACCGGCCCCGCTGCCCGCCAGATGCGTTCCTTCGGGTGGGGATATGTCGATCATCGCCGCGCCGGCGCTCAAATGGCTTGACGCGTCCATGGTTTTCCTTTCTTCGGACCCTGTGTCGTCGTTTTCCTTTCGCCGCAAGTTGATACAGACTAACATAAAGCATCCACATCACATTTTAGAAAGGGGAATTCGATCATGATCGAATGGCTGGGTATCGAACACCTTTTCGAACTGTCCCGGACGGAAGCCATCTGGGGATTCTTCACCCCGTTGATCATCTACGCCGTGTTTTTCGTGGTCCAGCTCATGCTTCCCGGCAGGTGGGTCCCCGGCTACGTCGTCAACCCGGAGACCGGTGAGCCCCGCAACTACCGCCTGAACGGCATGCTCGTGTTCTTGATCGCGATCGTCGTGTGGGCGCTTGAACTCACCGGGCTTCCCCACGACTGGTTTTACCGGTCCTCGGTCTATGCCGTGGCCGGTGGAACGGTCTTCAGCATAATCTTCACCCTGATCGCCGTGTTTACTCAACCGGAAGGCAAGGTGAAGAAATGGTTCCTGGCGTGGTGGTTCGGCCGCGCGCAGGAGATTTCGTTCTTCAACGAACGCATCGACGTGAAGATGTACATGTACGTCGTCGGGGGAACTATGCTGTCGCTCAACGCCTTGTCCGGCGCCGTGTATCACTACGAGCTCTTCGGCGAAAACGCCAATCCGGGCGTCATCCTCTACGCGGCGTTCTTCACCTTTTACATCATGGACTACATGGTCTTCGAGCGCGTACAGCTCTATACCTACGACCTGATCCACGAGAATGTCGGCTTCAAGCTGATCTGGGGCTGCCTCGTGGTCTACGGCTGGCTGTTCATTCTCCCACTGTGGGGCATGGCCGCTCACCCGAACCCCGAATTCTCGCCCGCCTGGACTAACTTCTGGCTCATCGGCGCGTCCGCTCTGTTCCTGTTCGGCTGGAGCATCTCGCGCGGCGCCAACCTGCAGAAATACACCTTCAAGCGATGGCCCGACCGCAAGTTCCTCGGCCTCATCGCGCCGAAGTACATCCAGGCCGGCGAACGCAGGATCCTGTGCAGCGGCCTGTGGGGCGTCGCCCGCCACTTAAACTATATGGGAGAGGGGTTCCTTGCCCTGTCCATCGCCCTGATATTCGGCTACTTCACGAACTTCTGGGCCTGGACCTACTTCATCTTCATCGTGTCCCTGTTCATGTACCGGCAATGGGACGACGACCGTCACTGCGCCGAGAAATACGGCGCCGAGAAGTGGGCGGAATATCGGGAGCGGGTGAAGTACCGGATCGTGCCGGGGATCTACTAAATGTCAGAGCCCGAGATCTATCGCTTGGTCGTGTGGACCATATTCGTACTGGCCGCCGCGGCCTTCCTGTTCGTGCTCTGGAGACCGGCACCATACGGTCGACACTTTAAGGGAACCGGTTGGGGACTCACCGTCTCCAGCAGGGCAGGATGGATCGGCATGGAGTTCCCGGCGGTCTTCCTGTTCCTGTACATCTATCTGCAGGGAAACGCGACGTGGGACACAGTCCCGCTGGTGTTCCTGGCGATGTGGCAGTTCCACTACGTCAACCGGACGCTCATTTACCCGTTCCGGATCCGCACCGGGCGAAGCATGCCCCTGGTCGCCGCGGCATCGGGGTTCTTCTTCAATGTACTGAACGCATACGTGAACGCCCGGTTCATATCTCACTTCGGCGAGTACGGCGTTTCATGGTTGACCCAGCCGTGTTTTCTGATCGGACTGCTGGTTTTCGCGTGTGGCATGTTACTAAACTTGCACAGCGACCACATTCTGGTGTGCCTGCGGAAACAGGGAAGAAAAGGGTACGCCATCCCCGACCGTGGCGCCTTCAGGTATGTCTCCTGCCCGAATTATCTCGGTGAGATATTGGAATGGACGGGATGGGCGATTGCGACCTGGTCGCTCGCGGGGCTGGCGTTCTGTGTCTTCACGATCGCCAACCTGGTCCCCAGAGCCCACAGCAATCACCGCTGGTACCGGGAACGCTTACCGGATTATCCGCCGGGTCGCTGGGCTCTTATTCCTGGGGTGTACTGAAGAGAAGCTCGCTCAAACCTTCCTCGCCACGTGCCGGTCTTCGTAAACCCCTTTGAGGAACTTCTCGGGATTGAGTTCTTCGGGCATATAGTGCCAGGCCGTGCTGTAGCGGGTGCGGCTGCTGTGGTTGTCGTAGGCGCCGTGCAGGAGATTGGCGGAAAACAGCACGACCGTGCCCGCGGGAATAACCAGGTCCACGGCCTGCGCCTCATCGACCTTCGTCCAGCTGCCATGCCTGCTTAGCTCACTGCGGTGCTCGACAATTTCGCCGATCCGGTGGCTGCCCGGCACTACCCGCAGGCAACCATTCTCCACGTCCGCATCTTCCAGGTAGATCCCGCAGCTGACGATGCGATCCGTATCGGTCCCAAAATAGAAGTTGTCCTGGTGCCAGCCCGTCGACGTACCGCCATCGGGCAACTTCGGAAAGAACTTGGTGCCGAACACGTCGAGATTCTCGCCGATCAACTCGGCCACGCGGTCTACGATCGCCGGTTCGCGCGCCAGTTCCAGCACGCGTTCCTCGACCACGCATACCCCCTGGACTTTGTGCAGCAAGCCCGCCCGAGGTTCGCCCCGTTCGTTCAGCTCGAGTGACCAGTGCGGCATTTGTCCGGTCAATCGGCTGCCCTCGGCGACGAGTTCGTCGAATACCTGCTTGTACCAGGCCAGTCGCTCGCCCTGTAACAGGGATTCGAAAACGAGAAAACCGTCTTCCCGGTAACGAATGACTTGTTCGTCGTTCAACATGAGCACCTCTTTGGAATGGCGGCGTTCACCCTACCTGGAACCTGGTTATCGCCGTTTTTTAGCGACGCGTGCTCCGGTAACCGGTACCGAGCCGCGGAATCAACCGCCTTGCGTTTCCTCGAGTGTCTCCAGCCAACGATAGCCGTAAGCCGGAACCAGGGGTGATCCGGTCATGCTGCCGGGTGATCCGGTCATGTCGTCGGGAGACATGCTGAACTTCTCGACGCGCAGCCGGTAGTCGAATTCGTGCCTCGGGTGGAAGCCGACAATCTCGCCGCGGTAGGGGGTGCCGTTGAAGACCTTGCAGTACCCGGGATGGCCGTCGCCGCACTCGACCCTTCCCCAATCGATGGTGATTTCTTCATCCTCTGTTCCTTCAGCCCTGGTCTTCGAGACCACGCTCGTCAGGACGTACCGGCCATCGTCGTACCGGTTCGCCTCGAGGACATAGTGGTAGCCCGCCTCGTAATCGAAGTCGTTGATGGTGTCGTCGTACGGCACGCCATTCACCACCGGACAGAAGTCGTCGCTCCGGGCGCATACAACACGCGCGGGACCTACCGTCAGGGTTACCTTCGTGGAAGGCGCCGGGTTCTTCTCCAACTGCTCCAGCAATCGGTAGGCGTAACGGCTGGCGTCCTGCGGCGGCTCCCGCCCGCCCCATGGATCGTACTTTCCGATCCTGAGGCGATAGTTGTAGCCGGTCTCGTACTCGAAACCTTCGATCGCATCGTAGAAAAAACCGCCGTCGACCACCATGCAGGTTCGCAGGCCCACGCCATAGCACTTGGCCAGAGTGGGGCCGACAGTAACGACCCGGGTCTCGATGTACTCCTGCCCGTCCGGGCCGGGGCCTGTCGGATCCTTGTCGCCGTCACAGCCGGCGAAAACGCTGACAGTGAAAAGGGCCACCAGGAGCGGCAGAAAGAAGCTTTCGCAGCGACAGGTTTGAGTATACGAGGATGCCATGGTATCGTGCTCTGGATGGTGTCTTGCCTGGTTGGTGTCTTGCCCTGGATGGAACTACCGGATCTGTATTTAAAACTGCAACATTTCCTCTGTATCATCAAGACGATTCTGCGGCGAGGTGGTTCCACGAAAGCGTTCATTTTCCCCCATATTCCTCTTGCCTGAGCACGGGTAAAATCGGTATTTTTCCTAGCTGTAAGTTCCTATGTCCGACAAACTGCGCATCCCATAGGTTTTACCATCATCCAGCACACGTTAACGGAGGATCGAAATGACGACCAACCAGACCTGGTGGCCGGATCAACTGGACCTGAAACCGTTGCGCCGGAACGCGCCGCAATCCGACCCGATGGACGAGGAATTCGACTACGCCGAGGCGGTCAAGGACCTCGACGTCGATGCACTTCGCAAAGACATCGAAGCGGTGATGACGACCTCGCAGGACTGGTGGCCCGCCGATTACGGCCACTACGGACCACTCTTCATCCGCATGACCTGGCACGCCGCGGGCACCTACCGCATCTTCGACGGACGGGGCGGCGGCGGTTCCGGCCACCAGCGCTTCGCGCCGCTCAACAGCTGGCCGGACAACGGGAACCTGGACAAGGCGCGCCGCCTGCTCTGGCCGATCAAGAAGAAATACGGCCGGAACCTCTCCTGGGCCGACCTGCTCATTTTCGCCGGCAACTGTGCGCTCGAATCCATGGGGTTCAAGACCTTCGGTTTCGCCTTCGGCCGCCCGGACGTGTGGGAGGCGGACGAGACGGACTGGGGCTCGGAGACGACGTGGCTCGACGACCAGCGCCACAGCGAAGACGGTGAGCTCAAGTGCCCGCTCGGGGCGGACCACATGGGCCTGATCTACGTGAACCCGGAAGGGCCGAACGGCAATCCGGACCCGGCACTGGCGGCGCAGTACATCCGCCAGACCTTCAAGAATATGGCGATGAACGACGAGGAGACGGTCGCCTTGATCGCCGGCGGACACACCTTCGGCAAGGCTCACGGCGCCGGACCCGAGGACCATGTCGGTCCCGAGCCGGAAGGCGCATGTATTCATCAGCAGGGTCTCGGTTGGAAGAGCAGCCACGGAAGCGGAAAGGCCGGCGATACGATCACCAGCGGTCTGGAAGGCGCATGGACCAGCAACCCGGTCAAGTGGGACAACGAGTTCGTCGAGAACCTCTACGGCCACGAGTGGGAGCTGACGAAGAGTCCCGCGGGCAAATCGCAGTACACGCCCAGGAACGCCGCCGAGGTGGCCAACGTGCCGGACGCCCATGATCCCTCGAAGAAGCATGCTCCCATGATGCTCACCACGGACCTTTCCCTGAAGGCGGACCCCGAATACGCGGCGATCACCGAGCGCTTTCTCGAGCGTCCCGCGGATCTGGAAGACGCCTTCGCCAGGGCGTGGTTCAAGCTGCTTCACCGCGACATGGGCCCCCGCAGCCGGTATATCGGTCCGCTGGTCCCCGCGGAATCGCTGCTCTGGCAGGACCCCGTCCCGGCGGTCGATCACGCGTTGATCGACGAGCAGGACGTCGCCGCCCTGAAAGAGCAGGTCCTGGCCTCCAGCCTGTCCATTTCACGTCTGGTCTCGACGGCCTGGGCCGCGGCGTCATCCTACCGCGGCACGGACAAGCGCGGTGGCGCGAACGGCGCGCGCATCCGCCTCGCCCCGCAGAAGGACTGGGAAGTGAACGACCCGGCCGCCCTCGGCGAGGTGTTACCGAAACTTGAACAGATCCAGGCGGAGTTCAACAAAGGGCAGTCGAGCGGCAAGCGGGTCTCTTTGGCCGACCTGATCGTCCTGGCCGGATGCGCGGGCGTCGAACAGGCTGCCCGGGACGCCGGTCATGGCGTGCAGGTACCCTTTGTGCCGGGACGCACCGACGCGACGGACGAATGGACCGACGCGGAGTCCTTCGCCGTGCTCGAACCCACCGCGGACGGGTTCCGCAACTACCTCCAGGCCGGCCAGGACGGCAAGCCGGAAGACCTGCTGGTGGAGCGGTCGTACATGCTGAACCTCACCGCGCCCGAGATGACGGCGCTCGTCGGGGGCCTGCGGGCCCTGGACGCGAACACCGGGCAGTCGAAGCACGGCGTGCTCACCGACTGGCCGGGAACGCTGACCAACGACTTCTTCGTGAACCTCCTCGACATGGATATCGCGTGGAGCGCTTCGTCCGAAGGGGATGACGTGTACGAGGGACGCGACGGTCAGACCGGCGAGGTGAAGTGGACCGCCACCCGGGTGGACCTGGTCTTCGGTTCGAACTCCGAGCTTCGGGCCTACGCGGAGGTCTATGGCAGCGATGACGGGCGGGATAAGTTCGTGAACGACTTCGTGGCCGCCTGGACCAGGGTGATGAACCTGGACCGGTTCGACCTGGCGTAGTCTTGGCGTGTGCGGGACGATAATTCGGCCCGCCGGGCATGACTCGCGTTGCACGCCAGGCGCAGGCCGCGGTTCAGTAGCCCAGCACGCGGTAGTCGCCGTCCAGGATCAGGCGCGCCGACACGTACATGCCCAGCAACCCGAAGAGCACCCAGGGTGCGTTCAGGACGACGACATAGCCAAGTAGCTCGGTCCTGGTGATGAGACGCTGCCGCCCGGCCATGAAGAAGCTGACCCCGTAGACCGACGTGGCGTAGGTCCACTGCCAGGAAAGTACCAGCCCGAGCATACCGGCCAGGACAGCCGGCATGATGTTCAAGGTTAGGGCCGCGTAGAGGACCAGGGTCGGAATCGGTGTAAAGAATCCGTTCGCGACATCGACGTTAAACCCCCAGGTGCGGCGGTCCGAGAACGACCCGTCGATCAGGGAATATGTAGCCCAGACGTCCGCCCACACCGTCGGGGAGAATATCCGCCTCAAAGGCACCCTGGTCCGTAGAAACTCGACCGCCGGTGTACGGCCCGTTTCGCGTTTCCGGGCGCGCCAGTATTCGGTGCGTTCCTCGATATAGTCCCGTTTGAGGAACAGGCAGATCTCCCAGTAGCAAACCAGCAGATTGGCCGAGAAAAACAGACTCAACAGGCTGTGTATGGCGTTGAGGTCGCTAAAGACGTAGTAGCGCGTTCCAATACCGAGCAGCGTCAGGAACACGACCGCAAGCGCGGCGAACAGTCCGGGTGCCATCCCGATCTCCTATTCTCGGTTTGCCGTTCCTTTGAAGCGCGCCATTCCTTTCTCGCGCGCTTTTTCGTCGATGCGCGCCTTTCCTTGAATCCAAGGTAACCCTCCGGATCGGATTTGTACAAGTTTCTTGGTTCGGCAATGCTTCTATACGCGGACTTGACTTTGGGAGAACCTTCATGCTGATCGTCGATTCCCACCTGGACATCGCTTACAACGCCCTCGAATGGGACCGGGACCTTTTCCAGCCCATTGCAAAAATCCGCGAGGCAGAAGCCGGCATGGCACAGAAGGGCCGCGGCCTCGGCGTGGTGAATTTCGAGGAGCTACGCCGCGGCGGAATCGGGCTCATGTTTGTCACGGTGAACTGCCGGATCGCTTCGATGGGCAAGCGCTTCTCCGGCGTGCGCACCCAGGACATCGCCTATGCCCGGTGCATGGGCGAACTGGCCTACTATCGCCTGATGGAGTCCAGGGGCGTCTTTCGCCAGGTGCGCAACCGGGCCGAACTCGACGCCCACCTGGCCGAATGGGAAGCCGACCCCCTTACGACGCCGCTGGGGTATGTCCTCAGCATGGAAGGCGCGGACGGCATCGTGGGGCCCGAGCAGGTGGCAGGCTGGTGGGACGAAGGTCTCCGGGTGGTGAGCCTGTGCCACTACGGGGTCAGTTCCTATGCCCACGGGACCCAGGCGCCCGGCGGTCTGACGCCCCGTGGCCGCCCCATGCTCGAAGCCCTGGAGGCGGCCGGGATCATCCTGGACGTGAGCCACCTGGCCGAGCAGGCCTTCTGGGAAGCGCTGGACCACTTCAACGGCCCAGTGCTGGCCACCCACAACTGTTGCAGGGCCCTGTGCGACCACGACCGCCAGCTCGACGACCAACAGATCAGGGCCCTGGCCGAGCGCGGCGGCGTCATCGGCACAGCCATGGATATATGGATGATCTCCCCGCTGTGGGATCCGGTCGCCATGGATAATTCGGCCATCACCTTTGAAACCGTGGTGGATCATATCGACCATGTCTGCCAGTTGACCGGGAGCGCGCGGCACGCGGCCATCGGCACCGACGTGGACGGCGGTTACGGCAAAGAACAGTGTCCTGCCGATCTCGAGACCATTGCCGACCTGCGCAAGATCCCCGCCATCCTCGAAAGCCGCGGCTATTCGGAGACCGACATTGCCGACATCATGCATGGCAACTGGGTCCGGACGCTGCGCGCGGCGTGGGGTTGACGTCGAAAAGCGTCGCTTTCGTTCGCGTCCGAACCAGGCACCACGAAAATGATCGGCAGTACCAAGAGGCCGGCATTCACTCCCTGTAAAAAAGGCCGCTTCATGCCTGAAGCCCCCGTATTCCATCGTCACACCATCTACGAAGGCGGTCCCGCCGAGCGCATGGACTGCGTCGTGGGGGACCTCGACGGCGACGGCGTGCAGGAATTCGTCATCGCCACCCGGAATCCGGACGGACTGCACTGGTTCGGCCGCACCGATCAGGGCACGTGGGTACCGCACCTGATGGATGACACTTTTCCAAGCATCAGTGTCGGTACCGCTCTCGTCGACCTCACCGGGAATGGTAGACTCGATCTGATCTCCGGCACCAGCGACCGGGGCAACCACGTATTCTGGTGGGCGTGCCCCGACGATCCCACGCAGCGTTGGGCTCGTCGCGTGGTGTTCGAACTTCCCGATAGCCGGATCCATGACCTGATGGTGGCGGATATCGACGGCGACGGCCGGAACGAATTGTATGTATGGAACCCCGATGCCGGGACGATCTTCTCGGTCCCGGTGCCCGATGATCCCTTCGTGACTCCGTGGCCCGGCGTCAGTAAGGTGGCCACCGGCGTAAGCGAACAGGACTTCGCGGCCGCCGACGTGGACGGAGACGGGCGGCTGGAACTCATCGCCGGGACTTCGTGGTATCGCTTGCTGCCGAACGGTGAATGGGAGCGGCACGTCTTCGCCGAGGGGTATGGCGGCGTGCGGGTCCGGGCGGCGGATTTCGACGGCGACGGGCGAGTCGAAATCGCTGTGTGCGAGGTGGCCCTGGACATCGGGCAGACCTATGGACGGCTGGCGCTGTTCAGGCCGGGCGCGGACGTCGAGAAACCGTGGGAGGCCGAAGTGCTCAACGACCGGCTCCTCGATGCGCACACCTTGCAGGTGGCCGACTTCGACGGAGACGGCCGGCCCGACATCTACGTGGGCGAGATGGGCCGGGGAGACTGGACCAAACCGCATCCGCCCCGGCAACTGCTCTTTCTGAGCCGCGGCGACCACATGGATGAGCACGTCATCGACACAGGGATCGGTACGCACGAAGCCCAGGTCATAGAGCTGGACGGCAAATTCGGCATCATCAGCAAGCCTTACCGCTGGCTCCAGGATACCGCGCCGCGGCCGCAGTTGGTGGATAATCTGTATTTGTACATGCCGGAGTGAGATGTGGCTGGTAGCGTCGAGGCAGGCCCCATGACCCAAGTACGGCACGACAGACCAACCTGGCCAGGCCGGATTCCCCGCCACAAGATCGCCGAGTTGTACAAGAAGGAGGCCCTCGGAATCTGTGACGAAGTGCTGATCGACGATGTGGGTATCGGCCTGCTGGTGAGAATCGAGCACATCTTCCGTGCCAGGAAAGCGAACAGCGGCCTCGCGAGTTGCCCGCTATGCCAGCGCGAAATCCCACACGACTTCGACCCGTCGTTTCTGCTGCGCTGCGAGGTCTGTAACTGGGATTTGGTCTGGGCCGAATACCAGAAATCGTTTCAGGGCAAACACCTGATTGCGTCCGGCATGACCTCCTTCCTTAAGGAATACGTGGAGAAGTACAGGGTTGCGAGATCACCCCAGGAAAAACTGATCCTCATAGATACGCTGATCCACCGGTATCACTGGGAACTCGAAGGTGGTCTGACCGGACCCGGAGCACGCGATCTCATCGGCGGGAAGCCCAACGAAGTCATCGATTTTCTGAACCATCTGAGCTATGGGAGCAGAAGCAGTCCCGAGATCCTTTCCACCCGGCAGGAATGGCTGGACAAGGTGCGGACGAGTCGAGCACAGTATGCGGAGGCAGTTAAGGAGCGGGAACTCAAGGAAGAGAAGAAAAGACAAAAGGCGGAAGAAAAGAATAGGCGGATGACCTTGAGGGAGAAAGCGCGGCAGGCTGGACGCACCGATCGGAGCAATGCGGGAGAGGTCCATGACGGTTCATGACAACGACTGTGTCTTTTGTCGCATCATCAGCGGCGAACTGGATTCCGCGGCCGTATACGAAGATGAATCAACCCTGGCGTTCCTGGATCTTCGCCAGAGCAACGAAGGGCACGTCCTGGTCGTCCCTAAAAACCACTTCGAACAGATCTATGATCTTGACGAACAAACGGCTGCCGCTCTTGCCAGTGCAGTCTGCAAAGTCGCTCGGGCAGTTCGCCGGGTTTACAAGCCGGAAGGACTGTCGATCTGGCAGTCGAATGGCCCCGCGGCGTTTCAGGAAGTGCCGCATGTTCACTGGCATGTATTCCCGAGATACACGGATGATGGACATCTCGTCGTCTATCCCCGGGATCTCGCCGGCCGTGCGCGCCGGGAATACTCGTTGCCGTCTCTGAAGGACATTTCGGGACCATTGACAGAAGCGCTTGAAAAAGAAACAGCGTAACAGAATCAACATCCAAACGACACCTGTTCTCGCGGAATCAGAGAGTATACACAAGGTAGATACATTGCCATTCGCTTGCCTGAACGGCTACAGGATGTTCTACGAAGTTCAGGGAGAGGGTGAGGCCGTCGTCCTCATACACGGCGGGTTCCCTTCCATTGACATGCATCTTCGCGCACCGTCGATTGGCGCGTGGACATGGGAGACGGATTTCGCGGCGGCTTACCGCTTTATTGCGTACGATCGCCGGGGCTGCTGGCGGTCTGCCCGTACGGAGTCGGGGTATGATCTGGAGAACCAGGCACGAGATCTGGTTGCGTTACTGGATCACCTCGAAGTAGACTCAGTGCATGTGATCGGCTCGTCCGCAGGTGGACCCATTGCGATCCTTTTCGCAGCTATCTACCCGGAAAGAACCCGGACCCTCGTGCTGGCAGGGACCGCCGCGAATCTCTGGCCGGACGAAGACCCGGTAACCCGGATTGTCAAAGATCAGTTGGATATCCTCGACAAACGGGGCGCGGAAGCGGCCTGGGACAACCGGCCGCCAGGCGTCGTGCTTTCACTGGACGTGCTGTGGGAGCGGGAGGAAATGAAGGAGCGAGGTGTCCTGACCGAGTACGAGGATCGCATTACACAGTCCCTGAAGCAGTGCACCTGGAAGGACCTCGTGCATTGGTATGAAACCCAGCTTCGGGCCATCGCCGCCTATCTAGACCGGGACCTGACGGACGCGTGTGCTCGCATAGCTGTTCCGACACGCGTAGTCCACGGTTCCAATGACCGGGAAGTGCCTGTATCATGGGGAAGGGATCTCGCGGCGAAGATCCCCGGAGCCGAATTCATCATGTATCCTGATGAATCTCACGGCGTCGTCCATCGGTGCAGCGCGGTTCGGAAGGAACTCATCGCGTTTTATCAGACGAACAGGAACAACCCATGAAAGTCACCGAGATCGAGGCACACGAGATCACCCTCGAATACGAGGACTGGATCGCTTACCAGCTTAACCATTTCTACGGACCGGCGAAGCGGACGGTCTACGTCGCGCATACCGACGACGGGCTCATTGGACTGGGCGAAGGAGGTGACTCGGAACCGAAGGAAGTGGTCGACCGGTACATCGGGACGAACCCTTTCGAATGGGTCGGTGACGAAACCTCCCTGGCGTTGGGCACGGCGATGTACGACCTGATGGGCAAGGCCGCGGGCGTGCCGGTCTACAAGCTGTTCGGACAAAAAGTCAGGTCCTGGGTGCCGGTGGGAAGCTGGACCGTGTCTACACACCCGGACCGCATGGCCGAAGCGGTGCGCAAGTACTCTGCGCGCGGCTACACCTGGATGAAGTACCACCTCTCGCCCTTCGAGAACGTGATGGATCAGACCGAGGCGATGCAGGCGGCAGCGCCGAATGGATTCAGGATCCATTACGATTTCACCATGCACGGCACCGACGACCACATGCCCGAACTCCTGGACAAGCTGGAACGGTTCCCGGTGGCCGGTTGCTTCGAAGACCCCCTGCCTCCGGGGGACATCCAGGGCTACATCGAGCTGCGCAATCGCACCGGGTTGCCTGTTGTGCTGCACCATTTCCCCATGGGGGCGACCTACGAAGTGCTGATGAAACCCGCGGACGCGTACATGCTGGGGCATCAACCGATCGGCGAGGCGGTGCGGCGGGCGGGCCTGTTCGCCGCGGACGACAGTCCCTTCATGCTTCAGAACGTGGGTGGGAACATCACCCGGGCCATGACGGCCCACATGACAGCGGTCTTCCCGTCGGCGAACTTCCACTTCATCAGCGCGACGGAGACCTGGAAGAGCGATGTGGTCACGGAACGGTTCGAGCCCGTCAACGGATTCGTGCGGGTTCCGGAAGTTCCCGGGCTAGGGGTCACGCTGGACCGCGAAGAACTGGAGCGGCTCAAGCGACTCGAGTTGCCGCGCCAGGATAGGTGGATCATCAGGTCGAGGTACGAGAACGGCGCCCGGATGTACAACATCGCCGACCCGGAGGATTCCATTTTCATGGTGCGGCCCGACCGGCGGCGCGGCATGGTCCCCATGAGCTACGACGCGCTCATTACCACTGAGTACTGGGACGACGACGGTTCCGATGCGTACCGGGAGATGTTCGCCCGCATTGAGCGCGAAGGCGTCGTGCTCGAGAAGTGAAGAACCGCGTGCAGACGGACATGGGTCGCTTGCGGACTTGGCTATTGTACAATTGTACAATAACAGTTCGGAAGCAATACGGTAAGCCTATCTGCTTCCGGTCGAAATGGCCGGAAGCCGTTCTACCAGAGCGAGGCAGTCATGCGAAAACCGAAGCTGATCCACTACAACGACGCCCGTCACTACAGCATCTACCGCTATGAGCCGCCGATGAGCCTGCACCAGTGGCGGCAACCCGTGGACGAGATCTTGGGAACCGACGTGGATACCCTGGTCTACGGCCTGGGTTCCGGCGAGACCTTTCTCCACGACACGAAGGCCGGCCTGAAGTGGGGAGAAGGCGTCGAAGAGCACAACATGAGCATGATGTGGTGGTGGGCGACGAAGAACCTGAACCTGGCGCTTGAGGCGGGTATCGATCCGCTCGAAGTGGCTGTAGAACGGGCGCACGAGAAGGGACGGCGCATACTGGGCAGCCTGCGAATGACCGAGCCCACTTCGCCGGACGACGACAACCCCTACATGCTGGGCCGTCTCAAGCTGGAGCACCCGGAGGTCATGATCGGCGAAAACCATCCCGATTACCCCCGGGCGGCCGGCTGTGCGGACTACACCCGTGATGAGGTGCGGGCCGAGCGGCTTGGCGTCATCGAGGAGGTGTGCGTCCGGTACGGCATGGACGGGCTGGAGTTCGATCCCTACATGGGCGTGTTCTTCAAGCCGTCGGAGGCGCGGGAGAAAGCGCCGGTGCTCACGGAGTTCATACGGGAGATCAGGCAACTGCTCGATCGCCTCGGCAAGGCGCGCGGGGAATCTCTGTGCCTGGCCGCCAGGGTGCGCGCTACCGAGGAAGCGAACCTCGCCCTGGGCATGGACGTGTGCGCCTGGCTCGAGGAGGGTCTCCTGGACACTGTCATTCCCTGGACCGAAAGCTTCCTCTTCGATCAGGAGATGCCCATCGGGTGGGTGGTCGAAGCGGCCGCCGGATCGAAGACGCCGGTACACCCCATGCTGGGACGATCGCCCTACGACGATCGGCACCACCTGCCGACCATCGAGATGTACCGGGCCGCGGCGGCCAACTATCGCGCCATGGGAGCGGACGGACTGTACCTTCTGGACCTGCCCTGGCCACATACCGAACGCGAATACCAGGTCTTTCGCGAGATGGCCGATCCGGATATCCATCTCAGGAAGAAGAAGCACTATTTCCCGGCGCAACGGGAACCCAACGCGGAACCGCACGTCCCCGAACGGTATCTCCCGGTGGATCTCGAAGAAGGCGTGCCCGCCCGCGTGCCGTTCCAGGTGGGGGACAGGCTGGCCGATGCCCGTGACGACGGCGAACTCAAAGGCGTGACGCTGGGTGTGCGCATCGGGCACTGCTGCCCGGAGGACGAGATCTCCTTCCGGTTCAACGGCGAGACCGTCACGCCGTCTGAGCGCACGCACCATTACGGCGGCATCGTCTCCTACACGGCCGCGAGAAGCGGACTTCCGGAACGCATCTTGACTCACTTCTGGTTCACTTTCGATCTGCCCCACGATCTGGTTCGCGAAGGGGAAAACGAACTCGAGGTCGTGCTGGATAAACGATTCACCGGAATGGGCGGCGACCGCGTGCTGCACCAGGTCGAATTGATCGTGGAGTACGATGAGCCCCTCGTGCCCGTGGGCGGGCAGATGTGATGGCGGGCAGGCGTGAATGCCTAATCAGGGGATGCCAGCCCGTCAGAGAACGACAGACGACCGGATCACTGAATTTCCTCAGAACAGGATCGGGCGACAACCATGAAGCTTTGCACCATTCAGCCTAGCATGCCTGATTCGATTGATGACGGTGTGAGAAAGTCCACCAGGTGGATTGAAGAAGCGGCGCAATCAGGTGCCGACTTAGTCGTCTTTCCCGAAATGATGCTATCGGGTTACGACTTTCATCTACATGATCTATTTAAGGATGCCAGTTGGCCTGAACAGGTCGATAAAGCACTGACAACTCTAAGCAGCGTGGTCGACAGATCTGGAACCAGCGCTTTGGTTGGATTGCCGTATTTTCTTGGCGAAGGACAACTCAACGCGCTGGTGTTGCTCGAGCCGGGAAGAGAAGCTGTACTGGCAGGAGCGAGGTCTCATTTGCCCATTGGGGACAGGAATCGTTGGGGATTCGTAGAACCCGATGACCGCCTTCCCGTGAACTTCCAGGGCATTCTGTTCGGTTCGATATTCTGCGCCGAAGTGCTGAATCTCGACTACACACAAGGCAAAGGTCTGGAGAGAAGCGACGTCATACTCTGGCCCGGCGTATGCGGGAGCGAGTACAACGAAAACAAAGACATAACCAGGGATTGGAACGCTGAGTTTGCGAGGAAAATCGCCAGTTGCTACAACGTCCCTGTGATCCAATCCAACTATCTTTCCTATGCGTCAGAAATCTCCACTCAAACAGGATTAGAAAATCGCCGAATGCTGGGTGGATCTATTGCCTGCGACGTATCGGGACGAATTCTCGATCAGGCCTCTCGGACAGAAGAAGAAATGCGGTCGTTTGAGATAAGTAGAGTCGATAGCACGGTCGTAGTAACCCCAACAGCAAACCAACACGAGTCCGAATCCCAAATAGAGTCGCATTCCAATTGAGTAACCTCCCCGACTTCGACAAACTCTGGGACTACAACGATCCGGCGAAAACCGAGAAGGCCTTCCGAGGTCTGCTACCCATCGCCGAAAGCGCCGGTAGCCACGACTACCACGCCCAACTTCTCTCGCAAATCGCGCGCACCCACAGCCTTCGACGGGAATTCGACGCAGCCCACCGCGTCCTCGATGACGCTGAAACATTGATTGTCAATATTGACAACCCTTCCAACGACCCAACACAGACCACCCGGGTCCGGCTTCTCCTCGAACGCGGCCGCGCCTTCAACTCGGCCGGCGACACAGATTCCGCACGACCACTCTTCAAGGAGGCCTGGGAACTGGCGAGAAAGGCCGGCGAGGACTATCACGCCGTGGACGCGGCCCACATGCTGGGGATATGCGAGCCGGCAGATGCATCCCTTATGTGGAATAACAGGGCGATGGAAGCTGCGGAAGCATCGGACGATCCGCATGCAAAGGACTGGCTTGGACCGCTCTACAACAACACCGGGTGGACGTACCACGACGCGGGCGAGTACGAAAAGGCACTGGAACTCTTCGAAAAGGGGCTTGCCTGGCGTACCGAGCGGGACAATCCTCAGGCGACGCGGATCGCTAAATGGACCGTGGGGCGTGCGAAGCGCTCACTCGGACATACCGAAGAAGCGCTGGTCATGCAGCAGTCCCTACTCAAGGAACACGAAGCGACCGGCACGTCGGATGGATACGTCTTCGAGGAAGTCGCCGAGTGCCTGTATGCGCTGGGCCGGCCGGATGAAGCACGGCCCCATTTTGGCCGCGCCTATCAGGAACTGTCGAAAGACGGTTGGCTGGTGGACAACGAGTCCGAACGGATGGGCCGACTCAAACGGCTGGGTTCGGAACAGTAATCTATACATTTTAACCGGCGAAGATATGAGTGAACTTATTGTCTGTGGCTGGGATGAAGTGTTTGTCCTGGAAATCGGTCAAACGAAGGACGGGACCCAGCGAAAGGTCTGGAGTTGGAAAGCATCCGACCGTAACGAATTGCCCGATTATATGAGGACGCGGTTTGGTACAACCGATGAGTGCAAGCCCATTGACGGTGGCAAACGAATACTGATCACGTCATCCGGCGGTGGGGCCGCGCTCATCGAACGCGAAACAGGCTCGGTTGTTTTCTATGCGAGCGTACCGAATGCTCACTCCGCCGACTTGCTTCCCGGGGACAGGGTAGCAGTTGCCGCCTCTCACGCCCCCGGTGGCGACAGACTGATTGTTTACGATCTTAGCACCCCGGATAAGGAACTATTCAGTGAAGAACTGTCATGGGGGCATGGCGTAGTTTGGGATGAGACTCGCCAAGTTCTCTGGGCGCTATCCGATACCAAACTTTGGACGTACCATCTAGAGTACTGGTACACCTCTAATCCGTCTCTTGCGACGGTCGAGGCGATTGACCTCCCAGATGTATCGGGTCACGATCTGATTCCGGTTGGCGACACAGCGTTCCTGGCGGTCAGTACGGAGAAACATTGTTGGTTGTTTGACCGGGACCGAATGATCTTCAGTCCTCTACCCCGGCTTGCGAACGAAAAAGACGTTAAAAGCATATCGATACATCCTGACACAGATCAACTGGTCTACGTCCGGGCGGATCCGGGCGAATGGTGGTCAGAGACAATCCTCACCTTGAATCCTGATTCCGATCTTCAATTTCCGGGAGAACACATCTACAAAGTCCGTTGGAATGTTGTCTGACTTTTGAGATACACGAGTCTACGATGAATAGCGACCGAGACTACGCTGGAAATGACTTCGAAAACACAGCCATTCTTGGTAAATCGAAGACATTGATCAAGTGCTCAGGGCTCGAGCTCATAAGTGTTCTCCCGTATGATTTGGACTGGTCTGAGATTATAGCAAGAAAGCCGTCATAACAACCCGTAGTCCCGAATGTAACAGTTGAACAACCATGTTGACCGCTGCGCAGAAATCCGAATTCGACGAGCACGGCTGGGTCCGCGTGCCGAGCATGCTTCCGGATACGGAGGTCCAGTCCGTACTCGACCGCGTCTGGGACGACCTGGAGCAAAGGTGCGGGATTCCGCGCGATGACCCAAAAACCTGGCCGGAAGCAAAGCCGAAAGGTTTCAACAGGCTGATGCGGTCCGGCGCCTTCGAACCTACCTGCAACCAGGCCGTAAAGGATGCGATAGACGAATTCCTCGAACCTGGACACTGGGAAAAACCTAGTCCCTGGGGGGCGCTTCTGCTTACCTTCCCCGCTGCGGGCCCGTGGTTTCTGCCCAATCAATCATGGCACATGGACCTGCAGATTGCCGTAGACACTGCGTCAGAGCAAAACCCCGGCGTACAGGTTTTCGCCATACTGGAACCGCTGGCCGACCGCGGCGGCGCGACGATTGCCCTCGCCGGTTCCCACCGGCTCGTCCGCCATATCGCACGTCAACCGGAGCTGATCGGCGAAGGCCGGTCCAAAGACATCACCAATGCGGTCAAGCGGGCTTCCCCGAGTCTGCGGGATCTATGGTCCCGCGACCTGGGCGGAGACCGCGAAGACCGATTCCTTGTGAATCCCGTCGACGTCTCCGGCATTCCCGTACAGGCCGTCGAATTCACGGGCGATCCTGGCGACGTGATCTTCATGCACCCCTGGATCATCCATGCCGCATCTCCCAACCGCGGCGACCGGCCGAGAATCGTGATAACGGAACGGGTCCGCAGACTGGACAGATTGGAAGAGGCCTAAGTGCTCCACAATTATCTCAGCGTGGCCCTGCGCAACCTCCGCAGGCATCCCGCCTACTCGCTCATCAACATCGCTGGGCTTGCCATCGGCATGGCCACGTGCATTCTGATCCTCATGTATATCCAGGATGAACTCGGCTACGACCGGTATCATCCCCATGCCGATCGTGTATACCGGATCGTGGACGATATCGAGAGCGGGGGCCAGACCGTACAGACCGCCGGTACGCCCACGGCCTGGGGACCCGCCCTGAAGCGCGACTTCCCCGAGATAGAGCTCCTCGTCCGCATGAGAGGCACCGAATCCGCCTGGCTCGTCGACCTCGGAAACACCATCTACTACGAACGCAAGGTCATCTGGGCGGAACCGGACCTGTTTGAAATGTTCAGCATTCCATTGGTCCTGGGCGACCCGGGCACCGCGCTGGACGAGCCGTACTCAATGGTGATTTCGGAAGATCTGGCTTTCAAGTACTTCGGCGCCGAAGATCCCGTGGGGAAAGTCGTCAATCTCGACAATCGCTGGGACTTCATGGTGACGGGCGTCATGAAGAACATCCCGACCAACTCCCACATGCGGCCGGACATGTTCGTATCCTACACCACGATGAACGTGATCGGGTCCTGGGACCTGGGCGACTGGGAGTTTCACCGGAACCTGTATACCTACATCCGGCTACGTGAGAACGTATCACCGAGTGATTTCGAAGCGAAGCTGCCGGCCTTCCTGGAGCGTCACGCGGGCAACCAGTACCGGGAGGCGGGCATCGGCCTGCGGCCATCGCTCCAGCCCCTCGTTGACATCCAACTCTATTCTAACAGGGAGAGTGAACACGAACCTAACGGTGATATCCGGTACGTAGCCCTTTTCATGGCCATCGCGTTCCTGATCCTGATCATCGCATGCATCAATTTCATCAACCTGGCCACAGCCCGTTCCGAGATGCGCGCCAGAGAAGTAGGCGTAAGAAAGGTGATGGGCGCCAATCGGTTGCAGTTGATCCGGCAGTTCCTTGGAGAATCGGTCCTCATGGCAGGCCTCGCCGCGATCGTGGCGGTTCTACTGGTTCAACTGGCGCTGCCCGCCGTCAACGAGATCGCAAGGAAGCAACTCGTGCTGCCGCTGACCGACTGGATGGTGCTGGTCGTGCTGGTCCTTGGTACGATCTTGATCGGCTTGGCCGCCGGTAGCTATCCGGCGGCGTACCTGTCAGGATTCCTGCCCGCCATTGTAATGAAAGGCAACCCAGAAACGGGAAAGAAAGGCCTGGGCATGCGACAGGTACTAGTGGTGGTCCAGTTCTCCATGTCCATCTTCCTGCTGGTCAGCACGGCCGTCATCCATGATCAACTCGAATTCATCCAGACCAAGCGGCTGGGTTTCGACAAAGAGCACGTCATGGTCGTCCCCATCACAGGCTCCCACCAGGTACCCAATACCCCCGTGCTGAAGCAGCGCCTGTCCGGAATGCCGGGTGTAGTCGGTGTCGCTACGACTACCGGCGTACCGGGCATGAGGGTGTTGCCGATCATGGAGGTCCGGCCCGATGGGATGCCGCCCGAGGACCACCTGATGATGGCCACGCTACACGTGGACGAGAACTTCCTGGATGTCATGGATATCGATGTCATAGCCGGCCGGAACTTTTCGCCGGACTGGGGCACGGATACGACCGGTGGAGTCCTGCTGAACGAGACGGCCGTCCGGAATCTGGGATGGGGAACGCCCGACGACGCGCTCGGCAGGCAGTTTGAGCGGCTGTCCTTTGAAGGAGTGGTTCCAGGGCGCGTAATTGGTGTGGTTCGAGATTTTCACCTACGGACGATACACGAAGAGATCGAGCCCGCGGCGATCATGACCAGCACCTATCACATTTTCGTCTTGATCAGGATCGCGCCTGATAATATCCCCGAAACCATCGGGCGCATCGAGGAAGTGTGGAGAGACGTGGATCCCCGGTTCCCGCTCGACTATACGTTCCTGGACGAGGATTTCGACGCACTGTACCGGACCGACCATCAGCTTGGCGAGATCTTCGCGATCTTCGCGTTTCTGGCGATCTTCGTGGCGTGCCTGGGCCTCCTGGGTCTCGCCTCGTTTTCGATCCAGCAACGCACCCGGGAGATCGGGATCCGCAAAGTAGTCGGTTCATCGGTTTCCGGTATCGTGATTCTCTTGTCGAGGGATTTCATGAAGTACGTGATCCTGGCGAACCTGATCGCCTGGCCGTTGGCCTACCTCGTCATGAGTAGTTGGCTGCAGAACTACGCCTACGCAGCGGCTCTTGATTTCACGTGGTTCCTTGCTGGCGGTATCGTTGCGCTGGTCATCGCCTGGCTGACGATCGGGGCGCATGCGGTCGCGGCGTCGCGCCGGAATCCGGTGAATGCGCTGAGGCAGGGGTGATTACACCGAACGGTCACAGGCCACCGGAGAGGTGACTTTGGGTCCGAGCATGGCGGCACCTTTCAAACTCCAGAGATGTAAGTCCACATAAGAGGCTCACCTCTAATGAACGACACCGAATACCTGTTGGAAAAGATGACGCGGGCTTTCGAAATGAAAGAGGGCAGGAAGCTGACCTCGCTCGAAAACCAATTCCTGAGAGCCACGGCGCACGACGCGACGGACCTGAGCCATGCCAGTTGCGACGTCCCCCGAATGAAAGCCCTGCTCAAGGAAAGTCCCTCGCTTCTCGAAACGGTTGGTTCGGTCGCGCTCTCGATGGCGGCCTCCTACCACGGCACGCACGAAGCGGTTCGCTTCCTGCTGGATCGCGGGATTTACCAATTCTACGACTGCGAGACCGGACTTGACAGAAAACACCAGCACGAGCCGGTAACCAAGGCGTTCTACCACGGAAACTTCAATACCTTGCGCACGGTATTCGAGGCCGGTGTCACCGACGCCTCCGTCATCAGCACGTCTCACGTGGGATGGCCGGCGAACACCTCGCTGCTGTTCTGGGCGGTCGGCAGACCGGTCGAGTACACCGAGTTCGCGCTCGAGTACGGCGCCGACCCGGAAGCGCCGTTCTCCGGGAACGGGGAGCGAGGAAACACGCCCTTGCAGGAGGCGGCGGCACGCCGTGGGACCGAGCGCTGGAACCCATTGGTAGCTGACACAGTCCGTGCTCTCCTTGAGCATGGGGCGTTCTACGATATCTTCTCTGCGTGCGGGTTAAACGACCTCGAGCGGGTGCGCGAACTGGCTGGGAAGGATGCAAAAGCGGTGACACTGAGGGGAGAGGCGGAGATGACGCCGCTGCACTGGGCGGCGCGCGCCGGTTCAACCGGGTGTGTGAAATGGTTGCTGCGGAACGGAGCCGAGGTCGACGCCGAGACCGTCACGAAACGAACCCCCCTGCACCTGGCCGCTGAGAGGGGACAGACCGAGCCGATCCGCCTCCTTGCGGAACACGGCGCCAGCTTGAATGTACAGGATAAAAAGGGCCGCGCTCCCCTCCACCGCGCTACCTACGAAGGCCGTCTGGAGGCGGCGGAAGCGCTCATAGAGCTGGGTGCGGCCACGAAGCTGGAATCAAAGAACGGTAAGACGCCGCTGCAGGTGGCGCGGCTGGACTGCAGGAAACTGAAGGAATAAGTTGGGGGTCGTAATTCGTGAAATGTTGTGTGCAATGGGTCTTTGTGTATGGCAGACAGGATATCAGGCCGAGTTGGCCAGTCGAGCAACTTGCTCAACTGTTGCCGAACGCGCGGTTGGAGTTTCTTGAGCATGCGCATCACCAGATTTGGCTTGGGCAAGCGGAAAAGCTCAAGGATATCTTGAGGGGATTCGTAAAGGAATATCTACCCACAGCACATGACACGTCCGTGCCCATGGTTTGTTGCTGTTGGTAGGGCACTAGACCTTTGCAGTCGGGGCGTCGCGCAGGAACCCGGTCAACGCGCTGAGACAGGGGTGATTGAGCGGTAGGAGATCGATTGGGAAATGTCCGAATACCAGAACTTGAAGCTGGTAATCCTGTCCATCCTGGAGATTTCAAAGGACGCGGTCCACATTCATGTAGGATTGCTCGTGTTTTTTGCAGCTGTAATCTTATGGAGAAAGGGCTCGATTGATGTTCGGTGTCTGATTCCTGTGGTAATTGTCACGTCCTTGATGGAGTTGCTTGACCTTAGAGATGACTATACAGATCAGGGTTTCATTCGTATGGCTGCTCTGACAGCAAGTATTCACGATCTTATCAACACAATGTTGTGGCCTGTGGTTATTGTAGTACTGGCCTGGCTGGGTAAACTGAAAGGCCGTCCAACAGATCGAACCACACGACGCCTGGGACTGGGAAACTGAGCCAGGAAAGTTTGGCAGATTCATCCGTTAACTGAGCATGTAGCGCATCCACTCGTTCTCCTCAGCAATTCCTCACCGCCAACCGTTTCCTCGATCTGAGGTACTCGTGGTATTTCATTATCTCAGCGTTGCTTTCCGTAATCTGATCCGGCAGCCGGGATACACCAGTATCAACATCCTCGGACTGGCGATCGGCATCACGTGCTGCATGCTGATTGTATTGTATATCCAGCACGAATTGAGCTACGACCGTTTCCATGAGAAAGCCGATCGGATTTACCGTGTGGTAAACGGCAACTTCGCACGCACGCCACCCGCGTTGGGGCTGGCGCTCAAAGAGCAGTTTCCGGAGGTCGAAGAGTTCGTGCGGATGCGGGGCACAACGAATATCTGGATGATGTCCTATGGGGATAACACGTTTCTGGAAAGCGATGTCTATACGGTAGGAAAAGGCTTCTTCAACGTCTTTTCCTTTCCGCTCAAACAGGGCAACCCGGAAACTGCGCTGGACGATTTCGCGTATCCCGAGCGGGCTATTGTCATCAGTGAACCCATGGCGGCCAAACTCTTCGGCGATGAGAATCCCATGGACAAGTTCATCCGCGCGGATGACAGGTACGACTTCCGTGTGACGGGCATCATGGAAGCGGTTCCGTCCAATTCCCACTTCGCCGCCGACTATCTTGTCAGCGAGAATCTCAATATCGAAAACCGCCGCGAGGTTTATGCAACGTCCTGGTCTGGTGCGCAGCAAGGTGCGCAGCACTACACGTACATTCTGCTGGCGAAGGGTACGGCTTCTGGAGAATTGGAGGACAAAATCGCCAGGTGGGTAGATACCTATGTGCCTCTTCAAACGCTCGCGGCGCGTGGTGTGTCCTTCAGTCCCCGGCTACAGCCGTTGACCGACATCCATCTGCGGTCGCACCTGGAACGGGATATGGGCGGCAACAGTGATATCGGCTATATCTACGTTTTCACGGCTGTGGCGGTTTTTATCGTGCTCATCGCCTGTATCAACTTCATGAATCTGGCCACGGCGCAGTCCGCCGCCCGATCCAAAGAAGTGGCCATTCGGAAAACCTTCGGGGCCCAGCGGGGCGCGTTGTTGATACAGTTTATGGGCGAGGCCATGCTTTCGGCCGGCCTGGCCTTTATCGTGGCCCTGGGGCTCTTTACGGCCATCCTGCCCTGGTTCAACACGCTGGCGGGAGAAGCCATACAGATCGGTTACCTGGACAACCCCGGGATGTTGCTATGGCTGTTGGGCATCGCGGTCTTTGCGGGCCTGTTGTCCGGCAGCTATCCGGCATTGTTTGTCTCCGGATTTCACCCGATCCAGATTTTCAAGGATGAAATGACGAGCGGCATGACAGGATCCATGCTGCGAAAAAGTCTTGTGGTGGTACAGTTTACGCTATCGATTCTGCTGATCGTCAGCACCGCGATTGTGTACCAACAGCTGGATTACATGCAAAGTAGAAACCTGGGATTCGACAAGGACCAGGTCGTCGTTATTCCGCTAGTCGCAGGGGTGGAGCAGGATTTCGACACCTTCAAGACACGACTTTCCCAGAGTCCGCATATTCAGGGTATGACTCGATCTGTTCTGATGCCGGGACGCATGGCCAGTTCCGCTATGATTCCTTCCTTTCCGACACGCATGGCGGATCAGCCGGAAGAAGACCTGATCGGGATTCCCGCCTTGTTTGTATCTACCGGTTTTGTAGAGACCCTTGGCCTTGAATTGCTGTCCGGGCGCGCGTTTTCTAGTGCGTTGGACGATGATACGAATAACGCGGTAATCCTGAATCGGTCCGCGATTGAACGAATGGGCCAGGCCGCGCCGGAGGAAGTCGCAGGACGTCATATACGATACAGAACAGGCCCGCCAATCAGGATCATCGGCGTCGTCGAGGATTTCCATATGCAAAGCCTTCATGACGCGGCTGGCCCCATGCAGTTGAGGCTCTTGAGACGCGGCGGCGGTCAGTCGGCGATACGGCTGCAGGCGCGGAATATACTCGATGGAATCAGTGCGATCGAAGCATCATGGGCTTCGGTATTTCCCCATTACCCCCTGGCCTATTCGTTTCTGGATGAGGATTTCGAGCGACTGTACCTGTCGGAGCAACGCACCGCAAATCTGTTGGGCGCCTTCAGCTTCCTGGCCATCTTTATCGCGTGTCTGGGCCTGTTCGGCCTGACTTCATTCGCCACCCGGCAGCGGACCAGGGAGGTCGGAATCCATAAAGTAATGGGGGCTTCGGTGGCTCGTGTATTCTATATGCTTTCAAAAGACTTCCTCAAGCTGGTGGCGATTGCCGTGCCGGTCGCCTGGGTCCTGGCCTACTGGGCCATGAGCAACTGGCTGCAGAACTTTGCGTACCGCGTCGATATCGGTCCCGGATGGTTCCTGGTCGCTGGTCTTCTGGCGCTGGTGATCGCCCTGGTTACGGTCAGTGTAAAAGCGATTGCGACCGCTATGGTAAACCCGGTGGAGACCCTTAGGTCTGAATGAAGTCGGTGAATCGTAACGAACGGACAGATGAACCTAACCTTTCTCGGAACCGCGGCCGCGCCTTCGATGCCGATCCCCTTCTGCACCTGCATGGTCTGTTCGGAAGCCAGGAGAATTGGAGGCAAGAATCTCCGCAGGAGATCGTCGATGGTGATCAACGATGATCTGCTGGTGGACATCGGACCCGACATCGCCACGGCGTCGTTCCAGCACCGAATTTCGCTCGCCGGCATCGGCCTATGTATTCAGACGCACCCGCATACAGACCACCTGGACATCGGATTCATTCTCGCAAGGCATGCCGAATACGGGACGACGGTATCAGGCGATCTGTTGCTTGGAGGCTCTGATGAGACGCTTCATGCGATCGATGCGCTTGTCCGCCAACAGAGTGCGTACGGGAGCCTTTTCGACCCGAAAACGCAGTCTGCGTTGAATTTGAAAATCCTGTCTTCTAAGCCTTTTGAGTCGTACCGTATGGGAGACTATCGAGTTACCGGATATCCCGCCAACCACGGCAACGACCAGGGGTTTCTGCTTTATTCAATCGAGCTGGGAGACCAGGCCGTATTCTATGGTACCGACACGTCGGTGCTGTCCGAAGCGGTCTGGGAACACCTGCAGCGAGCACGCATCCGGTATGACGTGGTCATTCTCGATCACACCTACGGAATCGGTTTCGAGTCCAGGCCGGCGGACCATCTCGCTTCGAAGGACGTCGCCGCTCACGCGGATCGATTTCGAGAGCACGGATTGCTCAAGGATGGCGGCGTGGTTTACGCGACCCATCTGTCCCACGAGGGGAACCTGGAACACGACGAGTTGGACGAATACGCCAGGGGGCACGGCTACCGGTTGGCTTATGACGGATTGAGGCTGCAATTAGAAGACTGAACATACAGCAGGAGCATACCAACGGACACCCGCCCACGGACAGCCACCCACGGACACCAAACCATCATTCCGAAAGATACCACTATGCAGTGGGACTACTACCGTCCTCATATTGACCGGCGGGTTCCCGGCAACAAAGTAGACCTGACGCCCCTGTGTAACGAATCGGAAGTCCGCAGGAACCTGATACTCGATCTCGCCCGTCCATTCCGCAACGTCGATCTTGACAAGGTGGCGAGTCCGGAATCACTGGGATTCATCCTGGGCAGTGCCGTAGCCCAGCGGCTGAACCGGGGCTTCATTCCTTTCCGTAAAGGAGGGGAACTTCCCATCCATCGTCAGCACCGGTCGAGAATCTCTTTTGTAGACTACACGAACAGAAAAAAGTCCCTGGAGGTGAATAAAGACCTGATAAAACCCGGTGAACGCATTCTGATCGTTGACGATGTGATCGACACCGGCGCCCAGGTTAAGGCCATGATCAAGTTGATCGAGCGCCTACAGGGAAAGGTATTGGGTGTTTCGGTGCTGGTGGCGGACCGAAGCCGGAAGACGGAACATCTGATCGACAAGTACAACGTGCATGCTATTCACATGCCCATCGTTCGTTGAAACCGGTGACGAAATCGGTGTGCCGTCAAGAACAGATAACCCAGACCATATACTTTGCGAGAGAAAAACATAATGGCCACAGAACCCGATAGTCAGCACGTTCACATCGGCGCCTACGCGTTGTGCCGCGACCCCTCAAATCGCCTGCTCCTGGTTCGTGCGACGGCCGGTCTCGAGGACGGAGGTCTGTGGACGATGCCTGGCGGCGGAATCGAATGGGGCGAACATCCGGATGCCGCGTTGCGCCGCGAGTTGGAGGAGGAGACGGGACTCGTAGACATCAAGGCGTACCGAGTGTCTGCCGTGTATTCCCATGCCTATGAAGGCCGAACGGATTGGCAGGGCGACCCGGTTCACCACATCGGAATCGTCTATGAGGTTGTTCTCGCTACGTTCGATCTGAGACCTGAAGAAGAAGGATCGACCGATCACTGTGAGTGGCTGACCGAAAACCGGGTTCGGGAACTGCCGCTTGGACCGCTGGCTGAGTTCGCGGTCAAGCTGGTATGGCCAACAAAATAGCGATGGGATATCTTAGATGGCGGGTTACTTTGATGATTGAATTGCGTGGTAAGAAAGTGGTGTTGCAGACCATGGAACGCGCGAATTGCCGCATCCTGTGGGAAAACTACGAGCCCGTGGAACCCGTGCCGACTGAACTGGTCAGGCCGGGTCTTTCAGTCGAAGGTTCGGATAAATGGTTTGAGGAGATCCAGGAAAAACAGGAAAAGAGTCAAATCTACCTAGGCATCTTCGATGATGAAGGCAACATCGTTGGCGACATACAACTGTCCGGTATCGACTGGAGGAATCGCACGGCGAGCCTCGGTGCCGGCATTGCACGCAGAAAAGACCGGGGTAAAGGGTACTGCACGGACGCTGCCAGGGTTATGCTTCGGTACGGGTTTGAGCACCTGGACCTGTACAGGATTTCGGCCGCGACCATTTCGAACAACGCTGGCGCCATCAGGGTACTGGAGAAGCTTGGATTTAGCGAGGAAGGACGCGAACGCGAGGCCGTGTACTGGTCCAATCAACGCTGGGACAGGATAGTGTTCGGCATTTTGAAATCAGAATTCGAGGTCATTAAATCATGAAACCCGCTCCACTAAAGAAAACCATCTCTTTCGAGGATTTCGAGAAACTCGACATTCGCGCCGGTACGATCACCACGGTCGAAGATGTGGCCGCGTCGAACAAACTCGTGAAGCTGGTAGTCGACTTCGGGGATCACACCCGGTCGATCCTTGCGGGAATCAAGCAAGAGCGGTCAGATCCGAAGGAAATCGAAGGAAAGCAAGCCCTCTTCGTGGTGAATCTGGCTGAGAGGAAGATGGCTGGAGAGGTTTCCCAGGGAATGCTCTTCGACATCGGGTATGCGGACGGGCTTACACCATGCCTGTTGGTACCCGAACTACCTGTACCAGACGGTGCAAGGGCGGGTTGACGCGCACAAAGCATGAATGGAGGTAGGATGGCGTCCGAAACAGTATCCGACCGCCTTGAGCGCGAGCACGCGCGCTACGGGGCCGATACCCAGCAGGCATCCGACGGTCCGCTGCCGCAGCCTTTTCCCCGGGAGATCGGTCCGCGCGCCATGGAGTACCTGGCCGAGGTCGTCGATTCCGGGCTGACCTGCGACATGGTGGGCCGGTTCGAGCGCGCCTTCGCCGAGGCAAACGGCGTCGCCCACTGTATCGCCACGCCGGGATGCACGCCGGCACTGGCCGTACTGGCGGCGGCATTCGACTTCGAACCCGGTGACGAGATCATCGTGAGCTCGGTCAGTGACTTCGGTACCGTGCAGGGGGTGATCAGCGCCGGGTACATTCCCGTGTTCGCCGACACCGCGCCCGGTACGATCAACGTGAGCGCCGAGACCATCGAGGCGTGCATTTCAGATCGAACCCGGGCGATCCTCGCCGTGCACCTCAGCGGCCTGATCTGCGACATGGACACCATCAACGAAGTCGCCGCGCGCCACGGACTGGTGGTCTACGAGGATGCCTGCCAGTCGGTCTTCGGCCGCTACAAGGGCCGCTATGCCGGCACCCTGGCGACGGCCGGGGGGTTCTCCTTCGACGCGGAGAAGACCATGGGCTCGGACGTGGGCGGCTGCATCCTCACCGACGACGATGCGCTGGCCGAACGGGCGCGGTTTATCGGCCAGAGTCGTGCTGGAGAAATGGTCGAGCACTTCGGGCGTATACACACGGCGAACGGCTTCGCCCATCGCATGACGCAGTCCACCGCGGCAATCAGCCTGGCCCAGCTGGAGATCATCCGTCCACAGGTTGAGCAGCGTGATCGCATGATCCGCATGCTGAGCGCGCTCCTCAACGAGATTCCGGGCATTGCGGCATTACCGATCCCCCCTGAGACCGAAGTATACTCCTGCTGGATGGCGGGATTCACCATCGACCCGGAACAGTTCCGATGCGACGTGGAGGCACTTGGTGCGCAGGTGGCGACAGGAGGCATCCCCGGGGCGAGTCCGATGCGCTACTACCTGTTGCCGGTGGCCCTGCCCTTCCTGAACGATGCGGCAACGCGGCAACGCTTCCCCTATTCACAACCCCCGGCGTCACGTGCCTACCGATACGACGCAGAAAGCTGTCCGAACGCACACGAGATCCTGGAGCGCTACATCCGCTGGAGTTCGTTCTGCGACAAGTACGAGCCCCACCACTGCGAACAGGCGGCCGCGATCGTGCACCGCGTTGCCGACGAGAACCGGATATGAGCGAAAGAGACGAAAATCACTCGGTGGAGAAAACGCTGCGCGTTCCCGCCCGTTACTATCGTTCCGTACCCACAGACCACGCGGGATACGTGGAAGTCACCCTTTCGCTGCCCATCGAAAAGACCGCTTTGGTCGGCCTCCACTGCTGGAACATCGGTTGTCCCGACGGTCCGGCCACGGACGCCAACTACTGTGTCGGCATGGGCTGGCCGCAGGCGACGGCGGAGGCCGCCCGCATCATGGCCGATGTCATCCGCCCGGCCATGGACCTGGCGCGCTCGATCGGGATGACCGTCTGCCACGTCGAAACGGACTGGATGGACCGGAAGTATCCCCACATCGAATCACGGCGGTCGAACGCTGCGGCAACCGTTCACCCGGTCAGGCAGGAGCTGTTCGATCGGGCCCACGGCGAGGACTACATGGCCCGCTCGCCCCTGGCGGAGATGCAGCGCGCCGAAATCGTTTCTCCGGTTGGCGACGAGCCCCTCGTCTTCTACTCCGACACGCTGGACGAATACCTGCGGGAACGCGGCATCGAAACGCTCATCTACATGGGATTCGCGGCCGACATGTGCCTGCTCGGCGCCGAGGGAGCCGCCCGGCCCATGCTGGCGCGCGGCTATCGTTGCGTGGTGATGCGAGATGCGACTGTCGGCGTCGAGTCGCCGGACACCTTTCCGCAACGGCTGGCGACCAACTATGGGCTCCACATCTTCGAGTGGACCCTCGGACATGGTTGTACCTTTGCGCAGTTCCAGCAGGCTATAGAGCAAATTCAGGACGATCGGTCCAACTGATGTGAGACACGCGCCATGAGCCTGGACATCTGTCCCTGGAAATACGGCAAACGCTGGGTTTACTCGATCACCTATGACGAGGCCCTCGCCGACCTGCATCGCTTCGCCGTTCCCATGCACGAAGAGTACAAGATCCCCGGCCACGTGGAAGTCGTCGTCGGCCAGATGGGCGAGGTCCGCAATATCGGTAACTCCAGCTTCAACGGCTATCGCCACATGAACGGCGACGAGCTGCGCGACCTGCTCGCCCGCGGCTGGGGCGTGGGCAACCACTCGTGGAGCCACGACGTTATTACGCCAGAGATGGCGGATAAAGAGATTGGCCACGCGAAGCAGGTTTTGGAGGAAGCCCTCGGCGAATCGATCATCCTCTACTGCTCACCAGGCGACAACACCAACATGGCCGACCACGTCCTCGAAGCCTGCCGCCGCTACGGCTACCTGGGCGCTATGAGCCTGACGGACGCGCTGAATCTCCCCGAAGATGAACTGTTCTGGATCAATCGAACTCCGCTGCACGACCACTACTACCCGCCCTTTTACAGCGCCTACGATCCTTTCCGGAATATCCGCCAGGCCCAGACCGTGCAGGGTTGGCTCATCGATTACTGCCACTGCCCGCTGGAGACGGCCGTTCATCCCAACAAGGACTGCTCCGAAGCCCAGCTCAGGCAACGCCTTGAAACGGTCCTGTCCGAAGGAGGCGACGATGTCTGGTGCGCAGTGCCCGAAGAAGCGCTCAGTTACCACCTTATGCGAAGGCATGCGCAGATTGAGAAGGCGGGTGGTGAGGGCGACTCGAAACGCTACCGAATTGGGCTGCCGGATTTGCCCAACCAGGTTCCGTTTCGCAGTCTGACTTTGGAAGCCGGTGTCCCGCCGGCCTGGTGCCGCGATCCCCGTGTCGTGGTGGACGGTGTGGAACTGGCCGCAGAAGTTGCACGGCCCGGTGTGCTGCGTTTCACGACGCAGGTGCGAGACGGGACAGTGGTCGAGATGGGTGACCGGCCGAGATCCTGAATGGTTCCAATACGTTCCCGCACGACCTTGCATAGTACCTCCCGCCGAACATCCACGACTCCGCTATATCGAAGGAGAGAAATCCGCCATGATTTCACGTCTATTCTTCACACTAGTTTTTGCGCTCTGTTGCAACCTGCTGATCGACCACCCAGGCGCTGCCCAGTCCTCTAAACGACAGGCTGAAATGCGTCTGGCACCAACCAGCAATGGAGAGACCAGTGAGATGAATTACCTCCTGTATTTGCCACCGGCATACGAAACGAACGAGCAGGAATGGCCGCTGCTCCTTTTCCTGCACGGTGCAGGCGAGCGTGGAGACGACCTCGAACTGGTAAAGGTCCACGGTCCGCCGAAGATGATCGCGGAAGGCGAGGACTTCCCCTTCGTGGTCATATCACCGCAATGTCCTGAAGGTGTGTGGTGGTCAATCGAAACGCTTCATGCGCTGATCAACGAAGTCGTCGAAACGCATCGCATCGATACGTCCCGGATCTACGTGACCGGTCTCAGCATGGGCGGATACGGGTCCTGGGGACTGGCCTACACCTATCCGGACCTGTTCGCCGCAGCCGTTCCCATCTGTGGGGGCGGGGAGCCGGAGAAGGCACCGCTGATGAAAGAGATTCCGACCTGGGTCTTCCACGGCGCTAAAGACGAGGCCGTTCCGCTGGAGCGATCGCAGGAGATGGTCGATGCGCTTGAGAAGGCCGGGGGCAATGTCCGATTTACCGTGTACCCGGAAGCGGGACATGTCGGGGCATGGGAAAACGCGTATGGCGATCCTGAACTCTGGGATTGGTTGGTGAAGCAGCGGCGGGACGATTGAAGCCAACGCGATCCGGAAAACTCTACTCAGGTCCCTGGTGAAGGCGCAGTATCCCACCACGGCTCCGCGAAACTTCAAACGCATACGCCCGGCCGCCCGCACTCAGTCTGAACCGGTCGTCCACCCGGGAAATTCGAGCCTTCGACGAACTGTCGCTAAATGCCAGGACCAGGATGTCACCGTCCGTACCCGCCACCAGCCGCGTTGATGGCTCGGTAGCATCCGGAAGAAAGCTGACCAGGCTACCGGCTGCGAGCCCCGGAGGCGCATAGGGCACCTCTTCCTTCCGAATGGTCAGGCCGCTACCTAATACTGAAATCAACTCCACCTCCCGAGATCCCGCACCAAGGCGGGCGCGGTCTCCCTCCAGGCCGAGCAGTTCCACGGGATTCAGCTTGTAGGTCAGCTCGCCGCCACCGGTCTCGGGTCCCAGGCCAACGGCCGGGTCCACGGTGAGCCGGCGCCTGCCCGGGCATCGAAGGTCGATCAGGGACAGATCGCAGTCCGCCGTTACTCCGGGCGTCTGTATCGAGCCGCCAAAGGCCAGGGCGGTATTGGGCCTGGCGTAGAACGTGCGCGGCTCCTTCCGCGAAGCGAGTCCCTGCGAGTCCCGTCCCAGCTCGCCGAAGACCGCCGGGTCGTCCAGTCGATTCGATTTGCCATCAAGGGCAATCTCCATCCACGGATTGGCGCCGCGCCGGTTGAAGCCGTCCCAGGCGATCTGCGCTTCGTGCCAGGTTCCCACGCCTGCCGTACCCGGCGCATGCACGGTAACCAGGTTGCTGTTCTGGCTTTGCACGCTGAAACACAATCGGCCGTCCGTGTCTACGAAGAGCGCGAAGGTGTTGACCCCCGTCCCGAAATGCCCGCCGACACCGTTCCCTGCATTGAACAGCACCCTGGGACCGCTCGCGTTTTCGAGTCCGCTCGCATTTTCGTGTACGCTCGCGCGTCCCCGCAGGCGGAAGCGAATCCGCAGGCGTCCCCCATTCGCGCGGAACCAGCGTTCCGCTTCGTATTGCAGGACGTCGCCGCCACGCAGCCGGACCAGCGAACTGCCGTCAGCGACTTTCCGCACGCCGCGCATACGTCGCCTCAGCGCTACGAGCAGGACCGGATGATCTCCGCGAGAAATCCAGTATTCATGCTCGGTTCGCCGGGAGGAGACGAGCAGCCGCTGCCAGTCCTTCGTGCGCTTCAGGCCGCCCAATTTGGCGACGTTCTCGTTCTGGCCGCCCACGCAGGGCAGGCTGCCGCAACGCACCGGCTGGGCCTCGAAGGCGCTGATGGTACGCAGCAAAGGGCTGCCCGACCACTGAACGTGCAGTTCCATGAAGCAGGCGGCCAGACCGCCGTCATAACCGCTGACGCACAGGATAGCCGCATCGGAACCATGACTGCTGCGCATCACGGCGAAACGGCCCGTGTACATGTCGAAACGTCCCGCCAGTGTGGTCACGCGCCGCGCCCTGGCCGGCCGGAACGCGGGATCGTAGTAGCAATAGGCGTACGGTCCGTAGGAAATCATACACTCCGCCGTCGTACCCCTGGCGCCCATTCCGAAGCGATACAGTCGGCCCAGGCGGGGATCGGAAAGGCCCACGTCCCGCAGTCTCCCGTCTCCGGCTTCCTGGGCCAGCCTCAGGAGTACGGGCGAATTGACGTTGAGCTGGCCACCGAGCAGGACGTTTGCATTGGGGGGATAGTAGACCATATCTGGAATATCGCGAAGCGCCGTCCAGTGGGCGCGGAACCAGTTCAGCGGCAGACGCAGTCTGGCGGGTGCCTCGCTTAGCAGGTCGACACCGGTCACATTGCGCATTGCATCGGCGAAATGCAGCAGCCAGAGGTTTTCAAATCCCCAGAATGTGGGACCGTCGATGGGCTCTCCGCCGGGACCGCATCCGTTGGGCAGGAGGGCGCCGCGGAAACGATCTACAACCGCCTGTACCCAGGCTTCCGCCCGGGGGTGTTCACCCAGCAGGTGAACCGCGGCCACGCCGAAGTGTCCATAGTCGACGACGGTGTGGTGCCCTCCTGCCGTGTAGTGCCGTCGTTCGTCCACGTACGGCCACCAGCGATCCATCAGCCCTACGAGGCAGTCGCGGACCTGGCGCTTCTCCACTTCCGGCAATACCTCGTCCATCAGGTCGAGAGCAAGCGCGAATGCCTGCATATACCGGTTGACCGTGTAGAAGTGCTCCTCCACGTGATCGCCGTGGTCCCAGTTCGCCGCGGCCCGCACCCATGCGCAGGCCCGTCCGAGCCAGCGCGGGTCGCCCGTAAGTCGCCAGGCAAAGGCGTAATTCTCGATCAGGGCCGTGGCGTGCATGGCAGTATAGAAGGTCAGGTAGAGCTGGTGGTTCGGATGGGGGCTGTGCGCCCGACGCGGAACCCGTCGCCAGGGACGCTGGCCTGCATACAGTTCACAGTCGGCCAGGAGTTTGGAGAGGATGCGACGACGGACCGGATCGGCCGGAGCCTCGAAACGGAAGCCAGGATCGTCGGCAGGCCTGTACAACCGCGGTCTTTCATGGCGGATTACGGGGATCGACGCCTGATGTGAAGTGTCGGTCATCGGATCGGTCGAGGGATCAGTCATCATCAACTTCCGGGATTCCAGGATTGCGATAGTAACTTATGTTGAGTAACTGAAATCAGGATGTATCTTGCATAAATAACACGTTCCAGCATAGCACTTAATCTTCCTTTACGCGAGACAGAAGTGCTCCAAAACTACCTCACCATCGCCGTTCGCAACCTCCTCAGGTACCCTGCCTACACGCTCATCAACATCGTGGGGCTCGCGATCGGGCTGTCGGCCTGCATGCTGATCCTGCTCTACGTCTGGGACGAGTTGAGCTACGATCGGTATCATCCCAATGCTGACCGGGTCTACCGGATCGTCGATGACATAGAAAGCGCCGGACAGACCGTCCGGACGGCGGGATCGCCTTCGGGTTGGGGACCCGCCCTGAAGCGTGATTTTCCTGAAATCGAGCTGTTCGCCCGGGTGAGGGGCACGACATCGGCCTGGTTCATCATGCATGAGGAAAAGCGTTTCTACGAGCAAAAGGTCATCTGGGCCGACGCGGCCCTGCTTGACATGTTTTCTATTCCCTTCGTCACCGGCGATCCCCGGACCGCGCTGACCGAACCGTATTCGATCGTGGTCTCGGAGGAAATGGCCTTCAAGTACTTCGGCGACGATGATCCCATGGGGAAAGTCCTCAGGGGGGATAACCTGTGGGATTTCACGGTGACCGCCGTCATGTGGAACATCCCCGCCAATTCGCATATGCGCCCGGATATGATCATATCCCTTGTGACTCGGAATGCCCTGTATCCGAACAGCCTCGATGAATGGGAGATGCACGAGAATCAATATACCTATCTCAGGTTGCATGAAAACGCCTCTCCGGATGACCTGGAAGCGCAACTGCCCGCCTTTCTGGAACGGAACAAATCAGGCAGGTTCAGCGAATCGACCAAGGTATTAAGACCTTCTTTGCAGCCCCTGTTGGACATTCACCTGCATTCGCAACGGGACAGCGAACTCGAGCCCAACGGTGATTTCCGCTACGTGGTGCTCTTCCTGATCATCGCGTTCCTCATACCGCTCATCGCGTGCATCAACTTCGTGAACCTGGCCACGGCGCGGTCGGCCATGCGCGCCAGGGAAGTGGGCGTGCGCAAGGTGATGGGGGCCAACCGGTTGCAGTTGCTGGGGCAGTTCCTGGGAGAAGCCGTCGTTATGGCGGGAATCGCCATGGTCGTCGCGGTCGCGCTTGTGTACCTCTGCCTGCCCGGCGTGAACGCGCTGGCCGGAAAGCAACTGGACTTCGCGCTGTCGAACGGATTGGTGCTGGTGGCGCTCGTGGCGGGTACCCTCGTGATCGCAGTAGCGGCCGGCAGCTATCCCGCGGTCTATCTCTCAGGCTTCCTGCCCACCGAAGTATTGAAAGGAAGTTTGAAGTCGGGAACACATGGGATGAGACTCCGTCAGGTCCTGGTCGTGATACAATTCGTCATGTCCATCTTTCTGCTGGTCAGCACCGCTGTCATCTACGACCAGCTCACGTACATACAGGACATGAGACTCGGTTTCAACAAAGAGCACGTGATGGTCGTGAAAATCACAGGACGTGAGCAACGGGAAAGCACCCCGGTACTGAAACAGCGGCTGGCGCAGTTGCCCGGTGTGGTCGGAATGGCGACGACCGATGGGGTCCCGGGCGTGAAGGCACCGCGGATTATGGCCGTCCGTTCTGATGAGATGAGCCCCGAGGACAATCTCATTGTATCCCTGCTTACATCGGACGACCGGTTCCTGGACGTCATGGGAATAGACCTCGTGGCGGGCCGGAACTTTCCGGTCGAATGGGGTATGGATTCGACCATGGTCATCATGTTGAACGAGACTGCGGTACAGAAACTGGGCTGGGAAGCGCCTCCCGATGCGATCGGCAAGTCAGTTGAATGGATTGAATACGGTGGATTGCGGGGACGCGTGCTGGGGGTCGTGGAGGATTTTCACCTTCAGTCGATTCGCGAGGAAATCGAGCCGATCGTATTCACGCACTATCCCCCCTACTTCACCGATGTGCTTATCCGGATCAGGCCGGAGGACGTAACGGACACCATCTCCCGGATCCAGGAGGTGTGGCAGGAGGTCGATCCCCTTTACCCACTGGCATTCACGTTCCTCGACGACGATTTCGACAGCCTCTACCGCGCCGAGCAGCAACTGGGCACGGTCTTCGCGGTCTTCGCCTTTCTTGCGATCCTCGTCGCGTGCCTTGGGCTGCTTGGTCTGGCTTCCTTCTCAATCCAGCAGAGAACCCGGGAGATCGGGATCCGAAAGGTGCTCGGAGCCACCGTTTCAGACATCGTGCTGCTGCTCTCCAGGGACTTCATGAAGTATGTCCTGCTGGCCAACGTCATCGCCTGGCCGCTGGCGTATTTCGTCATGTCCCGATGGCTGCAGAACTACGCCTATTCGGCGGGAATCAGCTTTGCGTGGTTCATCGCGGGAGGCGTCGTCGCGCTCGTCATCGCCTGGTTGACGATCGGGGCGCATGCGCTGGCTGCGGCGGGCAGAAACCCGGTCAACGCGCTGAAGCAGAACTGAAGTTACGGTCACGAAAGTGACTGGAGTCGACGAGCGGTCAACAGGAGGTCCAACATGTCGCAACAAAACGAATTCGGCCTTTCGGCCATCGGCCAGGTTTCCGTCACGGTGCAGGATCTCGACCGAGCCGTTGCCTTCTATCGCGATCAGTTGGGCATGCCGTTCCTGTTCCAGGTGCCGAACATGGCGTTCTTCGACTGCGCGGGCGTACGTCTCATGTTGAATATCCCCGAGGAGGGGTTTGAAGATATCCACACTTCAATACTGTATTACAAAGTCGACGATATCCAGGACGCCTACCGGATTATGAAGGACCGGGACGTACGGTTCGTTGGACGGCCACACAAGATCGCCGATCTTGAGGATCACGAGCTATGGATGGCGTTCTTCCGGGACAGCGAGACGAACCTCCTGGCGCTCATGGCCGAGATCCCCCACCAGGTATAGCTTCAGGAAAAGACCTTATCCAGGTTACGTTCCGAGTGATGGAGGGACTGATACAGATCCCACAGTTCCTCCTCGATGGCCTCTCTGATCTCGTCCGTCACTTTATCTTGCTTCGCTACGCTGTCTGGTACAAACGGCACGGACTCCCCATCGCTCTTCGAGTAGAATCCGAACGGCTCGAACATTTTATCATATTCCTCCCTGGTCACCTTGAGTCCAAAGAAGCGCAGGATCCTCGGGAGGTTTTCGGGCTTCAACCGCGTATAGTCCACGAACAAGCAGTGATCGCAGGTGTTTTCAATGGCGATCCGGAGGGTGGACGATTCAACCCGCACGCTGAAGGCCAGGTCACTCATCCCTTCGACCGCTTCTATCGGAAGAACGGCATCGAAAGCGCCTTCGGCTGTATTCTTGTTGCGGATGAACCAGGCGGGTCCTTCGAGAAAGGTCGGAATGATCTCGTAAGGATTGCGATAGAGGAACAACCAGGGAACACCCGGATACAGTCTTCGGACCATATTCAACCGCTTAACATGATTGCTGGAGAATTTGACGAAGAAGCGTTCCTGTACCGGCAGCCGTCTGTGACCATATATGTTCAGCAGCGACCGAAAATACGCTGGGCGTGTGTTCCTGAATACCTCTTCGTATTCAACACCCAATAGTTGCTGTACAGGTTCCGCTTCTTTGATAACAATGTGCCGGTCCAGGCTCGACAACACCTTGGCAAGCAAGGTCGATCCGCATCGCCCGACGTGGAAGATGAAGCCTGAAGGCGCAAGGGTGTCAGCATATAGATCCGGCGTCTCGAGTACATCGAAATTGGTAACCACGGACATAGCGTCGGCATGCTGCGACAGTCGTTCTTCCGCGGAGATCTCGAGAAAGGTCTCGCGAAGATGCATGTCCCCAAAGTCGAGCCACGAGATTTCACGGGTGTCGCAGTGCAGTTCGAGCGGCAAAAGACCACGCTGGCTATCGAGCAAAGCCTTTACTTCCTCGATAGGCCTGTTTCTAAAATCCTGACTCGGCATTCAAGCTCCCTACTCAACAGCGCCCGTATGCTGTTGCCCATTCGGCAGGCCAACATTGCAGCCGGCGCGCGAAGTACAGTTCCAGGCCGTCCTCTTCATCGATATGTGAGCCTGTTTCTCGGAACCCCATCGACCGGGCCAATTTCAAGGATGGGATGTTACCCGGGTCAATCGACAGGACAAAAACCCGCTGATCATGTTCTTCATACGCCCAATTCATCAACCCAATTGCCGCTTCCTTGCCTATGCCCTGTCTGCGGAAGGATTCACCAACTTCATAGCCGAGTTCTACTCCATCCGCCGCTACATTTCGCAGCTCCTCGGGACCCGGCTCGGAATGGAAACCGATTCGTCCGCACATCGTCTGAGACTGCGTTAAGACAATGGCCCGCAACAACCAGGGCTGCGCCTCCGGACGAGCATGTAGCTGTCTCAGTCGAGTTCGTAAAGTGCGAACGTTAATCACGAAATCTTCCGGTATCGTGAAGCCGCCTATCTTCTCCGCCAACTCCCGATTCCGGGCAAGCAGCGCTTCCAGCAGTTCCGGGCACATCGATACCAGTTCCAGACGACTCGTGCTAATTCGGTTTATACCGAGCCTCGTTCTGATTGTGAGACAGCATCATCAAGAAACGGTGGCGGACTTTGCTTCGGTGTGCCAAGTGTCCCAGCCTCCTGTTCCCTGCTGATCCACTCTCTGTAGGCCTGGTCTCTTTCTCTCCGACCCTCCTCACGACCCACTTCACGACCCTCTTCACGACCTTCCTCCCTGTGTCGTTGCTTTATTGATTCGTAAAGCCATCCCATGAAATCAACTCCTTCTATAACAGTAAACGTCGTGAATATCGATGATACTCTGATCTTTATAGTGTAGTCGGATTCTTGGTGTTGAATCTAGTGATATTCACGCACTCGCTCCGTTATTTACTGCTCCGATTACGCGCTCAGTCCACAGGCCACGTCCGTCAGGCTGTCGTAGTGATGCACGTACTTGACGCCTTCGATCACGAGCCGGTCGGTGTGCGGCAGATCCTCATCCCACGTCATTTCGACGCCCCAGGAGTGGGGTGGCTTCTCCCGCTTTCCCCACAGGTTTCCGTTGTATCGACGGAACAGGACCGTGCGACCCGCGCGGGTGACGTACGCCATGACCAGCACCGCCCGTTCGGACGCGTCTTCGTCGATGTCGAACACGCGCATGCATTCGAAAGCCCGGTCGCCGATGTGCACCGTGTAGAGGCCATGCGAGAACACCTGCGGCGCCTCAGGGTTTTGGATATACGTTCCGTCCGGCTGCTCCGACAGGATGCCTTTGTCTTCGACACGACGAGCCGCCATGCCCCAATCCCAACCAAAGTCTTCATCGAGACAGGTCAGCAGTTCCCTGGTGCCATCGGACTTCATGCTCTCGACGGCCAGCCAATGCACCTCGGTCTCTGTCAGACGACCCCAGAACCGGGTATGTCGGGCTACCTTATCCGGATCGTGGTTGAGCGGTAGAAGCCTTTCCCGGTCCTTATGGCGATGTTCTTCAATCTCGATTTCGACGCATTCCCGTCCGTGAATGATCGCACGACGGCAGGCAGTTGCGGTCTTCTCCTCGGTCAACTTCCAAGCCGTACCATCTCGGGTTGACTCGTAGTCGGCCCATCGCACCCGATCGCCGGTTTCCGGAACGATGAACCACCAGGCAAGCTCCCGGAAATCGATGGGGAATGGGGTACCTGAACTTTGCTCGATGGATATGTCGGGCCGAAGTTCCGGAAAGGCCCCTTTCTCTCTTCTGCTTTCTGCGCTCATGGCCGTACTCCTTCTATTCGTGGTCACGCCCAGTTCGGTGCGGACCATGTCCCTGCCGTGGGACAACCGTCTCTTGATGGTGCCCGGCGGACAGCGATGCCGGGCCGCGATTTCCGCTATGCTCAACCCATCCAGGTAGAACGACCTGAGTGCCGCCCGTTCGTTCTCGGGTACGTGATCGATAGCATCGACCACGTCCTCCGCTGCCCGGCGTTGCCGGGCCTTAAGCACACCGAAACGGTTCAACATCGTCGCGAGTTCCTCGGACTCGACGAATCGTTCCCTGCGCTGCGTCGAACGCAGGTAGTCGGCGCAACGATTGCGCGCGACCTGATAGAGCCAGGCCCGCACATGCCGGGGAGCTCGATCACGCAGTCCCGACCAGGCGTGTACGAGCGTCTCCTGCAGCACGTCTTCGACCGCGTCCACGGCACCGATTCGATCCCGGATCAGTGCAACCAGCGAACGTTCGTAACGGCGGATCAGCGTCACGAAGGCCTGCTCTTCGCCGGCGCGGATCTGTTGGACCAGCATCTGATCATCGAGGAACCCCATTAGATCGCTCTCCCTTCATCTAACAGGGCGAAGTTCGAAGGGAAAAGGTTCAGTGGGCGAGATCATTCGCAATATCGAGGAGCGCGATGGCGTAATTGGCTTGCTCATCGTGATCCGGAATCCGGCCAGTCGGCGCCAGCTCCCGGGCCGATAACATGCCAGTGCATATGTGGCGTAACGCCGGGCGCCGCCGCGTTGGCTCGGACATAGAAGCCTTCGCCATTCAAGAGACCTGTGGAGGTCGCAGTTTGCTGGACAGCCTGGACCATCGAGGAAAGAAGGTTTCCATCCAATGCGGCCCCGTCCATGAGACCGCCTACGTGGGCTTTTGGTACGACGACCACGTGGACCTCTGATACGGGACGTGGATGATGAAACGCCAGTACACGATCATCTTCGTAGACACAATCCACGTCGAGCTTACCTGAAAGAACATCCTCACAGTACCAATCTCTCCGTGCCACTGAGCACACTCCTTCCAGTTTTACGACGGAACGACGCTTGGTCTCCGGATCTGCCTGATTAATAAGATTAGACGGGCCAGGGATCGGTATGTAATTTACACCCGAATGTAGTACCAGATCAGGGTTAAATTCAAATCACCTGTTATCGTATCAAATCGGTCATAGGCGTGTGCGAGTCGAATCGGTCAGTACCCATATCGAACCCCTTGAAAAAAACATCATTCCGGGATTCTTGCCGTTGTAGAGAACCTTCCCGAATGGTTTGACGATACCGCCAGAACCAGGTCTGTCCCCACCGACTTACGGAATCAAACCGGATTTGTGGCCGTCTCAGATCAATGGGTGATCGGGTTTATTACCCTGTACGTCGCAGAGGGACGGATGCACATCGGATGGCTCGCAGTCGATAGGCAGATGCAAGGGCATGGTATTGGAAGCCGTCTCCTGGACGCCGCCGAAGCAATGGCACGGGAACTGCGAATAGACGAACTGGCGACGTACACGCTGAGCGAAAGCATCGCGTACCAACCCTACGAATTGACCAGACGATTCTACTGGAAACACGGATTCAAGGTGTACAAGCGATCCAGGACGGACAACCCCCGATGCCCTGAGGAAATATGGATTTCAAAACAGATCAAACCATGACCGGAGTTCGAAGTGGACCGTAACGTAATCCGATATTACGAAGAACTGGAGAACGAATCCGAGCGGCTCGAGAAGGGAACCGCCCGGTTGGAAGGCGAAAGGACCAGGGAGATCCTTCGGCAACATCTCCCCGCACCGCCAGCCCGCATTCTTGATGCAGGCGGAGGGCCGGGCGCCTATGCCTTCTGGCTTGCCGGGCAGTCCTACGAAGTGCATTTGCTGGACATCGTTCCACGCCACATCGAGCAGGCGAAGGAATGGAACAAAAACGGAATTCTGAAGAGCGCGGCGGTCGGCGACGCCAGAACGCTGGACTTCGAGACGCATTCCATGGACGCGGTCCTTCTGATGGGTCCTCTATATCACCTGCAAGAACGGCCGGACCGGATCGCGGCTCTAGAGGAATCCCTACGTGTGCTGAAACCGGGAGGTGTGCTGATCTGTGCGGCCATCTCCAGGTTCGCTTCATTCATGGACGGCATGAAACAGGGGTATCTCTTCAATCCTGAGTTCGCCCGTATCGTACTGAAAGACCTGAATGAAGGGCGACATGAAAACCCGGACATGGATCCCCGTTACTTTACTACGGCATGTTTCCACCGGCCTGAAGCACTCGAAGAAGAGATCACGGCTGCGGGATTCGACCTGGTGAAGACTATCGGCTTGGAGGGTCCTGCCTGGCTTCTCGGTAATTTCGATGATCTGTGGGCGGACGAGGCCAAGCGTAAGGATCTGCTCACTTTCTTGAAGCTGGTCGAGTCGGAAACCTCACTCATCGGCGTGAGCGCGCACATCCTCACCGTCGCGAAAGCGCCCTGACGAGTGCCGGCATCAGCAAAGCGTTAAGGCGAAGCGGTTCATAGGGAAATCTAGGGTTACCTACACCTTTTTGATTGGTCCAAGAGTTTGGGCCAATTGTAGAGGCGATATCTTGCGGATTACAGCCATATCCTTCGACGGCGACATGACCCTGTGGGACTTCCGGAAGGTCATGCGTCATTCATTGAAGAAAGCCCTGGCGGAACTGCGCCGGCTGGTTCCGTCGCAAGGCGCCGCGGACCTCTCGGTGGAAGAGATGATCGCGATCCGCAGCCGGGTCGAAGAAGAAGAGCAGGGGCGAACCAGGAACCACGAGGAACTCAGACTCCTCGCCTTCGAGCGGACGCTCGAAAGCATAGGCTCTCCGGACCGCGATCTCGCCGTCCATCTGAATGAGCTCTACCTCAAGCATCGCTTCGAAGACATCGAGCTGTATCCGGACGTGATTCCGGCCCTCAATCGGCTTGCGCCGCACTTCAAGCTTGGACTGCTGTCCAACGGGAACAGTTACCCCGAGCGATGTGGGCTCGAGGGCCGTTTTGGCTTCGTGGTCTTTTCGCAGGATGTGCAGGTTCGAAAGCCCGATCGGAGAATCTTTGAGATCGCCGCACGGGAAGCGGGCTGTACACTGGACGAGCTTCTACATGTCGGAGATTCGTTCGAGAACGACGTAATGGGTGCGCATGGAGCCGGCGCGAAAACGGTCTGGCTGAACCGCGAAGGGATGGAAAACAATGCTGAGGTCAAAGCCGACGTTGAAATCACCTCACTGGCCGACCTGCCCGGGGTTTTAGGTCTAGGTAAAATCGGGAACTGAGGCAGATTCCGCCATCTGGCTAGAACCCGTAGCTGAGCCCCAGTTTCAGGACCGGGTACACGGATGCGACGCCGGGGATGTCTTCGTTGGCCGATTCGGCTTCTGCATCCAGGTCCCTTCTGAACTGCGGGTCCGAGGATACGGGGCCGGTTGCCTCGAGGCTGAATTCCGGCGTCCCGTGGTAGGCAATCCCGATATCCAGTGCAAAGCCGAAACCGGTTCCGACGGCATTTCCCCACCCGAAGCCTGCGTAGGGGGCAAGGCTGGAGGTCCCGAGCGAGCCGCGGATCGTGCCCACCTGGGCCGGCGTGTATACGTTGTTCCCAAGCTCCACATCTTCCGTCGGAGCACCCTCGAGTCCAAGGGACCCCCCGAAGTAGAGCACGCCCGCACTCAGCCGGAAACCGCTTTCGTTCGGGTACAGATCGACCACGGCCGTCACGGTGGCCGCGGGAAGTTCTACATCCAACTCCACATCATCCGCGAGTACTTCGAAGCTGACCGGCTGAAAATCGATCCCCCCTCGGAAGTTGATCCGGCTTGCGAGTGGCGTAGCGACCTGCGCCCCGATTCCGAGCGTGCCCACCTGAACGGATCCCGTAACCCCCTGTGCAATAACGGGCGATGCATCCAGACCCAGCAGTAAGACGGCAATGAACCCGAATCTCAGGTTTCGCATCGTATTTCCCTCGTAGATATCGCTCTAAATTGAATGATAAGTTGGATTTGCGCAGTCCCTCACCTCAACCCGCCTCAACCCCGCCCCGGCACGGCGATCCCGTACCGCTGCAGCGTGGTCTCGAGCGTCGGACGACCCAGGCGGATCCGGCCGTCGTTCAGCAGGTAGGAGAACAGATAGCCGGCGCCGAGCATGAGGATCCCGATGAGGAAGCAGTACATGACCGCTCGGTCTGGATAGACGTCCTTGAGGTACCCGACGTACAGCGGACCGAAGATCCCCGCGGCCGCCCACGCGGTCAGCACCGCGCCGTAGATGGTGGACATCTTCTTCGTGCCGAACACGTCGAGGACGAAGGAAGGCATGGTGGCGAAGCCCCCACCGAAGCAGAGCAGCACGTAGCAGACCAGGGCGGAAAAGACCCAGGGGTTGGTCTCCGTCATGAGTATGCCGAAGACCACCATCTGGCTGCCGAGCAGCACCCTGAAGACCGTTACCCGTCCGAACTTGTCGGACAGCAGTCCCCAGAACAGCCTCCCGAGGCCGTTGCAGATCGAACTCACCGCGATGAGCGTGGCGCCGTATTCGGCCAGTACGGTCGGTTCGATGGTATCATCCGCCAGGCCCCAGATTTCCTGGAGGATCTCAGATTGAAAGCTGACGACTGAAATCCCGGCCGCGATGTTGAAGAAGAAGACGATCCACATGAAGACGAACTGCGTGGTGCCCAGGTAGGTGCGGGCGTACTTCGGTTCGTTGGCCTCGTCGGGATCGGCCGCGGCCGTGGTTGAAGGTCCCGTAGCGTCCGGCGGCGGGTCGGAAAGGGCCAGGCTGCAGGGGATGAGAATCAGGGCGAAGATGACGCCGAGCCAGATGAAGACTTCCGGCAGGGCGCCCGCGGTCCGCACGATGAGGAAGGGCGCCAGGCCCTTGCTGAGCAGAAAAGCCCCGACCCCGAACCCCATGACCACGATGCCGGTAGCCAGTCCCTTGCGGTCCGGGAACCACTTGGCGACCGTCGCGACCGGCGTGACGTATCCCAGCCCGATGCCGGCGCCGCCGACCACCCCGTATCCGAGATAGAACAGCGGGATATACTCCATCTCCAGCGCAAGGCCCGAGATCAGGTACCCGCAGGCAAACATGAAACTGCCGATCAGCGCGAGTTTGCGCGGCCCCATCTTCGGCAGCATGTTCCCGGCCCAAGCCGCCGATACGCCCAGGGTGAAGATGGCGATGCTGAAGGCCCAGGCCGTTTCGGTGTGCGTCCAGCCGATCTGGCGCACCAGTATAGTCTGAAAGAAGCTCCAGGCGTAGACCGTTCCGAAGCAGATCTGAAGCGCCGTGCAGAAGAGCGCGATGGCGCTTCGGGGAATGCGCATCGCTTATCCTCCTCTTACCGGACGTTCTCCGGTGGCGCGCCGGACGAACCGGTGCCGGACGGCTGATCGGAAATGTGTTGGAAGAGGCGGGCCAGGTCGCCCACTTCATCGTCGCGTCCGAGAAGATCGTCGGCCGTGGATTCCGTCTCCTTGTTGCCCGCGATGCTGACGGCATAGGCGAGCAGTTCCGCGAGGGGCTTCGCAGCGAGATTGACCAGCCAGATCGATGCGAGGACGCCCACGACCAGGAAAATACATATGAGGATAACCTGCTGGCCGATGGCGCGCTGGATCTTGAGGGCGACCTCATCCTGGTCCATGCCGACGTGCACCGTGCCCGCGACACCCGCCAGGATGGGGCTGCCGACCTCCAGGAAATCGCCCAGGCCGGGGATGCTTCGTTCGACCGGCTCAGTACTCGCGTGATCGCTCGCGAGTATCTGCTCGGGAATCCCCGGAACGAAGGTATGGGCGAGATACTCGCCGTCCTCGCTGGTGATGTAGATATACCGGATGCCCTGGATCTCGACGAACTGATCGATCATGGACTGCAATGTGGCCAGGTTCCGGTTGAGCAGGATGTCGACGCTGGAGTCGGCGATGCTCTTGGCGATGTTCTGGCTGTTGGTCTCGTACTCCGACGTCAACTGTGTATCTACAGTGTATATACATAGGGCGGACGTGCAGAGGACGATGACGCCGAAGAGCAGGAAGATCCCGAATCGGGTGCGCTGGAAGAGCTTCTGTACTTTCATGCTAGGATAGCCAGCCTTGCCAGTCTTCCAGGGTCACGAACCGGCCCTCCTGGACGACGGTGTAGTAGACGGTCTGCAGACCCTGCCGGCGGTCCGGTCCGAAGGAGACCCGCTCGCCGATCCCGAGGTCGTAGTTGTCGACCGAGAATACGGCTTCCTCCAGCCCGTCGCGGTCGGGACTTCCTCCCAGGCGCCGCAGGATCTCGGTCATCAGCTTGGCGTCCAGAAAACCCTCGAGACTCACGAAACTCTGCGGAAAGGGACTGTACGACTCCTGGACGAGTTCTTCTGGAACCTCCGGATCGTAGCGTTCCATCAGTTCGCGGTATTCCCGAACGGCCGGGATGGACGTGTCCTCGTAGCTCGGGACCACCTGGGAATTGACGAGGTAACGGGAGTAGGTCTCCACGTCCTCCCCCAGGTCGCTGAGCAACTGGAGCATGTTTTCGCTGCCCACGAACGAGAGATTGGCGATGGGTACTCGAAGGTCGCGGTCCACCGCGTCGCGGGCGAAGGCCGCACAGGCCGCGTACGACCCGATGCAGATGACGGCATCCGGGGAATTGGACTTGAGGATCTCCACCTGCTCCCGCATGCTGCCGGTGAAACGCGAGCCCCGGCGGTAGGTCGCCTCACCCGCGAGCCGCTCGCCGTGCCGGTCCAGCGCCGCCCTCACCCCGGCCCATCCGCTTCTTCCGTAGGCGTCGGCCTGGTAGAACACGCCGATTTTCCTCTTGCCCGCGGCGAGGAAATTGTTCACGAGTCCGGCCGTCTCCTGCCGGTAAGACGCCCTCAGGTTAAAGGCGAAATCACCGTACGGCGGCTCCCGCTGGGGCTGGGCGCCGGTGAAGGGGAAGAAGAGGTAGACCTGCTCGTCCTGGAACTTCTTCAGCAGGGGCAGCACCCGCGTTACGGTCGGCGTGCCCACGTACCCGAAGAGCAGGAACACGTTGTCTTCGAGCATGAGCTTCATGGTGTTCCGGACGCATGGATCCGGCTGGTAACCGTCGTCGTAGAGCTTCAGGGTAATCTTGCGTCCGGCCACGCCGCCGTTGTCGTTTACATGATTGAAATAGGCCATGGCGCCGCGATACAGCTCGCTGCCAAGACCCCTGGAAGGACCGGAGAACGCGGCCGACATGCCCAGGATGATCTCATCATCCGTCGCACCTTCGAATCCGGTTTCCATTTCCTGTGCTGAGACCATGTTCAAACCTCCAAAAAATGTACCGGCGTCCTTCAAGCCCGCGCAGGAAACCACAAGCAGTCCCGCCAGGCCGCGGCGCAACATGGTCCTCCGCGTTAACAACGGCGCAGGCGACCCGGGCCTATCCCCTGATTGACCTTTACCGTCACGCCCACTCATACGCTTCCTCGTCATCAATTGAGCCGTGAAGGTTCCTGTTCGTGCATCTCACGGCCGTCCGGCAACCGAATCCGGGCCGGTACCTTGACTATACCGGGAATCGCAGTACAAATTTCTGGTATGGGAAATGTACCGATTATTTTCGTCTTGGAAACTGTTATAATGATTCAAAATGATAAGACCGGGATTACCCCGTTGCAAGGTATTTTTGCGACCGTGAGCAATGCCCTGGGGCACCTTAAGCCACTTCAAACATCGGGTGACGGACTGCCGCCTCTCAGAGGAGATCCTACCTGCGCATTATACTCGGATCGAACGTGTACTCGCTGTACGGATCCGGCAGGCCGTTGTCCGCCACCTCTTCCATCACGTCGCCGAAGTAATCAAGCTCAGACAGCGTGGTGTACAGATTCGGCGTGATACGAACCCACGTTCGACCGGTGTCCTCTCGGTCGTACCGGCCCCGGGATGTCCGAATCTGATGTTCATTCCAAAGGTAGTCCCGAATACCGGTCGGATCGGCCCCTTCGATACCGACCCCCGCAATACAGCAACTCATTTCGGGGGTCGTCGGGGTGTATAGCCGTATCCGGGGATGGCTTTGAAGCCGTTCCGCCCAGTAATTCTTCAGGTACCGAAGCCGTTCTTCCTTGCGCTTCGGTCCGATGGCGTTGTGAAAAGCGACGGCCTCGCCGATGGCGAGGAACGGCGGTAGAGGTTGGGTACCGACGGATTCGAATTTCTGCATGCTCGTCAGGGGGTTGAATCTGAGACTCATGGTCGGGCCGTACAGCGGCTCGATCTTCTCGACGTGCTCGCGCTTCATGTACAGCAAGCCGGTCCCTTTCGGCGCGCTGAGCCATTTGTGCAGGCTCGCTCCGTAATAGTCGCAATCCAGGTCCGAGACCTTGAAATCCAGTTGGGCGACGGCATGGGCGCCGTCCACGACGACTTCGATCCCGTGCCGATGGGCCAGGTCGCAGATCTGCCGGATCGGAAACACCTGTCCGGTGGTGTACGTGATGTGGGACACCATGATCACGCGGGTCCTCGATGTAATGCCATCTTCGATGACCTTGACCAGGTCTTTCAGAGACCCGGCGGGATACGGTACGGGCACCTCGACCAGTTTGATCCCTTCCTTCTTCTCCCGATCCCGAACGACCCGCACCAGGGAAGGATAGTCATGGGTCGTCGTGAGGACTTCGTCACCCCGGTTCAGCGGGATGCCGTACAGGACCGTCTTGAGCGCTTCTGTGGTGTTGCGTACGAGGGCGATTTCATCGGGGCTGCTCCCGAACTGCCGTGCCACGGACTTCTTCACGGTACTCATGCGGTCCCTGGCCATGTCAACGAACACCCCGTACGGGTTCTGTTCCTGTTCCCATATGTATCGAATGAACGCTTCGGTGACGACGCGGGGCGTAGGGCAGGCATAGCCGTTATCCAGGTTGATCAGGCTGCGGTCCACGGTGAATGCCCGCTTGACTTCGCGCCAGAGCCCTTCGTCACGGGCGGCCTCTTGCGGCGTGAGATCCGCGATTTCACTAACCGCGGCCTCGACGCCCCGGAAGGAATCGGGGCCGAGGAACGTGGCCAGTCCGGCCGTCACGCCCGCGGTTTTCAGGAAATGCCGCCGTTCCATGGTATTCCGGCGTCCCGTGGGAAGGTCGATTGCATTGTTTTCCGATCTCATGACAAAACTCCTTTGATTCTCGGGGCTTCCGGCATCCTCAATCCAGCATCCTGGCTTCGGATCGGTGCTTGCGTAGGGAATGCATCCTTGACTGCGTAATAAACAGTTTTACACATTGGATTCCCAGGACATTCAAGACATCACACAACAACCTGTAGCTTCGACCTTAAAAGTGATGCATCCATGGACCCACGCCTGCGGCAAAGCATGAACGAGTATTACAACGAACGGGCGGCCGAGTTTGACGAAATCTACACGCTGGGCCGGCCGCCCGGTACGGTTACGGATCCGGAGCTGTACAAGAAAGAGGCCCGGTCCCTGGGGAATCTCGTTCGGGAACACTGTCGCGGCAGCGTCCTGGATATCCCCTGCGGAACGGGCTACTGGCTACAGTTTTACGCGGCAAACTGTTCGGCGATCACGCTCGTGGACCAGTCGGAGAACATGCTCGGGGAGGGAAGGGAGAAGGCGCGCGCCCATGGCGTCGAGCCGATCACCCAATTCATGAAGACCGACGCCCTCGAGGTGACGCTGGAAGACCGGTCCTTCGATTCCGTACTGGTGGGGTTCTTTCTCAGCCACGTCACGGACAGCCAGATATACCTTTTTCTAAAGGGGCTGCGAAACGCACTGAATCCGGGCGGCCGCGTGCTCATCCTGGACTCCAACTGGACGCGGTTCCGCGGATCCCGGCCCAAGGAAGGCACCACGGTACGTACCCTCAATGACGGGCGGAAATTCGAGATCTACAAGCGGTACTTCGACGGGGCCGATTTCGACCGGATGTCCGATACCTGCGAAATGGATTTCACCGTGCAATACGACGGAAAGCTCTACCTCGCCGTCACGGGAACGGTGCGCCAATGAGCGGGAAAACGCGCGACCGTCGACCAGCGCCGGATTTGCACGGTCGCGGGCCAGTGCCGGATCCGGACAATCTGCAACCGGAGAACCTGCATCGGGCGACCATCGAGTATTACAACCTGCGCCAGGTCCACGGCGACATGCCGCACAAGATCCCCCGGGGGCCCGCGCCTGATCTGCCCCCCGAACAGGCCAGGATGGTCCGGGAATCGCAGGAGGCCATGCGGGGCCGGAGAGTGCTCGAGGTAGCGAGCGGCACGGGAACTGCGACCCGGGAAATCGCAGAAACCGCGGTGTCTGTCACGGGGGTAGAGATCGCTCCCAACATGCTGAACCTGGCCGCGGGAAACGACAACCCGCCCAACGTAAACTACCTGGTCGGCGACGCCTTCGACCTTGGATCCATCGCGCCAGGCGAGCGTTTTGACGGTGGTTTCGCGGCGGGGTTTCTGCACACCTGTCCTTCTTCGAGGCATGCGGAGTTTCTGCATGGCTTCCACGCACGGCTCGAGGAGCGATCTGTCGTGTTCATGCGGTCGTCCAGGCCGACGAGTCCCGATGCCGTGAGCAGGCTCTTCAGGGCCGAAGGTCACGCGGACCAGTTCACGACAAGACAGTTGTCCGATGGTTCGGAATTCGTCATGGTCGAGAATGATCCAACGGAAGACGAACTGAGGCGCATATTCGAGCCCCTGTCGAAAAACCTCATGGTGCATATCGGCAACTACTGGTGGTGGATCCGGTACGAGTTGTCCTGAGGCCGCGTCATGTACGACATCGTGCAACATGGTCACGCCCGTGAACTTCTGGCGCTGTCCGGTTCCTACCTGGAAAAACGCGAGAGCGAGAACAACCTGCCCCTGGGCCTGGCGTACACGCTGGCCGTTGATCCGTACTACTACGGAGACGATCCGCCGCTGCTCCTGAGCATTCTGGAAAGCGGCGATCCGGTGGGTGTAGCGGTCAGGTCGCCGCCCTACAGACTCGTCCTGAGCATACACGACACGGAAATCGATGGTGCCATGTACCGGCTTGTTCGGCACCTGCAAAGTGGGAAGGTACGGGTGCCGGGCGTAGTGGGACCGGAGGCTGAAGCCCGGAACTTTTCCAGTCAGTGGATAAGGACTTTCCCCGGGTGTTCAGCGATACCGCGAAAACGGCTGCGGGTATTCGAGGCTCGAAGCGTGATCGACGTGCCGCTCGCCCCGGGCAGGCTGAGGCCGGCCGAAATGGCGGACCAACGCCTGATGGCGCAGTGGGTCGCGGCGTTCACGCGGGAAGCGGTCGGGGAGGATGCCGGACCGGGGAAGGCGGAACGCAACGCTGAAAAGTACATCGCGGAGAGAAATCTGTACATCTGGGAGGACGATCGACCGGTGTCGATCGCCAGGCAGTCGCGGGCCATGAAAAACGGTACGAACGTCACAATGGTTTACACTCCTGCCGCGTTACGAAACCGGGGATACGCGACTTCGTGCGTCTACGCGTTGACGAAGAAACTGCTTGCGGGCCGGTACAGTTTCTGTAACCTGCATACCGACCTGTCGAACCCGGCCTCCAACCACATCTATCAGAAAATCGGCTACGTGCCTCTGGGCGATACACTGGAGTTCGATTTCGAATACACGTCGAGACGTGACGGTTAACACAAAAATCGCCCCAGCTGCAAAAGCATAGGAGCGCTCATCACATGGCGAAGATCACCGAATTCAAAGGATACACCAGTGAAGACCAGGCCAAAATCCCCGACATTCCCAAACCGGAGACGCCACCGGATCCCATGATCGTCAACGCCCAGGACGGTGTGCCGGTCGTCTATCCGGGATGCAACGGGCTGGGGGTCAGAGTGGTGCATCCGGTGAATCCCAACGCCCCCGCGGAGAACATGGGGCTGGTGTTGTTTTACGTGCCGCCCCATGTCATTCTTGAACCAGGTTCGCATCCCACCGAAGAGACCTATGTCATCCTCGAGGGATCGGGGGAAATGACCTTCGCGAATTATAAACGTGACGTGAAAAAGGGCGACTTCGTCTATCTTCCGCCCTGGTGTCTGCACGGTATAGAAAACACCGGTACCGAAACCCTGGTCGTACTCATCTGCACCTCTCCTCCCAATCCGTAGACGGAGAAGGATCATGTTTTGTGACACTGACGCTCGCGGACCGCTGAACGTCTCGATCGATGACCCCGCGACATGCTGGTTTGCCGGGTAAAGCCGGCTTGTCCGGTCAAGGAGGATAAGGTCATGAGTTATCTTACTGCGCAGCAACTCGCCTTCTTCGATACGTTCGGATACCTGGGATTCCCGGGTCTGCTGGATGATCGCATCGACGACATCATCAACGACTTCGAGGAGGTCTGGACAGAACGCGGAGGCGGGCACCACGGGCAGCCTCATGACGGCAAGGAACGCTCCTGCATCGTACCGTTCATCGACCAGCATGACCGGTTATCCTCGCTGCTGGACGACGAACGGATCCGGGGGATAGCGACCAGTCTCCTGGGCGACGATTTCAATTACATGGGCAGCGACGGTAACTACTATGCCGGCGATACGAGGTGGCACTCCGATGGATGGCATCCCGAAATCCTGCATATCAAGATCGCCTTCTACCTGGATACGTTGACGCGGGACACCGGCTGCCTGCGGGTCATTCCCGGCAGTCACAAGCGGGATGACGTTTATGGGAACGCATTGCAGAAAAACGTCGGAGAGAGTTCGTCTCTGTGGGATACGGATCCACGGGATGTGCCGGCCATGGCGCTGGAGACCCGTCCAGGTGACATCGTTTGCTTCAACCACAATACCAAGCACGCCTCGTTCGGCGGCGGTGGACGCCGGCGGATGTTCACCATGAACCTGTGCCAGCGCTATCCCGAGCATCTCATCCCGGAACTGCGCGACTACATCAGCGGCGCATCCCGCTTCTGGCTGGACGAAGCGTACGGTCCGGCAATGCTGCGAACCGCTTCCCCCGATCGATTGCGTCACCTCGAGCAGGTCATGGCCAATGACGATCACCTGCCGGAACTGAGCCGCCAGGCCCGGGAAACCATGAGCGAGCCATCGCGGGGCTGAGTGGGGGTTGTCGCTCGCAATCCCCTAGGTCATCTTCCACTTCGTATCCGGCACATCCCCGTGCTGGACGCGCCTCGCCAGTATGGGCGTCTTGCGCAACTCCCGGATCAGTTCGATCACGCCGTTTATGGCGGCCTCCAGGAACTTCTCGCCCTTCTCTTTCGTCGCCTTGGTGGCGTCCCCCATGACCCCACTGGGTGAAATCGAACTCCAGTAGGGTACCAGGCGGGCGTCGGAAGCCTCGGGATGGCCGCCGGACAGGAGATCCGTCTTGAAACTGTCGGGCAGCGGGCTCCTGTTGTCCACGGCTTTGCCCATCTCGACCAGGTCGGGTTTCAGGACGAGGTAGAGGGACGTCTCGTATTCCCCGCCGTGGGACGTCCCGCCGTAGTCCGAATCACGGAGCGCATTACCCGTCTCCCTCGCCAGCCTCAGTCCCCAGTGGTTTGCACTGGCGCACAGGATACGTCCTTCGAAATCGATCACGGACAGGCGGGCGGCCAGGTCGAGGGGTGAGGTGTTGCTCCCGTGGCCGTTGATGATCAGGATGCGCTTGAAACCGTGATAGGCCAGACTGCAGCATACGTCCCGGACGTAGTTGATGAAGGTGTCCCACCGAATGGTGATCGTCCCGTGGAAATCCATGTGATGGGGACTGTAGCCGTGGGTCACCGGCGGGGCGAGGACGACCTCTTCCGGGATGCGGGCTGCGGCGCGCCGGCAGATCTCCGTCGCCAGGACCACGTCGACGTCTACCGGCAGATGGGGTCCGTGGTCCTCGTAGGTCGCCACCGGCAGCAGGGCGACCCGGTCCTGGGCCGCGGCGTCTCTGACCTCGTTCCAGATCATCTCCGCGTAGTCATACTTGATCGATGCCATTAAAACCTCCTTCTGATTCAAATCAACTGCAGTTTTTTCAGTGACTTGCGGTACAGCGCCAATGTCTCGTCGTATTGGGCGTGACAGCCCTCGGCTATGATCTGCCGCCCCGCAACGACGACTGATTCTACCGCCCTGGGCGTGGCGCCGAAGAAGATCGCGTCAGGTGCACAATCCAGGTCGATGGCGGCGATGGACGGATCGTTCCCATCCAGATGGACTCGATCCTCCTGCCACTGTGGTTCCAATCCACAGGCCGCGTAGCCCTGTCTCGTAGCCGCGTCCAGCAGATCCCGTCCCTCCGCCGTGGCGTGTCGCCTCTCCAGGCGGGACCGTTCGTCGAGTTCCACGGCCCTCGCTTCTTCGAAGGCGTTCTCGCAGGCGTGGCTGTCCACGCCGACACAGAGGCGCGCGCCGGCGTCAAGTAGTCCGGACGTGGGCGGGAGTCCGTCGCCGAGATCCCTTTCCGTGGTACGGCAAATACACACGAAAGAGTGGTTTTCGCCCAGTGCGGAGACTTCCGGGTCCTCCAGATGCGTGGCATGCACGGCCACGAAGCGCGGGGACAACACGCCTTCATTGGAAAGCAGCGCCACGGGCGTCGTCCCGTGCTCCGCCCTGCATTCCTCCAGCTCGCCGCGTTGTTCGCTGACGTGCATGTGGAAGGGAATATCGTGCTCGTCCGCGTACGCGGCCAGCGTCCGAATCCCGGGTATCGGCACCGCCCGAACACTATGAACGGCCGCGGCCACGGCCACGGCCACGTGAGGATCGTCTGCGTAACGCGTTCGCAGGTCATCGAGGTCTTGCATCACGAGATCGATCGACGGGTCGATGAATCGCTCCTGCGCGGGTACCGCGGACTGCCGGTAACCGGCTCGCAGGTAGGCCGTTCGGATCAGGCAGATACGGATGCCGACGTCCAGGGCCGCGCGAACCACGGCGTCCGCCAGTTCGGTGCGTACCTCGTAAGGACGCCCACCGGGGCCGTGATGCACGTAGTGGAACTCCCCGACGGCCGTGACTCCGGACATCGCCAGTTCGGTATAGGCGAAACGGGAAATCGCGTACAGGTCGTCCGGTCCGATCCCCTGGACCAGCCGGTACATCTCGTCCCGCCAGCCCCGGAAGGTCCCGGCCCGTGTCGTGCGCCGCTGGGTCCGCCCGCGGAGGGCGCGCTGGAAGGCGTGGGAGTGGGCCGTGGCCAGGCCAGGTATGATCCAGCGGCCGGCTTCGAAACGAATCGCAGGCGCATCGTTCCCTGGGTTCATAGGCTCATTACCCGCCCCCGCTTTATCACGGTCTGCACCGGATTTCCACCGAAGAAATAGGGAATATGCCGGTAATCTCCCGCCTTCAGCACGAGGATATCGGCCCGCTTGCCGACTTCGATGGAGCCCGCCTCCTCGCCCTCCCCGATCGCGTGGGCCGCGTTGATGGTGGACGCGTTCAGCACTTCCGCCGGAGTGAGTCGCAGGTACCTGCAGGCGATGGCCATGACCGCGGGCATGGATAGACAGGGCGCGGAACCGGGGTTCAGGTCGGTGGCGAGGGCCACGGCGGCGCCCGCGTCCATCATCGCCCGGGCGTCGGCATAGTCCGTCATGCCCAGGTTGAAGTTGACAGCCGGAAGCGGTACGGCGATGGTATCGGATCCCCCGAGCATCTCGATTTCACCATGGCCCGTCACGTCGAGATGATCTACCGAAGCGGCGCCGAGTTCCAGGGCCATGGAAACGCCACCGAAACTATTGAACTGGTCCACGTGTAATTTAGCCTTGAAACCGGCCTCGATCCCGGCCTCCAGCACGCGGCGGGACTGGTCGAGATCGAAGGCGTGGTCTTCGCAGAACACGTCGACGTACATGGGAACGCCGCGTGCCGCGAACCGGGACGATGAATGCCAGGCTGCCGCTTCGGGCAGGATCTCGTCGATGACGCACCGCGTGTAAGCTTCGGCATTCCCGTCGAATTCTGGAGGCACCGCGTGCGCTCCCAGGAACGTGGGTACGATGTCGCAGGGATGGTCGCGGTCGAGCCCTTCGATGACCTGGAGCATCTTCAGTTCGTCGGAAGCGCTCAGGCCATAACCGGTCTTGATCTCCACGGTCGTGGTGCCCAGCGCCAGCATTTCGTCGAGGCGTGCAGTGGCGGAGCGCGCGAGCTCGTCCACGGATGCCGACCGCGTATGCCGGACGGTACTGACGATACCGCCGCCGGCCGCCATGATTTCCAGGTACGAAGCGCCCTTGATCCGCAGCTCGAATTCCGCCGCCCGGTCTCCGCCGAAGACCGTGTGGGTATGGGCGTCCACGAAGCCGGGGCAGATGGACCGGCCGGTGCAGTCGATCACGCGTTCGGCCGCGAGTGTTCCGTCCAGTTGTGCGGCCGGCCCGACCGCCAGGATACGCCCGTCTTTAACCGCCACGGCGCCGCGCTCGATCACACCGGCCTCCGCCATGGCCGGGACGCGCTTCGGTCCACGGGACGCGCAGGTCACGACCTGCTCCGCATTGTGGAGGTACAGATCTACGGTTTCCATTTTACTCATCTATGATCCGGCGGCGAACGTCAAATCGAATTTTACGTTCTTGCCGGGACGTGTTCGACCCGTGGGGATGAAAGGATCAATCCAGCGTCGGTCCGGGAATCTCCACCTTCTCTCCGACCGCGGCGGTCACATCGCCCCGCGCGACGAGTTCTCGTATGGTCTCAAAAAGTGGAGAGAGCGGGACGTCGCGGTCGAGGAAGGGGACGTGCCGGCGAATCAACCGGTATGCCAGGCCGGTACCGGCGCCCAGCGCTTCCGGGGTGATCCCGGGTTCCCTGCATCTGAAATCGATGGCCTGGGCCGCGGCGATCAATTCGATGGCGACGATGGTCTCCACGTTCTCCACCACCTGAAGCGTGTGGTGCACCGACGCCGCGCCCATGCTTACGTGATCTTCCGTGTTTGCGCCGCTCGGAATGGAGTCGGCGCTGGCCGGGTGGGCAAGCACCTTGTTCTCCGACGCCAGGGCCGCCGCCGTGTACTGGGCGAGCATCAGGCCGCTTTCCAGTCCGCCGTGGTCCGTGAGGAACATGGGCAAAATGCCCTCGTTGGAATCGGCATCCACGAGCCGGGCCGCACGCCGCTCGCTCATGTTGCCCATGTCCGCGAGTGCCAGTTTCATGCTGTCCATGGCGACGGCGATGGGTTCGCCGTGGAAATTGCCCGCGCTGATGACTTCCGCGTCGGCGGGATCGTCGCTGGCGAAGACCAGCGGATTGTCGTTCGCCGCGTTCAGTTCGATGCCCACCACCCACCGGGCGTAGTCGATCGTGTCCCGGACCGTGCCGTGTACCTGGGGGACGCAGCGCAGGGTATAGGGATCCTGGACGTTGCCCGGATTGTCGGAACGCAGCAGCCGGCTGCCGTTCAGGATGTCCCGCAGGAAGCCCGCGCAGGCGATCTGCCGGGGGTGGGGCCGTATGGCGTGCACCCGCGCGTCGTAGGCGCGGTCGGTGCCTGCCAGCGCCTCCAGGGTCATGGCGGCGGCGATGTCCGCCGTAAGGGCGAGATGGGTCGCCCGGTGGACCAGCAAAGCGCCGAGTCCGGCCATGAGCGTGGTGCCGTTCGTCAGCGCCAGGCCTTCCTTGGCACCCAGGGTTACGGGCCGGAGGCCGGCCTCCCGCAGCGCGGATGCGCCGTCGAGCCGACGGGACCTGCACACGGCCTCTCCTTCGCCGATGAGCACCAGGGACATGTGGGCCAGGGTCGCCAGGTCTCCGCTCGCACCGAGGGATCCCCGTCCGGGTATGCAGGGATGCACGCCCGCGTTCAGCATGTCCGCCATCAGTTGCACGACTTCGGTCCGAATGCCCGAATAGCCCATGGCGAGCGTATTTGCCCGGATGACCAGCATGGCCCGCACGGTCTCCTCGTCCAGTTCCGGACCGGTTCCGGCCGCGTGGCTCCTGATCAGGTTCAACTGCAGTTCGGCGACCTGGCCGGCCGAGATCAGCTTGTCCTTGAACCGGCCGAACCCCGTGGTGATGCCGTAGGCGATCCGTCCTTCCGAGACCAGCCGGTCCACGACCTCCCGGGACCGTTCCATGCGGGGAAGGGCATCGGGGTGTATGGCGACGGTTCGGCCCCGCGAGACGGCGACCACGTCGTCTATGGTGAGATCGTGGCCGGTGAGGGCCAGGGGGTCCGTATGGACCGGGGGTTTCCGTGAACCAGCCATATTCGATCACTGCTTTTGAGGTTCAGTCCATCATGGGGATCTTGACGCCGCGGGATCTCGCCACGGCCAGCGCTTCTTCGTAGCCGGCGTCCACGTGCCGGGCCACGCCCATCCCCGGGTCGTTGGTGAGCACGCGCTCCAGGCGCGCGGCTGCCTCGGGCGTGCCGTCGGCGACGATGACCTGCCCGGCGTGGAGGCTGTATCCGATGCCCACGCCGCCGCCGTGGTGGTAGCTCACCCAGGTCGCGCCGCTCGCCGTGTTGATCAACGCGTTCAGTACGGGCCAGTCCGCGATGGCGTCCGACCCATCCTTCATGGCCTCGGTCTCGCGGTTCGGGCTGGCAACGGAACCGCTGTCCAGGTGGTCGCGACCGATGACGATGGGCGCGGTGACCTCGCCCGAAGCGACCAGCTCGTTGAATCTCAGTCCCGCCCGGGCTCTTTCTCCGTATCCCAGCCAGCAGATTCGGGCCGGAAGCCCCTGGAATTCCACGTGCCGCCGGGCCATGGTGATCCAGCGGAACAGGTGATCGTCCTCCGGAAACAGCTCGAGAATGGCCTGGTCCGTCCGGTAGATGTCCTCGGGATCTCCCGAGAGGGCGACCCAGCGGAAGGGACCCTTGCCTTCGCAGAACAGGGGACGGATGTAGGCCGGGACGAAACCGGGATAGTCGAAGGCCTGCTCCACCCCGTTGTCATAGGCCCGCTGCCGCAGGTTGTTGCCGTAGTCGAAGACCACGGCCCCCTTCCGCTGCCACGCGAGCATGGCCTGGACATGGACGGTCATGGAAGCGAGGGAACGCTCCTGGTAGGCGTCCGGATCGCGCTCGCGCAACCGGCGCGCTTCTTCAGGCGACAGCCCGGCGGGAATGTATCCGTAGAGGGGATCGTGGGCCGCGGTCTGGTCCGTGACCACGTCAGGCACGATACCCCGACCAAACAGTTCGGGAAGGACCTCGGCGGCGTTTCCGATCAGGGCGATCGACCGGGCTTCGCCCGCGGCCAGGGTCTCGTCCACCCAACTCAACGCGAGGTCGAGGTTCTCCGCCACGGTGTCCACCTGGCGAAGCTCCAGGCGACGGCGCGCGCGCCACGGATCCACCTCCACCAGCAGGCCCACGCCGCCGTTCATGGTGATGGCCAACGCCTGGGCACCGCCCATCTCGCCCAGGCCGGCCGTAACCACGAGCTTTCCCGACAGGCTGCCCCAACCGTGTTTACGAGCGAGCGCGCCGAAGGTCTCGTAAGTACCCTGCAGGATGCCCTGCGTGCCGATGTAGATCCAGCTGCCGGCCGTCATCTGGCCGTACATCGTCAGTCCCTCGCGCTCCCAGGCGTCGAAATTCTCCTGCGTCGCCCAGGCCGGCACCATGTTCGAGTTGGCGATCAGGACGCGCGGCGCGTCCTCGTGCGTGCGAAACACAGCCACCGGCTTGCCCGACTGCACCATGAGGGTCTCGTCGGGTTCCAGGTTCCGCAATGCGTTCAGGATGGCTTCAAGGGCTTCCCGGTTCCGGGCGGCCTTGCCCCTGCCGCCGTATACGACGAGGTTTTCGGGATCGAAGGCGACCTGCGGATCCAGGTTGTTCTGGATCATGCGGTAGGCCGCTTCGATGAGCCAGTTTCTGCAATTCAGCTCGGTGCCCGTTGGTGATTTCACGATCTGGTCCAATAGGCGGCTTACGCCTGCGATTCCCGGTTCTTCCATTTTTCGTAGGTGAATTCGGGACTGTTGATCATGTCGAAGTGGGACCGTTCCCAGGTCCTGGTCTCATTCGCCTTTCTCAGGGTGTCTTCCGCGATGTCGAGCGGGATCTTCACCACGCCGTCCACGTCGGCGAGCAACAGGTCGCCGGTCTGCACAAGCAACTGTCCGGCCACAAGCGGCCGGCCTACGGCCCGCACGTTGAAGGGGCCGTGGCCGGATACCGTACCGAGGCCCCATATAGGCAGACCCGCTGCCCGGATGCCCTCGAGATCACGGACACAGCCTTCGACCACGGCGCCGACTACGCCGAGCTTCCTGTGGATATGCGCCATGCCGTCGCCGAAGAGGGCGGCGCGCTTCGGACGGGTGTCGACGTCCTTCATTACCGCGATCATGGGACCCGGTGTCTCGTTCAGCACGTCGTAGTAGTCGGACCAGCTCATATTGGCCGGTGTGGCGTCCAGCGGGGTGACCTCGGAAGTCACGGCGTACCCGATCACGGCGCCGAATTCAGGCGTCAGGTACTGAATCTCCGGTCCGGTGTAATCGTCATTCGAAACGCCCTGCACTTTCTCCACGGCGTTGTAAACCGTGGCCGAGTCGAATCCGGCCAGACCGTTCAATACGGCATCGTCTACACGGGTCATCCCAGTAGCTCCTTTAAATTGAAGAATTACAGTTATCGGACGTATATAGAATCGTCGCAGCAGGAAGGGGTTGTTGAACGTAGAGCCCCACGGGCTAAAATCGACCGGGAAGAACCAGAAATCAAGGGAAATACACCGCCGGCCTACCGTCTCCCGAGGCTGGTCGCGGCATGCGTGTCGACTTTGCCCTGGTCCGTTTCCCGGGCAACGTCGGGTCGATGCAAATCCGTTGACAGCAACGTTGATTCTTTTCATTTTTTGGCCCGTACGACCTGCTTCAAAGGATGTCGGAACAAGTACCGTTTTCAGGAGGTTTTTATGCTACGCATTACCCGTATGATCGGCGGCCTGGTCCTTGCCATGGCCCTTACTTCCCTGGGCGGCGGGACCGCCGATGCCCAGACAACCATGCCAGCCGGCGGTGAAGGCATGGATCCCGGCCGGGGCATGGCGGAAGTCGCGTTGTCGGGCGGCAAGGTATCCATCGACTACGGCCGTCCCGAAATGAAGGGCAGGGACATGCTCGCCATGGCGCCGGCAGGATTCGTATGGCGCTTCGGCAGCAACAAGTCCACCACTTTTGCTTCTGACGCCGATCTAATGTTCGGAGACCAGACCCTGGCCAAGGGATCCTACAGCGCATGGATCAAGCACGTGGAAGGCGATTCGTGGTCGCTCATCTTCAACAGTGAGGTGGGGATCTGGGGCGCACCGGGCGCCAGCCGGGAGAACGACGTGCTGGAAGTACCGCTGAGTTACAGCACGGGCGACGAATCGGTGGAGCGGCTCACCGTGGAGCTCAAGGATTCGGATGGGAAGGGAAGGCTGTCCGTTTCGTGGGGAACCCACCGGCTCAAGGGCAGTTTCGCCGCCAAGTAGTTTCCGCCGCTATCCTGTAAGAACATCTCTAAAGGGACCGGGGTAGTTATGCTCCTGTCCCTTTTTCATTTCAGCGGGCTTACCATTCATCGGGATTCAGACCGACCCGCGTCCCGGCTTCCTTCATCTGCTGCCAGGTGGTGTCGTCGATGCTGATGCCTTCCTCCCGGCGCTTCGCCGCCAGCCTGAACTCCGGTTCGCCCGGTATGAGTATCTCGTCGAATCCGGGTGCCGTCCGGCTGGCTTTCACGTGGCGGATCAACCCCTCGACTTCCTCGTAGTACCAGTCCAGGTCCGTAAAGAACGAAATATCGTAGACGGTGAAGAGCACCCCGTTGCTCGATACGGTCTGCTCGCCCTGCGCGCATCCCTGTCCGCTCAGCGTGCCGCCCAGGATCTCCACGAGCAGCCCCAGGCTGTAGCCCTTGTGGGCGACGATGCCGCCCATGGGCAGGATGGCGCCGTTGGGCGGCGGGCCCTTGATCACGGTTGGGTCCGTGGTGGGATTCCCTTCGTGGTCGATCAACCAGCCCTCGGGAACCCGCACGCCCTTGTTCGCGGCGACCCGCACCTTGCCTTCCGCGACGACCGAAGTGGTCAGGTCCACCATGACAGGATCGTCGTCCCGGCGAGGCGCGGAGAAAGCGATGGGGTTGGTGCTGATGCGCCCGTCGATACCGCCGAAGGGCGGGATCTGGCGTCCGAACCGGCCCGCGTTGACGAAGGCCAGTCCGATCAGGCCCTCCCGGGCAGCCATGAGCGGATAGGCGCCCACGCGTCCCACGTGGCTGGTACGCCTGAGCGAAACCGTGGCCGTACCGTGTTCTCGGGCTTTCTTCATGGCCAGTTGCATGGCGACGGTACCGCCCACCTGGCCGAGCGCGCCGCCGTTGTCCACAACGGCCGTGCACGGGCTCTCCCTCAGGATCCGCACGTCCGCCCGGGCCTTGAAGCGACCCTCGTCCTTGATGGCCTTGACGTATTCCGGGATCCGGATGGCGCCGTGGGAATCATGGCCGAAGAGGTTGGAATCCACGAGGTGGTCTACGACGCTGCAGGCGTCGTCCGCCGTACAGCCGGCCGCCTCCATCACTTCGCAGCCGATTCGATGCAGTTTCTCGGGGGTAATTACGGGCATTATCTTCCTTTCCTGGTCTAACCTGCGTTCTGTGTCCTGAATCGCTCCAGTTTCTTCTTCATTCCCGGACGCTCGAGCACCGCCCGGTTGACCACGTAGGGAGGCTCTTCACCCCTGGAAACGGCCAGGGCCGCCTTCATGCAGTCGTGTCCGATATCCCGAAACAGCTCGTAGGTCCAGCACGAAGCGTGAGGCGCCAGGATGACGTTCGGCAGGGAAAGCAGGGGATCGTCGGCGTCTGGTGGTTCCTGCTCGAAAACGTCGATGGCCGCGCCAGCTATCCAGCCTTCCTGCAACGCCTGGTCCAGTGCCTTCTGGTCTACGATGGCACCGCGCGCCGTGTTGACCAGATAGGCGTCCTCCCGCATCATGCGCAGCTCCCTTGAACCGATCAGGTACCGGGTGTGTTCGTTCAACGGACAGTGGATGGTGACGAATGTGCTGCGCCTGAGCAGGGTCTCCCGGTCCACCAGCGTTACGCCCAGTTGAGAGGCCTCTTCCGCGGTCACAGCTGGATCGGAAACGAGGATCTCCGATGGTTCGAAGGGCGCCAGCATGCGCGCCACCTCGCACCCGATCATGCCCATGCCGATCAGGCCGACCACGCGGCCCCGGATCTCACATCCCATGTGATCGAACCGGATATCCCAGTCGTCGTTCCGTACGATGGCGTCCTTGATCGTCACCCGATGGCAGAGACCGAGCAACAGGGCCATCGTGGCGCTGGCCACGGGCTTGCGCGTGGCCTCCGGCGTGATCGTCACCATGACGTCCGCCTCCGTCGCGGCGTCCATATCGATCATGTCGTAGCCCACGCCCGTCCGGGCGATAAGCGCCACGCGCTCAACCCCGGCAAAGGAGTCTTGCGTGTAGGGCTGGCCCATGGAGATCACCGCGTCGAAATCCTCGAGCTGATCCGGGGTTACGGGCGACCGGTCCTCTTCCAGGAAGGCATGAAAGACCCCGGCTTCGTCCAGCAGGTCGACGCCGAAATTGTCGAACACGACCCCGCCGTCGGAACCCCGCAGGTCGGCGACCAGGGCTACGCGAAAATCATCGGGCATAAACTACAGGTACCTTTCGGATACGAATCAGAGTTAATCCGAACAGAATCCGGGACGTCAGAACGAGGTCCGGGACCTCAGAACAGGATCTGGGACGTGGACTTGGCGATCAGCACCAGGGAGACGGCGGCCATGCCGATCAGTCCCAGTCCGCACCCGTATCCGGCCAGGATCACGGGCGCGTAGGCGCGCCACCTTTTTTCTCCGTACCGCCGCCCGAAATAGAACCGGCCCAGCATCGCTCCGATGAACGTGGGCAGCGTGTAGTGTATCCAGGCCCCCGTACCCAGTCCGGCCACCAGGCCGTAGAACAACAGCGGCGGCGCCTTGAGCAGGCTCAGGACCCCGTAAAGGGCCACCGTGAACCCCATCCCGGCGCCGATGTACTCCCACTTGATGAGTTGCCCGATCACATCCGATCCGCCCGGCAGGGTCGACTTGATCCAGATCGTCTCCATCGTCGCCTGCAGCGGCCACATCTTCTCGACGAAGGGATAGGCCGCGGACGGTATGGGCGCCAGTTTCCAGATCAGGGCATAGAACAGGAAACTGAACACGATAAGCAGCAACAGGCTCAATATATACAGTTTGACCAGGCTTGGAAATCGCGTTCGGGTGAGTTCCAGCTGCCGGAAGGTCGCGACCACGCCGCTGTGATCGAAGAGCGGAACCGGCGCGAACCAGATGGCCACGCCCTTGTAGCCCGACAGGTAGAAGGACCCCTCCCTCGCGTAGGGGAAGGACGATCCGTAGGGCGAGCCCGTGAGGCCGATCATGCGGGCGCCGATGTAGGAGAAGAAGGGCGTCCACAAGAACCCGAACACCACGGAGATCCATACCGGGAACGTGGGTTCGAGGTAGTAGACCAGAGCGATGAAGCACAGGGTCGACAACGCCCAGAGCGCGATGGGGATGGGCAGCCTGAAATCGCCCCGTTCCGGCGGCGGCCGGCGGGGTCCCTGGACTCCGGATGCGCCGTCCGGGTCTCGCCTCAGGGCGCGGGCGAAGGCGACCAGACCGATCAGGCCGATGACCAGGGAAGTGCCGATGGAGGAGAAACTCAGCCAGAAATCGATGGTGTTGTTGATGGACGTGGGGATGGTGCTCATCCCCGGCGCCCAGCTGTGTAGCAGGCCAAAGTGGTAGAGGGCCGGATTGGCGATGAAAGTGACGACGAAAGAACTGATGAAGGTGCCGACCACGATCCAGAAGGGCAGGACGAAACCCACCAGGAGCGTGGCCATGTCCGTGCCGATGCCGATGGGCGACGCGGGCAGCACGTCCCGGACCCGCGGCGTGAAGTCCGCGAAGGGAATGGGGAAGACCTCGACGCCCTTGGTCAGCACCACGCCCGATACTGTCGGGACGACCACGTAAAGTATGCCCCAGCCCAGGCCGATCATGGCGCCGACGGTAAACAGGCGCCATCGCCAGGTCTCCTCGCCCGCCGACGATTCCGCCAGCGCGGTGGCGCCGGCCGCCTGTACGGGCGCCAGGGGGAAGGGCAGGCGCTCGGTGTCCGCCGTGATGCGGAAGAGCACGTATCCCAGCGAAAGGGCGTTGACCAGGCCGAGAATGGACACGAGGATGGCCAGCAGGATGGGTTCCATCCACTCCATGGAGAAGAGGGTCCGGGTGATCAGGGAATCGGAACCCCGGGGCGGCGATACCCACTGGGGTAGAAGCTGGGCCAGCCCGTCGGCCTGGGGGGACTGGATCAGATACTGGAACCAGATCATCTTGGCGAAAGGCGCGCCGTGAACCGATGATCCGGCCGCCATGCCGCTGGCGCCCAGGCCCGTCGCCGCCAGACCGGCGGCAAGCCAGTAGAGTATGATGGCTTCCTGGGGTTTCAGCTTGATGAACAGGCGCTTCCCGATCTCGATGAACATGATGATGGTGACCCACTCCGCGGCGCCCGCGAAACTCTTTCCGGTCACCAGTTCCAGGTAGATCGCCCCCGGGAGCATGACCAGCCCAACGAAGAAGGCGGCCCAGATAATCCTGCTGCTGAACCCGTCCTCGTAGGGCAGGCTGTCCGGCACGATTTGCCACCGGTCGTCCTGTCCGTTGGAAGTCGCGTCCTGTCCGGCGGCCTTCTCGTCCCGTTCCCTCTGTTCCCGCTGTTCCCGGCTGGTGTCACTCATTCGCTATCCCAGTCCCTATCCGTTCGTGCTTCCGCTTGCCCGGATCCCTGTTTCCTCGCTCATTTACTTACGCCACCCTTCCGCCTTCGCCCATCCGCCTACTCGGTCCTGATGTACTTCCCCGCCTTGTCCCAGTCCGGACGCGTCAGGCCGTTCAGGTCCCAGACCACCTCACCGGCCCGCACCGTCAGCAGGCACCTCAGCCGCCGGTCGCCGCGCATGCGCGCATGGCCCGAGTCCACGAAACCGAACTCTCCGTATTCCAGCTCCAGCACGGCGACGTCCGCCTCCGCGCCGATGCTCAGCGTGCCCAGTTCGGGGCGCCGGATGGCGCGTGCGGGGTTTCGCGTGGAGCGCATGATCACGTCCTCCAGGGTCATCCCCATGTTCAGGCATTTCGACATGGTCGTGTTCATGCTAGCGTTTGGCATCAGGGCGCTGTACTTGTGGAGGTCCGTGCTGATGGTATCCGGCAGGAACCCCTGCTCGATGGCCGGCACGGCGATGCGGAACCAGAAGCTGCCGCCGCCGTGGCCCAGGTCGAAGAGGATGCCCTTGTCCCGGGCTTCCCGGACGTAGTCGTTCACCCGTCCGTGTTCGTCCAGCAGGGGGATGTGCTGCGCGTAGAGGTGCGTATGGATGTCGCCGGGGCTCAGCTTCTTCAGCAGCAGGTCCCGGTAGCTCCGGGTCGGCTTCGGCGCGAAATCGATCATGGCGATGGTGCCGCTTCGCCGGGCTGCCTCGACGGCGCCGTCCACCGCCTCCCAGCCCGGACCGCCGAAATGGGCGGTCTTGGACCCTACGACGTGCTCCGGGTACCGGCTGATCATGTCCCCGCAGGGAACCGGGTCCATCTCCGAAACGTCCTGCTCCACGGCGCCTTCCATGCCGGCGCCCACGATATTGATCAGGGCCAGGACCCGGGTTGTGGAATCCGCGATGACCGTGTCCTTGAAGTCTTCGAATTTCCTCCAGCCGGCGCCTCCCGTATCCAGCACAGTGGTCACCCCGTTGGGGAGCACGTGGGCGTCGGGGAACACCCACCCCCGGTAACCGCCGTAGGCGTGCATGTGGATGTCGAGCAGCCCTGGCGTGACGTAATGGCCGTGGACGCGGGCGACCTTCCGGCCGTGTTCCGCCGGGATGTCGTGCTCCACCGCCGCGATCAGGCCGCCGTCGACGGCGACGTCCCGGCTTCCGCTGATGCCGTTCTCCGGATCGATGACGTGGCCGCCTTTGATGATCAAATCGTACATCGCCGCTCCTCTCCGCCGGCTACAGGGCCGTGTGGCGATCGAAAGCCTTGATATCCCGGTACCGCGCCTTTATGGGCTCGGCGAGGGTCCGCCACACGAGAAACCGCTTCCTCAAAACGGAAAAGAACCGCCGGTTGATCGTCTGCCACTGCGCCAGGTCTCCGCTGCGGCGGTGGATCACGATCAGGATGCGGTACAGTCTCTCGTGGAGCACGGGCTCCAGTTCAAGCCGCACGTCCTGGCTGATGGCGAGGTCGTACGGCGCCAGCCAGACGGTGGACGCCACGTGATACGTATCGAAGGTATCCCCCTGTATCGCGTCGAGCGAGGTCCCCTCGGCGACGAAGTCCTCCGCCGAACTGTCCTCGTGCGTCTGGAAGATGTGGTTGAGGTAACCCGACAGCGGCAACGCTTCGGGGACGGTCACCGTGAACGGGAACTCGAAGCACCAGTCGTCGTCATCGGGCGGCGGGGGCGACCAGCGCCGTGTCACGTCCTCTACCGTCATGTCCGCGGCCTTCTTAGCCGGGTAGAGGGTGGACAGGAAGACGATGGCCATGACGACCATCGTGGCGTATACGGTCGACAGGGAGGAATAGTTGAGCGACATGCCGCCCAGCAGGTCCCACTGCGAGAGCCCCATGGTAATGATCTGGCCTGCCAGGTAACCGAAGACGGCCCCGAGGGTCGCGAATACGGCGGCTTCGGCGATGAACAGGGCGGCGACATGATTCGGCGCCAGGCCCACCGCGCTGTACACGCCGATTTCCCGGAACCGTTCGAACACGGCGCCCATCATGGTGTTCAACACCAGGAACGCTGCGATGAGCACCAGGATGATCAGGTTGGCCAGGCCCGAGACCGAAGTGGCGCCCAGGGAGCTGTAAACCCTTACTTCGTCTTCCATGCCGACGAACACGGCCAGGAGGACCCGCGACATGAAGGCCTCCACGGAATCGCGTAGCTGATCGCCGTCGGCGAACCCCGCGATCGCCACGGACCGTGTGGACCCGTTCAGGTCGAGCGTCTGCCGATAGGGCAGGACCAGCACGTTGCGGGACGGCAGGTGCTCGGAGGCCTGGATAGTGGACATGAACACTTCGATGTCCATTTCGGTCAGGGTCCGGGTCATGGAGAAACTGGCGGGCATGATGCTCTCGTCGTCCATGTCCCGGTAGGCGTCGAATCCATCGGAATCGAGCAGTCCGATCACGGTATAGCGTCCCCCGAGGATCTCCACCTCCGCCGTACCCACGTCCTCCGGCCCCACGTTCAACCGCTCGGCCAGTTCCGTGGGCAGCAGGCAGACCGTCCTTTCGTCCGGGGCGAACCACCGTCCGCCCGTCACCAGGTAGCGGTCCAGGCCGGTGACGGCCGGTTCGTCGGCGTGCAGTCCCAGGACGGACTGTACCGTGGTGGCGGTCCCTTTGCCCGGAACGCGCAGATCGATATAGGGACTGGTCATGTCCTCCGGCTCGTACCAGGACCGGGGCACCACGTCCGCCTGGTCTTCGAAGGCATTCTCCACGTAGGGCAGGAAGGAGGTGGGCAGGGAGTGCCACGACAGGCTGCGCATGAGGACGCCGTCGTACGGCGGGGTGTTCTCGCGGTCCAGTGTATAGAACTGGATGCCGGTCCGGAAGGAAGTGAAGGACAACACGGTGAAGGTCAGCAGGGTCAGCGTGACCGCGGTCAGCGCCGTGCGCATCTTCCGCTTGCGCAGGTTCGATATCCCCAGGGATATGGCCACGGCCGTGGCGCTCAGCCGGCCGATGTCCGCCTCGTGGAGTCCGGCTGCAGACCGGGTCAGGTTCTTCATCTCGGTGTCGAACCGGGTCACGATCATGGTGATGATGATCAGCGCCATGGCCAGTATGAGGAAGGCGAGAAAGACCATGTACGGCGTCAGGCTGAGTTGGAAGGCGGGGTGCACGTTCTGCAGCAGCATGAAGACCGCCGCGAAGATCACGCCCACCGAGGCCAGCCGCTTCCGAATGTCCGTGAAACCGAAGAAAAGCCGTTCGAGGAAGAAACAAAAAGGGACCAGCAGCATGAAGTAGAACACGATGCCGTCCACCGTGTCGTCCGCGGCGTACCGCACGTCGGGATAGGCCCGCGCCTCGTAGCCCCAAGCCTCCCGCGACTGTGCGGCGAAGGCGTCGTAGCGGCGATTCTCCAGGGCTTCCCGGGCGGCCCGAAGCGCCTCGGTGCTTTCCTCGTGGAGTTCGGCGGCCCGGGCGTTGGTCACGCCGTGGTCCTCCAGTTTCATCAGGCGGGCCCGGTTGAGCGACCACAGGTCCAGGGCGCTCTGGTAGAAGGGGTAGAGGATCAGGCCGTGGTCCGCCGTGAATCCCCGTCCCTGGGCCAGGGCCATGGCGTCGTCCGAGATACTCTCCGGCGGTTCGTCGAGCCACGATTCGGGCGTGTTGGTCAGCAGATACTTGACGCCCCGGGGCCCTGAGCTCATGAACATCTTGACCCGGTCCTCGGGCCTGGCGAAGACCACTGCGGCGTTGGTCATCCAGTTGCCGAAGAAACTCTGGTCTTCCACGAAGGCTGCGCCGTACTTGCGCAACGGACTGTTGTCCCGGCCGAGTACGGTCAGGTTGTCGAGGGCGACGAAGACGCCGGGGTCCACGATATCGAAGAGGTTGATCTCCTCGCAGGGGAAGAGGACCTGTATGGTATTGTTCACCTTTGCAGCATTCGGCACCGCGAGAGGAAAGGTGGCGTTGCCTTCTTCACCCAGGTCCGGGGCGTACACGATCCGGCCGTCGGCGCCCAGGCCGTAGCTGCGCAGTTCCGTCGGTCCCCGGGGGAACCGGACCATGGAGTGCCGGAAATACCCCAGCGAGTCGGCGTGGGTAACCATGAACCCCCGCACGCCGCTGTGGCTCTGGTATCCCGGCTCGTAGACGACCAGGGCGTCGGAAACCGGGGTATTGGGCTTGAAGAAATCGACGGTGCGGTCGAATTCGAGGACCCGGCCCTCGATATCGCGGCCCTCGTCCTTGAGCCGTATCGACTCGTCCACGTCGAAGGCCTCGGGATCGGACAGCATGGCGGGAAGCAGGGTGCCCAGCGTCCGGATCTGCCGGACCAGGTTGGAGAAATCGACGTACTCGATCCGGTCCTTCGGGGTATCGATGAGGAGCCGGTTGTCGTTTACCGTGGCGAAGGTCATGCCGTTGAGCCCGGCGAGCGTGACCATCTCGTGGTCGAAGGCGGGACCGGCGGGCATGAAGCTTTCCTGCGACCGGAGCGGGTGCGTCAGCGTGTTGAGGTAGGCCGTCCGGCTGTCCGCTTCGTCGTGGACCCCGGCCTTGCGCGCGTAATTCAGGTACCGGTCCGCATAGGGTTCGTACAGAATCTCCAGATTCGAGGTGAAGAAGATGAAATCGCCGTAGCTGAACAGGCCGACCTGGTCCGCCCTGCTGGTGAGGTCCAGGCCCAGGAACAGGTCGAAGGGGATCCGGTCCGCTTCGGGGATCCGTTCCAGGAAGAACTCGTCTTTCCTCTGGTGACGGTCCAGGAAGTCGTTCACGCCCTGCAGCCCGTGGAAATGGGCGGACGTGGCCAGGAACAGCACCGTGTATCCCGGCGGATGGGCCCGGAGCACGTTTATCAGCTCCAGCATGGCGGCGACGCCCCCCGCGCTCTCGGCGCCCGGCGCCAGTCCGGGTACGACCGACATGGCGTCGTAGAACGTTGACAGCACGACGATCCGGTCTTTCCACTTCTCCGTGCCGTCGCCTCCGGGCAGCGGCTCGTCCTTGCCCGGTATCCACCCCATGACGTTCCAGGTCTCCGCCCGTTCCCATGACATGCGTCCCCGGATCGTCACTTCGACCTCGCCGGACCGCGCGGCCGCCAGGACCTCGGCGGCATGCGGGTCCGGGACCCAGAAGCGCGGCACGTCGGCGGGCACGTCCAGGATCTTTCGCTGGGCCTGGTTGTTGGTCACGGAACCGGGGCCGCTGTCGTGGAACAGCACGGCCTGGGCACCGAGCATCCGCGCGTTGAGGTACTGGTCGCGCCCGTCGAAATCGACCAGGACGATGCTCCCCTCGATCTCCTTCCCGTTGAAGGCCTGGAATTCGCCCCGCCTGCCGTAGTGCAGGGCCCCCCGGATCCCGTCGGGGAAGGAATTCAGCCGGACCAGGTTGGGCCAGAACTGGTACACCGGTATCTCGGTCTCGACGGAGTCGTGCACGGTCAGCGTGAATCCGTGGTCGACGGGAGAGGATACCGTGAAGGTGTCGACGGCTACGTCGGACAGGCCTCCGGCATGGAAGGCATCGACCACGTATTCCATGGCCGCCCGGTTGCCCGGATAGCCGACGACGCGGGACGGGTTTTCGCTCATCGCCCGGACATGGGCCTCCACGTGTTCCCGGGTAACGATTTCGGAGACCTCTTCCCAGGACACCGGCGCCTCCTCGAGGGGTCTGGGCGGCACGTCCTCGGGAAGGGAGACGATCCTCAGGATCACGTGCTCCGTCACCCAGGCCGGGCCGGCGACGGCCACGGCGAGAAACAACAGGACGCCCACGGCGAGGAAAAAGTAACCGAATATGCGCGAATACACGCTAGTCTATCCCGTAGATATGATGGCCCGCGTGGGGGAACCACACGTAGTCGACGAACATGGAGATAATCACACCGGTGACCACGCCGAAGATCAGGCCCAGGAAGAAGGGCTGTCCCTTCCGGTACAGTTCGATGCCGCCGACCCACATCATGATGCTCTTGATGACCCAGCACACGAACATGGACGAGACGATCGCCCGGGCGGGCCAGGAGTATGAAAGGAAGAATCCGAGGGGATGCAGCGGCCAGCCCGGCAGCCGGGCCCTCAGTGTCATGAGCAGAAACATGAGCGCACCGCCCACCAGGAAGAACATCAGCCGCGACGTGTCCGGACCGAAGGGGTCCCGGATCTTGGTGAGCGTTTCATTGTAGGGGATGGTCGAACCGATCCGGCCGAACCACCAGCCGTTGGTGAACTGGCGCGTGCCCTGGTCGAACCCCATATAGATCGTCCAGACCAGCGAGATCACCACGCCGATCACCGCGGCGGCCAGGATCGACCAGCCCAGGCCGCGTTGCCAGCGTGTACCGATCTCGGACAGTTTGGCCGCCTGCATGAAGGCGGGCATGAAGGTCGACTTGATCTCGCTGACGGGTCCGTACGTCTGGGCCATGGCCGTCATAGTGGACATGGAAAGGTTGGCCGACCCGACCGAATAGAACACGAGCACCTGGGCGATCATGGGCGAACGCACATAGGGCAGCCCGGCCTCGGCGATGATGCGGGACACGCCGATATAAATGACGAATACGCCGGCGAGGAGGAACACGGCGATGGGCACGCTCATGCCCAGCTGGTTCAGCCAGACCACCCCGTAGACGAAACCCCCGATGAATCCGAAGACTGCGACCCGATAGGGCAGCATTTCCTGCGAGTCGTCCAGGTCCGACCTGCGGCCGAAGGCCTGGGAGCACACGGCGCGGATGTGAAACCGCGCTCGCCAGAGCCCCCATCCCACGAACAGGATGAACGCGCCCATGTTCTGCCAGTCCAGCATGGGGTGGATCGACGTGTAGTTGTCCCGTCCCGGGATGTCGTACCCGATCCGGTGAGCGATGCCCACCTGGATGATCCCGATCATGTAGAACACCCAGAAACCGGCGAGGACGTCCAGGTTGACGAAATAGGAAATGCCCAGGATGGCCGGGCGGAAGTTGATTTCCAGCGGGGGGAACCCCTCGCCGAATACGATGGGCGGCGCCGACCCGAAATAGGGGAACTGGGGCACGACCGGGGTGAAGAACCCGACGATGTTGTACATCATCACGCAGAACGGGATGGAAAAGCCGATCCAGAAACGCTTCTCCGAGAGAAAGGCCGGGACACGGCTCGGAGATTCCATGCCGCGGGTGAAGGCGAGGGGGATCTGCATCATGGGAAAGACGAGCTTCTCGTGTTCGACCCACTGCCGCCTGAGGATGACCACGAGACACAGGCCCATGAAGATGATCGGTACGATGAAGGTCAGCCACCAGAACAACGGAATGCCCCACACGCTCCAGGGAATGGACGCGCCGGGCGGGATGCCGTCTACCAGCCACGTGAGGGCGTTGCCCTGGTTCGTGACGGTCGCCCAGGGCTTCAGGTACGGGTAGAAGTACTCGGCCCACTGGTTCTCGGGCGTCGCAAGCAGGTAGGGGGCCATCAGCGTGGAGATGAACGGGGCGCCCATGCCGTTGGTCGTCAGCCCCGATGCCGCCATGCCCATGGCCAGGGGGATGACGAACTCGTGGGGCGTTAGGGCCCAGTCCTTCTTCCACCTGGCCAGCACCACGTTGAATACGACCAGGTACGCGAAGGCCAGAAACAGCGCGCCGATGTGGAGATGATCCGCGCCCAGCTGGGACGAGGCCATGGTGTACTGGAAATAGGGGACGATGAGGGAAATCAGTACGACGCTCGTCAGGCCCAGGAGAATGGATCGCGGCGTAATGATCCGGGTCGCGGTCGCACGGACAGCCGAGGCGGAAACACTTTGCTGTACTGAGGCCATGGAGTGGGCGGAATATGTAGTGGGCGGAGTACGGCTTTCGCTTTTTTTAGCAATGGTTTGTATTAAAAAAACGGGTCCAGCATATGTAAGGTCGGGCGCGGGATAAGTCAAAGAAAAACGCCTTTCGCCGAAGCCCTTCAGCCCCGTTGCATTCGCCGTTTTAGTGGTTGACACCCCAGTGGTTTACCGGGATATTTCCATACCTTGGATGTGCGCGATTCACACGAGGAATGCACCGTGAAGGCCGAGACCAGAGCCGCCCTAGACCGCTTCCTGAACAGTTACATCGCCTTCATCTGCCGCCATCCGGTAAAGGTCCTGCTGTTCGCGCTGCTTTCCGCCTCGATTTCCGTCCATTTCGCCTCCAGGCTTCAGCTTAAAACCGACTTCGTCGAACTGCTCCCCGAAGGCTACCGGAGCGTCGACGACATACACCGGCTCACGGAGCGCGTCGGTGGCATCGGCAACCTGACCGTCGTCATAGAAACGGAAGACCTGGCGGCCGCCCAGCGGTACGCCGACGACCTCGCCGGCAGGCTCCGGTCCGATCTCCCTGAAGGATATGTCCGCTACATCGAGTACCGGGTGGACGACGAAAAGCGGTTCTACGAAGACCACAAGTACCTGTACGCCGACCTGGAAGACCTGGAAGAGATCCAGAGCCGGCTGAGCCGGCAGATACTGAAGACGAAACTGGAACAGAATCCCCTTTTCGTTTCCGAGGAAGACCTCGGCCTGGAGACGGATGACGAACCGTTCACCGTGAGCGACCTGGAGGAGAAGTACGAGAAAGAGGCGTCGGAGAAGCTGGACAAGTGGGTGGACGGCTATTTCACGGGACACGACGAGCAGGGGCGGTTTCTCGTCATGGTCCTGAAACCCTTCGGATCGTCGACCGGCGTGTCCTTCTCGCGGGACCTTTGCGAACGGGTCCTGGCCATCGCGGAAGGCCTCGAACCCACGTCCTACCACCCGTCGCTGAAAGTCGGGCTCACCGGCAAGTACCGCCTGATCCTGGACCAGTACGAGTCCGTTAACCGGGAGATCTTCACGTCGGCCGGCGTCACGCTGTCCCTGGTCGCCCTGGCCATATTCCTCTACTTCCGCACCATCGTCCCGGTCATCAACATCACGCTGGTCGTGGTCGTCGGCATCCTCTGGACGTTCTGCCTGACCTACTTCCGCATCGGCTACCTGAACATGCAGACCGCCTTCCTGGGCGCCATCATCATCGGGAACGGCATCAACTACGGCCTGATCCTGATGTCCCGATACAAGGAAGAGCGGCTGCGGGGAGAGAACGCACGGGACGGCGTGCAGATCGCCTTCCGGAACACGCTCACGGCGACGGTCACCTCGGCGGCGTCCACCGGCCTGGCCTACGGTACCCTCATGATCACCGATTTCCGGGGCTTCAATCATTTCGGGTTCATCGGCGGCCTGGGCATGCTGCTGTGCTGGCTTTCGACTTTCTCCATCCTGCCGGCGCTGCTGATGCTCTGGGACCGTACCGCGTTCGGGCGGAAGACCTGGACCCGGAAGGTCTCCCGGGGCAGGTCGATGAGCCGCCTCGCCAACCTGGTGCAGAAGAAACCGCGGGCCGTGGTGGGCACGAGTTTCTCCCTGGTCGTGCTGGGCGCCGCCATGCTGGTGTGGTGGCTACCGAACTCCTTCGAGTACGACTTCTCGAAACTCCGCAACGAGCCGCGGGGCGACACCTACGAGCGGATCCTCAACCACCGCGTCAACGCCCTCTTCGGCATATCGCAGTCGCCGGCCGTCATCCTGGCGGACCGCCTGGACCAGGTGCCGGGCATACGCCGGGCCGTGCTGGACAAGAAAGAGGCCGAAAAGGAAGTTCCCAATCCGACCATCGACCGGGTACGGACTATTTACGACCTGCTGCCGGAGGACCAGGAAGACAAGATCGACGTCCTCTGGGACATCGAGTACATGCTCGACACGAATCCGCCCGACGAACTCGGGATACCGCCCGACCAGCTCGCGAAGATCAACGATTTCCGCGACAACCTGAGCCTGGACGGGATCACCGTGGACGACCTGCCGGAAGCGCTCACGCGGCCCTACGAGGAGCGGGACGGGACGGTGGGCCGCCTGATCTACGTCTACCCGCGGTCGGACGCCGGGCTCTGGAACGGCCGGAACCTGATCCGGTTCGCGGAGGTCGTCCGTTCCAACCGCCTGCCGGACGATGAAGTCATCTATTCTTCCGGAGAGGCCGTGGTCTTCGCCGACATGCTTAAGGCCGTGGACCGCGACGGACCCATCGCCACGATCGCCTGCTTCGTGGGCGTGATCACGCTCCTCGTTCTGGCATTCCGGAGCATCCATGCGTCGGTGGTGATCCTGGCCTCCCTGCTGGGCGGCATGCTGGTGATGGGCGGGGTCATCGCCGTCTTCGACATCAAGGTGAACTTCTTCAACTTCATCGTCATCCCCACAACGCTGGGCATCGGGGTGGACTACAGCGTGAACCTGTATCAACGCTACCGCCTTGACGGACGGGGTTCCATACGTAATATGGTACAGCATACGGGCTCGGCTCTGGTCATGTGTTCGTCCACGACGCTGATCGGGTACACCTCGCTCATGCTGACGTCCAACCGGGGCCTGCATTCCTTCGGGATCATGGCCAACGTGGGAGAGATCGCCACGCTGGCGACGGCCCTGGTCGCCCTGCCCGCCTACCTGCTCATCATGGAAAAGCGCCGAACAAGGCCGGTTTCATGAACACTCATGCAGTGGATTACCGCCAGGTGTTGCCGAACCACCTGCTGCATACCTTTCTCGAAGACTTCGAGTCGTTGCGGCCTTTCTACACCCACGATCCACGCGATCCGGAGGTATGGCCGCGCATGATCGAGGCCGTCAGATCTCGCGCCGTGCCGCCGCCGCGCAAGGCGCTTGCCGGGATCCTCGAGGTCCAGAACGACCGGTTCGGGGCGGACGAGACGGTCATCGCCAACGCCCGTTCCCTCGCCGGGGACGATACCTTCGTCGTTTCCACCGGACAGCAGACGGGCCTGTTGACCGGACCGCTGTTCACCATCTACAAGGCCGTAACGGCGGTCAAGCTGGCGAGGCGGGTCTCGGAGGAAACCGGCGTGCGGGCCGTGCCCGTCTTCTGGATGGCCGCCGACGACCATGACTACGCCGAAATCAACCATGTCCACGTCTGCCGGACGGACGGGGACGCCCTCAGGTTCGAGCTGAGCCCCGACGACCCCAACGACCGCCGGTCCGCGAGCGACCGCCTGCTCGGACCCGGTATCGAAACGCTGCTCGGGCAGTTCGCCGAGGCCCTGCCCGACTCGGAGTACCGTCCGTCCGCCATCGAGGCGCTTCGGCGGCACTGCACCGCCGAGACTTCGCTGTCCGATGCCTTCGCGCGGCTCATGACGCTGCTGTTCCGGGAACAGGGCCTGGTTCTCGTCGACCCCACCGACCCGGCGCTGAAACCCCTTATGCGCCCCGTGTTCGAGCGGGAAATCCGCGCGCCGCTCGCGACCACGCGTTCGGTCCTGGAGGCGTCCCGCGATCTGGAGGACGCCGGGTTTCATCCCCAGGTCTCCCGGTCCCCGGACGCGGTGAACCTGTTTCTGTACCGGGACGGGCAGCGCAACGCCCTGCGCTACGAGGAAGGGCGGTTCAGCAGCCGGGACGAAAGCCTCTCCTTTACCGGCGAGGAACTGCTAGGAATGCTTAAGGATACGCCCGGTCGGTTCACGCACAACGTCATCACCCGGCCCCTGGTGCAGGACACGCTGTTTCCGACGCTGACCTATATCGGCGGTCCGGCGGAAATCGCCTACTACGGCCAGCTCGGCGGGGTCTACCGGCAGTTCGGCCTGCCCTTCCCAGTGGTCTATCCCCGTGCGTCCCATACGCTGGTGGGCGCGAGGACCGCCCGGGTCCTGGAGAAACACGGCCTCGCGATCTCCCATTTCGTCCACGGCATCGAATCCGTGGTCGACCGGAAACTCCGGGAAGAGATGCCGGTACCGGTCACCGAGGGTCTCCGGGCCGCACGGGGCGACGTGGAAGCCCACTACAGAAACCTGAAGGGACACGTGACGTCCATAGATCCCGGACTGAGCCGGATCGTCGAGGCTTCGGAGCGGAAGACCCGCTTCGCCCTGGGCAGGCTGGAAGAAAAGACCCTCCGCGCCCTGAAGAAGGCGGACGGGGTCATGCGCGGCCAGATCATGCGGGCGGACCGCCTGCTGTATCCCAACGGACACCTCCAGGAACGGGTGGCCAACATCTGGCAGTACGTCGCCCTTCACGGTTTCGACGTCATGAATACCCTCATCGAGGCCACGGACGAAACGGACTTCAGACACAGGATGACCCCGCTATGAAACTCGATGTGCTTGCCGTATCCCCGCACCCGGACGACGTGGAGTTGCACTGCGGCGGACTGATGATCCGGTTCGCCGACCTGGGATATGCCACAGGTATCGTCGACATGAGCCTTGGCGAGATGGGAACCCGGGGAACGGTCGACGGACGGAAAGGGGAAGCGGCGGCGGCGGCGGAAGTGCTTGGCTTGTCCGAAAGGATGAACCTGGAGCTGCCGGACGCCCACGTCGGTACCTGCCCGACGCACCGCGACGCCCTCATCGACGCCATACGCCGGTACCAGCCCGACATGCTCCTCGTTCCCCACGAGATCGCCCGCCATCCCGATCACGGGGCGACCGCCCGGCTGGCCCGGGACGCGGCCTTTCTGGCCGGCCTGGAGAAACTCGAGACGGACCACCCGGCCTTCCGGCCCCGGAAAGTGGTCTTCTACCTTACCCACCACCGCTACCAGGAACCCCGGCCATCGTTCATCGTCGACATCACGTCTACGTACAGCCGCAAGATCGAGGCCGTGAAGGCCCACCGGTCGCAGTTCCACGACCCGGACTCCACCGAACCGGAGACCTTCATCAGCCGGCCCGGTTTCCTCGAAGAGGTCGAAGCCCAGAGCCGTTACTACGGACAGCTGATCGGCGCGCGGTACGGAGAGCCTTTCGTCGTCCGGGAGTACCTTTCGATCGACGATCCCCTGGCCCACTTCGTGGGCGAAGGTAGAGGCATAGGCGGCAACAGATGAACATCGGCATCACCTGCTATCCCACCTATGGAGGAAGCGGCGCCATCGCCGCCGAACTGGGACAGGCGCTGGCCCGGAAGGGGCACAGGGTCCACTTCGTGAGCTATTCGATCCCCTTCCGCCTGCAGGAATACAGCCAGAACATCTCCTTCCACAACGTGGAGGTCATGCCCTACCCACTGTTCAAGTACCCGCCCTACACCCTCGCGCTCGCGGCCAAAATGGCGGACGTGGCCTCCGAGGCGGAGCTGGACATACTCCACGTGCACTACGCCGTGCCCCACGCCACCTGCGCCTTCCTGGCGCGGCACATGCTGAGCGACCGGGACGTCAAGGTCATCACGACGCTCCACGGCACCGACATCACCCTCGTGGGAAGCGACAAGTCCTTCTACCGGATCACCCGGTTCAGCATCGAGGAAAGCCAGGGGGTCACGGCGGTCTCCGAGTCCCTCAAGCGCGACACGCTGTCCCTTTTCGACATCGAAAAGGACATCCGTGTGATCCCCAATTTCGTGGACGTCGAACGGTTCCGCCGGGGGGACGGCCACTGCGACATCAGCAATTTCGTCGACGATGACGAGAAGGTCATCGCGCACGTGTCAAATTTCCGGCCGGTCAAGCGCATCGGGGACATCATCCGCATGTACGCGGAGGTGCGGCGCGAAGTAAAGTGCAAGCTGTTGCTGGTGGGGGAAGGTCCGGAGCGCATCCCCATGCAGGAACTGGCCCGGGAACTGGGGCTCCAGGACGGCGTGGTCTTTATGGGAGAGCAGGAGGGTGTGGACCGGATCCTCTCCTGTTCCGACCTGTATCTGCTTCCCAGCGAACAGGAGAGCTTCGGCCTGTCGGCCCTGGAGGCGATGAGCTGCGGCGTCCCGGTGATCGGCGCCAACGCCGGCGGCCTGCCGGAACTCGTGCGCCACGGAGAGACGGGCTATATCACCGAAGTGGGCGACATCCGGCAGATGGCCCGGCACGCCACCGACCTGCTTGTGAACGACGACTTTCGAGAGGCGGTCGGCCGGCAGGCCCGGCAGCGGGTGTTGGACCACTTCGCGGAAGAGGCCGTGGTCCCGCATTACGAAGCCTACTACGAAGAGGTGTTGCGGGGATAGACGGAACCCGCGGACAACCCCGTCAGTCCACTTCCGACTTAGCCGCAAGCGATGCGTGACTCACCCTTTTGCCGCCAGCGACGCGTAACTCACGCCCTCACCGCTGTCATGGCTCACCGGCAGGCCTACCTCTTCCCAACCCGGATTGACCACCTGGCCGAAGGGCGTCATCTCGCCGCTGAACCCGCAGCGCATGTTGACGACCGTCTGGTATCCCATCGACTTCAGCAATTCGGCGGCGTGATTGGAGCGCTGGCCCGTCCGGCAACCCAGTACCAGCTTCGAATCCTCCTCAAAGTTCGCCTTCATCACCCGGACGAAATCGGGGTTGGGCGTCATCTGCCCGGTCTGCTCGTCCGCGTGCAGCAAGGGGATGTTCACGGCCGGCGCGGGATGGCCCTGGTCGAATTCGGGAACCGACCGGACGTCGATGTATGCGTATCCCTCGGATTCGACCAGCCTGGCCGCCTCGTCGGGCATGACCTGTTCCACACTCATTTTAATTCTCCTTTCGGTTTTGCCACTTACGCGATCGACGTCTCGGACGAACGCGATCCCGCCAGTCTTCTGTGACTTGTCGTGTGCCGACGGTTACCACGTCTCCACGATATGCCCCGAGGCGGGAAACCAGATCACATCGACGCCGTAGGAAAGCGCTACGCCCAGCACGTAACCCACCAGCATGCCGATGAAGAAGGGCTGTGCCTGGCGGTAGAGTCTCGTGCCGCCCAGTTTCAGGATAATAGCTTTGATGAGCCACACGATGAATATCGACGTGGCGATCATTCCGATAGCCCAGGTCTTGGCGACCGCCCAGCCGATGGGATGCAGCGGCCACCAGTGGAAATTGTGGTGGGCCAGGATCAGCACCCAGGCGATCAAGGCGCCGATCCCGAGGCCGGCATACTCGCCGCCGGTCAACTGCGTCTGGTTGTTGATCCACGACGCGAGTGTCTCGTAACCTCGCTTCGCGTTGCCGAAGGCGTCCTTGAACCCGTCCGCCCCGGTCGTATCGTAACCGAGGAAGACGGTGTATATGACCGATATGACCGCGGCCATAAGAAGGGCCGAGACGATGACGGGAAATATGCCACGCCGGGCGCCGCCGACCTCGTCGCCGACCTTGTTGACGTGGGCCATGGCGCACATGCCCAGCGTGCGCCAGTTCCGCGAGAACGTCTGCGACAGGGTCAGAATGGTGAGGTCCGCCCGGTGCAGGTTCGCCGATCCGAAGGAAAAAACCGTGAATTCATGGGCATTGTACGGCAGGTCCAGGTAGATCAGCCCCGCTTCCGCCACCACGCGGGTGACCCCGATAAAGAGCAGCATGCAGGTGGCCAGCAGCGTTGCCGCGGCGGCGAAGGACATGCCCATGCTGATCAGGAAGAAGAACATGTAGACGATGCCGAACACCACGCCAGCCATGGCGGTCCGGTACGAGAAGAATTCCCCCGAATCATCGATGTCGCGTCCCCGGCCGATGGCCTTCCGCACCACGTCGTAGAGGTGGCGCCGCGCCATCCATAGTCCGAACAGCGTGTACATGAAGAATCCGCCCAGGTGCTGGGCCGTCACGATTTCGGCTGTCTTCGGAATGCCGAACCGGCTCATGACGCCGATCTGTATCGTGGCCAGCAGGAAGAACACCCAGATACTGAACAGGATATTCAGGTCCGTGAAGAACCCTATTGCGATGAAAGCGAAGTTTATCTTGAACTGAATCGGCGGGAAGGACTCGGCCAGGGTGATCGGAATGCGGTAGTCCCCGCCCAGTCTGATGGGCGGCACGACGTCCCAGTAGGAGACGATATTCCACAGAATGACGAAGAGGGGGATGGAGAAACCGTACCAGAATACCTTCGACCGGGCGATCCGGGGCAGCACGGAATCGCTCCCGTCCTCTTCGATGAGCAGCAGGGGAACGCGGGCCAGCGGGAAGGTCAGCCGCTCCCGTTCGATCCACTGTTTGCGCAGGATCACCATGAGCGATGCGCTGGCGAAGAAGAGCGCCAGGAAGAAGGTGCCCCACCAGCTCATGGGGATGATCCAGTCCCTCCAGGGGATGACGCCCGAAGAGGGCAGACCCTCGTAGAACCAGTGCACGGCGCGCCGCTCGTCGGGTATAATCAGCCAGGTCGGCAGGTACTCGAAGAACAACTCGACGTATCTGTTCTCGGCATTGGCGTAGTAGTGGGGGATCGAAGGTACGGCGACCCAGTAGGTGGTAAAGGCCCACCCCGGAATGGCCGATGCCGTGAACACGATGAAGAAAATGATAATCAATTCGGGCGCGGTGAAGATCCGCGTGGGCGCGAAGCGCTTCAACAGGCCGTTTATGACGAATACGACCAGCATGAAGGGAAAGAGCGCCGCCATGGGCAGGTGAGTTATGGAAAGGTAGGAGGAGTGGGCTTCGAAGGCGGAGTGCACGACCCACCACGCCATGAACGCGGAGAGTGCCAGTCCGAGACCCACGGCCCGGAGCGTCATCCCAGAGGTCAGGCCCCCATGCCGGGCGGGAGCACCCGCTCCGGGAGGATGGGAATCCGGCTTTCCGGACGGCGCGGAAGACCGCTCGCGTACGCTCATGGGACGGGTCGCTCGAGGGAGTGGAATGTACTGGATTTACCGACCGATCGCCGGTCGTTCTCCGACCGTTCACCGGCCGTTCATCGGCCGATCGCCGGTCGTTCTCCGGTCGTTCCGGGATGCGCACAATGTATCTGCGAGGCGGGGTCCGATCAAGGACTAAAACGGCTGCAGACGGGCAGCGGACGGGCGGCGAACAGGCTGCGGGAACGCGGTTGTTTCCCTTGACACCGGCCCCTGCGCGCCCTACCATGAACGAGGTTTTTGGCCGTTGTTTTTCGGCCGTTGTTTTCCCACTGAAAAGGACCGTTTTCATGCAGTATCTGCTCACCGGCGGATATGGTTGCATCGGTTCGTGGATCGTGAAGAACCTGGTCGACGACGGACACGATGTTGCCATCTACGATCTGGTTGAACACACCGCCCGCATGGCGTTGATCATGGACTGGGATCAGATCGCCCGGGTCCGGTACATCGAGGGCGACATCGCCGACGGGCCCCACTTCACCCGGGTGGTCGGAGAAACGGGCGCGTCCCGCATCATCCACCTGGCCGGGCTGCAGGTGCCCGTGTGCCGGGCCGACCCCATCAAGGGCGCCACGGTCAACGTGATCGGCACCCTGAACGTCTTCGAGGCAGCGAAAACTCACGACGATATCGTGAAGCGCGTCGTTTACGCGAGTTCCGCGGCCGTCTACGGCATGGAGGACGACTACGATGCGGGTCCGGTGGGCAACGACGCGGTACTGCGGCCCGTGACCCACTACGGCGTCTTCAAGCAGTGCAACGAGGCAAACGCGCGGGTGTATTACCTCGACCACGGCATTTCCAGCATCGGCCTGCGGCCATGGACCGTGTACGGGCCGGGCCGGGACTTCGGACTGACCTCCGACCCCACGAAGGCGGTCAAGGCCGCCCTGTTGAACCGGCCGTACGAGATAGGGTACGGCGGGCGAAACAACATGCAGTACGTGAACGACACCGCCCGTACGTTCATCCGATGCGCCGAGGCCGCCTCCAGTGGCGCCGGGGCCTACAGCATTCGCGGCGACGTCGTGACCATCGACGAAGTCATCGCGTCCATCGAGCGCGTCGTTCCGGGTTCGGAGGGACTCATTTCCCACCTGGATCTTAACCTGCCCATCGCGCCCGACCTCGATGACCGCGCCATCCAGGAGGACGTGGGCGAGATCCCCTACACGCCGCTGGACGAGGGGATCCGGGAGACCTGGGACGTATTCCGCCGCCATCACGAGGCCGGCACGCTGAGCACGGACGACCTGTAGGGACGAAACGGCATGTCATTGGAGCGACTGATACAGGCCATGCGGCTCGACGGCTGGTGCGTCCTGGACGGCATCATCCCGGGGGACAGGCTGGACGAGGTACGCCACCAGGTCATTGCTTCCACCAACCGCCACCGGAATCCCGATGCGCCCGCGAACATCGGCCACGTGAGCGGTTTTCTGAAGTACGACCAGTCGCTCGCACCCTGGCTCGCGGACCGGCGGCTCCTCGACCTGGCCGGCGCGCTGCTCGGACGCCATTTTCGCATCTCCTTCACCACGGCCACCATCAACGAACCCGGTAACGACCGCGGAGGCTGGCACGCGGACTGGCCCTTCAACCAGCGGAACGCGGGACATGTGCCCGCTCCGTACCCCGACGCGGTCATGCACCTCACCACCATCTGGATGCTCTCCTCCTTCACCGGCGAAAACGGAGGCACGCTCATCGTCCCGGGCAGCCACCGCAAGGACAACAATCCCACCGGCAATAACGGGGTACCGCCCGATCAACCCCATCCGAACGAGCTGAACGTGACCGGCGAGGCGGGAAGCGTCCTCGTCATGGACAGCCGGCTCTGGCATTCGACGGCCGCCAACTCCTCCAGGGATCCCCGCGTGGCCGTCGTCGTCCGCTACGCGCCCTGGTGGTTGAACCTGAACGTGCTGCGGCCCGGTTCGGAAGACCGCCGGCTCCTGGTGGACGAAACCGGCATAACGGAAAACCTGGTCCCCACCCTCCCCAAAGACGTCTTCGACGGCCTGCCCGGTGAGCTGAAGCCCCTCGTGTCTCACTGGGTGGAGTAGGATTTCTTTATACCTTCAGCAAGACTCTCCTTAGTTAACCATTACTTGGGTTCCTGAAACATTATTCCCGTCGCATCAGTCTAATGTTCAAGAATCGCAGCAAACCATTTCGATTCTAAACATCTCGATTGGAGGAGGTTATGAGCCGGACTGGAGTTGTCGCGGTATTATGTGCGTGCGTTTGGATTTCAAGCGCGTGCAGCACCCGGGAGTTCGGATTCGAGCGCGACGGGCAGATGAACGGTATTGAGCGTGATGGGCAGGACTATACCGAGACCTTTCGGCAGAATTACGAGGTCAACCCCGGGGGTACACTGACGGTCGATGCCGAATTGGGGGCAATTCACATTAAAAGCTCAATCCTAAATGAAGTAGATGTCCTGGTGAGAAAGCGATATCGGGCAACCGATGCGGGCCAGATTCGAAAAGCATTCAGTAATGTCGAAGTCGGAATTGAACAGACGGATAACGATGTACGAATCGATGTCGACCGAATCGACGACAACGCAGAGAATTGGTTTTGGCAGGAAAAAACCCGCGTGGAAATCGAAGTAACGGTTCCCGTGGAATTCAATCTGGACCTCAGTACGATTAGTGACAGTATCGAGACTGGAAACATCAAAGGAGACGTGACGGCCGAAACGCTTTCCGGGATCGTTTCGACCGGTCCAACCGAAGGTAATTTGAGCATAGAAACGACCAGCGGGCATATCAGAGCCAGTCGCGTAGTAGGCAGGGTACATACCAAAACACTGAGTGGGAGCATCGAAATTGGACCGGTGAATGGTAACGCGACACTCTCTTCAACCTCTGGCAGAATCGAAACAGATATCGTAGAGGGAGATCTGAACGCCGAATCCTTAAGTGGGCATATCAAGATCGGACCCGTGAATCGTGACGCGACGCTCTCTTCCACCTCAGGCAGAATTGAAACTGATACCGTTAAAGGAGATCTGAACGCTGAGACCTTAAGTGGTAACATCAGGATTGGACCTGTGAATGGTGACGCGACGGTCTCTTCGACCTCGGGGAATATTAAAACTGGCCATGTGGGGGGAAAATTGGAAACCTCGACCCTCAGCGGCAAAATCGAAAGTAATTACCATACACGGTAACGCCGTGCCCGGCACGGTCGAAGGAAACCTCTAGCGGCGACGCAACTATTTAATCATCGCCGGAGTCTTAATCGCAGAACCGACAGCTCGATGAACATTAACCACACCACACCAGGAATCGGGTCCCATGAATACGTTTTGGAAACTGGCGGTCGCCTGCGTAGGCATAGCTGTCAATCTGAACTCCGTCGCGCAGAACACACAGGACACCGAGATGACGCGAACTGAACGGGGATTCGTGGAGAGCACCACGGCGACGTACACGGTCGATCCCGGCGGCGAGCTGAATATCGATGCCGACTTCGGATCCGTTCGGATCGAGACCGCGACCACCGACAAGGTGGAGATCCTCGTAGAAAAGCAACGGAAGGCAGGCTCCGAAGACGAGGCCCGCCGCGCCTTCGAAGATGTGGAGGTAACCACGGAACAGCGGGGCAACGACGTGCACATCCGCGTCGACCATTCGCGATGGCTGGGACGCAACGGCATGTCCATCGAGATGACGGTCCAGGTGCCCTATACCTACGATCTGGACATCGAGACGGCAGGAGGCAGTATCATAATCGCGGACCTGGACGGCGAGATCATGGCCAAGACGGCAGGCGGAAGCATCCGGATAGGCGCCACGCAAGGGGACGTGAACGCCCGGACCCTGGGTGGAAGCATCCGTATCGGCCCGACCGAAGGGGGCGTGTCCGCGAAGACCCTGGGCGGAAGTATAGAAATAGGTGACGCGAAGGGTGACGTGTCTGCCCAGACGATGGGTGGAAGCATCCGCGTCGGACGCACCGAAGGTGACCTGACTGCCTACACCATGGGCGGAAACATCACCGTGGAATCCGCTACGGGCAAAGTGTCGGCCAAGACCCTGGGAGGCAAAGTCAGGGTCGGTTCTACGTAACAAGCCGCTGGCGATGGCAATACCGTTTGTTTTGACAATTGGGAGGAATGATGCGTCTATTACTAAACCTGGTTGGTGTCGGTCTGCTCGTTGCCTCGGCATACGCATGCAGCGCACAGGAGGTCACGTTTATGCGCGACGGTATGGGTCACGTGGAAAGAACCTACCAGAAATACGCGGTGGATGGGGCCGGCACGTTGACCGTAGAGACCGACTTCGGATCGATCCGTGTCGAAAGCTGGTCCAACGACGAAGTGGACGTCGAGGTGGAAAAACGTCGGACGGGTATCAGCGAAGCCAGCGCCCGCGACGCCTTCGATGAAGTGTCGGTGGATATTTCCCAACGGGAGAACGACGTCAACATCCGGATAGAGCGCGATCGGAAATACGGGAACGAAGGAATATCGGTGGATGTACAGGTCAAGGTGCCGGAAACGTACAGCCTGGACCTCAAGACCTCGGGCGGCGACATCGATGTCGGAGACCTGCGGGGTGACGTGCTTGCCCGCACCTCGGGCGGCGATATCAACGTTGGCAACGTTACGGACGCCGTGATCCGGGTTCACACGTCAGGTGGAGATGTGACCGTAAAGGGAGGTGCAAGGGAGACGAAGGTGTCCACCTCAGGCGGGGATATCGAGATTCGTGACGCACGGGGCGCGGTGGATGCGACCACCTCGGGCGGTGACGTCACGATCGGCGACGCGGCCGGTGAAGTATCGGCCAAGACCTCGGGCGGCGACATCAAGATCGGCCGTACGGACGGTGAAGTGACGGTGAGAACTTCCGGTGGCGATATCGAAATAGATCAAGCCGGGGGAAACACCGATGCGACTACCTCGGGCGGAGACATCAGGATAGGCCATACCACGGGAGAAGTGAAAGCGAAGACTTCCGGCGGCGATATCTCGATCGAGCGCGCCGATGGCGAGGTGGACGTGCATACCTCGGGTGGCGACGTCACCATCGACAGCGCCGAAGGAAGATTGAAGGCGGGCACCTCGGGCGGCGATATCTCGATCGTTAATGCGACGGGCGGGGGCGTGACGGCGAAGACCTCGGGCGGCGACATCGAAGCCGGTTTAACGGCGACGGTAAGCGCGCTGGAAGAAGACTGGCTGCTGCAATCGTCCGGTGGGGAGTTGACCATCCGCATTCCCGAGGATCTGCAAGCCTCGCTCGAAGCGGAGATCCAGATCGGGAGATCCTGGTTCGGACGTGACAAGGAATATCGTATCGATTCGGATTTCAACCTGGACGAGCAGGACGATGGCGGTCGTAACGGTAAAACCGTAAGGGCCACTGGCGATATCAATGGCGGCGGACATCTCATCAGGCTCAAGACAAGCGATGGCGACATAAGGATTCAGAAAGTGTCGTCCTGAGCCCTTGACGGGTGCGGACCTGACTTCTCGGATCAGGCCGCGCCCAGATACCCCGCGAGTTGCTCGGGCATGATGTTCCCGCCACTGAGCAGCGCCACGACCTTCTTGCCCTCCAGAGGTACGATCCCGTTCAGAAGCGCGGCGACGCCAACCGCGCCTCCCGGCTCGACTACAAGTTTCGTCGTCCCGATCAGGTACTTCACCGCGTCGATCGCCTGTTCATCCGATACCAAGACCATCTCGTCCACGTAGGCCATTACGTGCTCGAAGGTGAGGTCCCCGGGGCGGGGCGCCACGAGTGAATCGCATACCGTGTCCGGTTCTGGCACCTCGCAGATCTCCTTCTTCATAAAAGACCGGTAAACCGCCTGCGACCCTTCGGGTTGTACCCCGATCACCTTCACCGCGGGGTTCAACGTTTTCACGGCCGTGGCGACGCCGCCGATCAGGCCCCCGCTGCTCACGGGGACGATCACGGCGTCAAGATCCGAAGCCTGTTCCATGATTTCGGCGCCGATGCTGCCGTGGCCCCGAACGACGTTCTCGTCTTCCCACGTATTGATCGCGGTGATCCCCCGTTCCCTGCCCAGCCGGTCCAGCGTGTCCCACCTTGCCTGGTTGTGGTTTTCGCACAGCACCGCTTCGGCGCCGTATTCCATCGTGCGCCGCACCTTGTAGGGCGAGGTCTTTTCCATCATCACGATCGCCGTCGGAATCCCGAGCAGCGTGCCCATGTAGGCGAACGCCGTCGCGAAATTACCGGAGGATGAGATCGCGGCGCCCTTCCTCTTCTGGTCCGCGGTAAGGCGGTTCAGGATGGTATAGGCCGCGCGCGTCTTGTAAGACCCGGTCACCTGCAGGTTTTCCGCCTTCATCCAGACGTCCGCGCCGGTCGCGTCAGAAATCGCTCCCGACCGCAGGACGGGCGTGTAGACGACCTCCGGCGGAAGTTCCCTTCTCGCCTGTTCGATTTCTTCGAGGGTAATCAGCATGGTCCACACAATCTGTGCCGGGACATCATGCCGTCAAGCGTTTTCAACTTCACTATCGCCGGGCGACGGGACGATCGTTGTCAAAGAAAAACATGTGTCTTTCTGGACAAACCCGCGAACGGTCCCTATATTCCGCCCGCCCGACAGGCTACGGGCGTCACTTGAAGGTTTACGCTTGCCGGATTGTAGAATATAAGATGGAAGTGAACGTCGATGTCCGTTGTTCCTGAATGCTTCGTCCGATGCTGGAGGACTTAATGTCATTATTCCCATCCGTCCGCAAAACCGGCGGCACGTGTTTCATTTTGGCCTGTCTGTTGTTCCTTCCAGGCATCACCGGGGCGCAATCGCCGCATGACCGGACCGCGACTGAAACGGACATGACGGAATCCGTAATGGCGATGACGGAGGAGATCGACCGGACGTCGGACCCGCGGCCGTTCAGCGTTCCCCTGCCCGTATCCAAGTCGCCCTTCGACTACCGGAACCTGGATCCCGCGGACTTCATGCTGGAGGCTAAGCGGGTAAGTTCTGCCATCCAGGTGGACGGCCATCTGGACGAACTCGAGTGGCAGCAGGCGGACGTCGCCAACGATTTCTTCCAGCTCGAGCCGATCGAAGGCGCACCGGCCACTTATCCCACCGAAGTCCGGGTAATGTACGACGACAAGAACCTGTACGTGGGATTCGTCTGCTTCGACCCGAATCCGGAGCAGATCATGGCGCCGGACATGCAACGGGACACGCGGATGAGTTTTTCCAACGACATGGTCACCGTTGTCATCGCATCGCTCGATCACTTCCGCGAAGCCTTCGAGTTCCAGACCAACCCCAATGGCGCCCGGTCCGACTCCTTCGTCAGCGCCGAAGGCAATAACTCCGACCGTGACTGGAACGGGCTGTGGAACGCGGCCAGCCAGATCTATGATTACGGATGGTCGGCCGAGTACGTGATCCCGTTCCATACCCTCAGGTTTCCGCGACGCCGCGATCAGACGTGGGGCATTAACTTCGGACGCCGCATTCAGCGCACCCGGGAGGAATCGTTCTGGGTTCCACTGAGCCTGAGGGACGGTGACCAGGCGCTCTATCGCTTCGGCAAGGGCGGCCGGCTGACGGCCCTGTCCGACATCACGCCGGGCGGGCGGGTGCAGGCGACGCCCTTCACCGTACTCGGCGCCCAGTCCTCCCGGTTCACGGAAACCGACCCGTCACCCGTCCTTCCCATCGCGGCGACGGCCCTCGACAACGACATGCAGCGGAAAATGGGCGGCGACCTGAAGGTCAGCATTACCTCCGGGATGACGCTGAACGCCACGGTCAACCCCGATTTCGCCCAGGTGGAAGCGGACGACGAGGTCGTGAACCTTTCCCGCTTCGAATTCCAGTTCACCGAAAAGCGGCCCTTCTTCCTGGAGCGCAGCGATATCTTCACCCTGAACGAGCGGCCGCAGCGCCGCGGGCCCCAGCGTAACTTCGGTGACCTGACGCCCCAGCTCTTCTTCAGCCGGCGCGTCGGCCGGCAGTTGCCGGACGGACAGACCGTTCCCATCGATCTGGGGATGCGCCTTACCGGAAAGTTCGGTCACACGACCGTGGGGTTCCTGAACGTCCAGACCCGGGAGACCCAGTACGACGACGACGGGGAGGAGAAGACGGAACCGCTGACCAACTGGCAGGCTTTGCGGGTACGGCAGGACTTTGGAACACGGTCGAGCGTGGGCATGCTGGCCACCTTCAAGGAACCGAATCCACGGTTTGACGACCGGATCGGCATGGCCATTCCCAGATACGCGGAATCGGACTACAACCGGGTGGTGGGCTTCGACCTTAACCTGGCCTCGCGGGCGACCAATCACCGGGGACAGATCACCTTCGCCAAGAGCTGGACGGATACGCTGAGCACCAGCAACCAGGACTGGACCTTCCGGGCTATCCAACGCTGGCAGAATCGTTGGTTGATGTACGGCGTTTCCTTCCTGGACATCGGAGACGATTTCATCAGCCAGACCGGACTGGTCCGGGACGAGGGCCTGCAGCGGATTGGGGGCGGACTAACGGCAAACACCTTTCTGCGCCGGTTTGGCATACGCCGCATCAACGGGGGTTTTCGGAGTAATTACGTGACCCGAAAGGACACGGGCTTCTCCGATGCCGATTCCTGGTCCTTCCAGCCTAACGTGTTCCTGGAACTGGAGCGGGGCCTGTGGATTTCCGCTTCGTACGACATGCGATTCGATACGCTGAGCAAGACGACGCGTATCGCCGGCGTGCATTTCCCCGAAGGATCCTATTCCTACAACCAGGGGAACATGTTCCTCTTCACCGACAGCGGCCGGAAGGTCTCCTTGCGGGGCAATGTCCGGTACGGTCGGTTCTACAGCGCCGATCTGCTCAGTCTATCGAGCGAACTGTCCTTTAAGCCGAATCCCCGTTTCGCTCTGGAACCGGGCATCACGCGCAGCCGCGTCGACCGGGGCAACCGTGAGGGGCTGGAGGACGACGAATACGATCATCGTACCCAGCTCATACCGAGCGTCCGGATGAGTTACGCATTCACGCCGAACCTATCGTTTTCCTCTTTCATCCAGTTCAACGCGGACCGGCAACGGGAGATCGACGACTTCCACACGAATACCGTAACGATGAACCTCCTTCTCGCCTACCGGTCGCCCTTCGGCCACTCTTTCTTCCTGGCCTTCAACCAGTTCCGTGACGACGACCTCGATACCGACGGAAGCTTCGGGGTCTACGAACGGACGCCGCTAAGGCTGCGGGACCAGCAGATCGTGGCCAAAGTCTCCTACCTGTTCAACCTGTAGGCAGTTTCCTTCCGCAGGGGATTAAGGAATCATTCCTGATTGACATTCGGGTCAGGGAACTGTATAAATCCCTGTTCGTTGAAAAGGGATTGAAGCCTTAGCATTGCCGTTGCCGGCCGACCTGCCTGCCGGCCTTCAAACTAATGGGAAACAACCCGGGATGAACGATTGATTATGAGTTTACAGAAACCAATTGTTGTGGTTTTCTCGATGACAATCTGCCTGATCCTCGTTTCGGTTACCGAGGCGGCGGCCCAGGATCGGAGGACTTCCGGGTGGTACGTTTCCGGTGGGTTGGGCGGCAACCTGGCCTACGGCCTGGACCAGTCGGGCTCGAACACGGAATCCACGTGTTATCCCACCAGCGCCTGTTTCGATATGATTCTGCGGGACATCCCCGGCTACCGGTGGCGTTACGACCCATCCGCCGACCGGGGTATCGGTTTCGATGCGGCCGTCGGTCGGGTGTTCGACCGCACCCGTATCGAGGTCGCGTACGCGCAACGGAGAAACAAGGTCGACCAGGGTCCGCCGCTTGAAATCACTTACCTCGATGGCAGCACGGCGGGCGCCAGTTCCTTCCTCGGACGGGGGCTTGTTCAGGCTACCAGCATGAATTTCTTTGAAGACCTCGTGACGAGAACGGTGACCCTGAACGCCTACTACGACCTTCCCGTCGGACCGAGCAGGATCACGCCTTACGTGGGGGTGGGAACCGGCATTGCGTTCGTAGAACTGACCCGGATCTTCTTTTCGATCGAATACAGCGACCCCTCCGGAGAGGGAACGATCTACGATCCTCCGCTTTCCTTCTACAACAGCAAGCAGGATACCAGGTTATCCGATACGGTATTCGCGGGGCATGTGTACGCGGGCGCCGACTACAGCTTGAACGACCGTGCCGCAGTCGGCCTGAAAGCGGCCTATTCGAGGGTGGACGACGTCGAACACATCGGGACGTACGAGTACCATCCCCACTTCGATACGGATCCTTCGCTTACAAACAAAAACACGTTCAGCGCCACGAACCACTGGTCCCTGACACTGAACGTGCGTTTCCTGTTTGGAAATTGACCCTTCTTATCCCGTAGAATCGACGAAGACCTGGTGCGCGCTTCGGTCCTTGCCGGCATCCTGCGCATGCTGGTATGACCGGTGCTCGGACGGCTTGCCGAGCGAGGTAAGGGCCAGCATCTTCTCCGCGGTCTTCGTGGCCACGTAGGGCCGCCGGATGTCCGTCGGGTTCGCCTGGATGTGCTGCTTCCACGCGCCGAGATCCGTCTTGGCCTGGATCAGTCCCTTGATCATCCCCATGTCGTTCAACATGGCCACGTCGTCAGCAGGTCCGAGCATGATGGCGCCGGTGATCGTGGAGCCGTCCCAGATCAGCTTTCGGTAGACCGGACGATTGGCGTTGATGACCTCGGTGACGTCGCCTTCGCCGGACCAGTCGCCGAAACTGGCGCACTGCAGGCCGCACACGTCCAGGATGTTCATCAGCAGGCTGCCGGGATACTCCACGTCCTGGCCGGCCATGTTCGCTCCCGCGATCCGGCCGTGGTCGACGGCGGTGGGCTGTATGGCGTGCACCGCCTGGCTTCCGGTGGACAGGTCCGGACCTTCGGCCACGTCACCCGCCGCATACACGTTGGCCACGTTGGTCTGGCACCGGTTATTGACCAGGACACCCTCATTGGTCTCGATACCCGATCCATCGAGAAAGCCGATGTTGGCCTTGATCCCCGTGGCGACGATGACCACGTCCGCGCGGGTGGACGACCCATCGGAAAGCTGCAGGGTCTTCACGCCGTCGTGGCCGTGATCGATGGCCTGCACGCTCACGCCGGTGTGGACTTCGACGCCCTGCGACTCGAGCCAGGAGCCCACCAGGGAAGCGCCCTGGGCGTCCAGCATACGCGGCAGCACCTGGCCTTCCAGTTCGATCACCTTCAGGCGAGCGCCGCGCTTGTGCATCGCGTTGAGGATGATGAATCCGATGAACCCGGCCCCGATGAAGGCCACCTCGGCATCGCTTCCCAGGGCGTCCACGGTCTTCTCCGCGTCGGCCACGGTCCAGAGATTATGGACGCCGTCGCCGTCCGCGCCGGGTATGTTCAGCTTCTGAGCGGACGATCCCGTGGCGATCAGCAGGTTGTCGAAGGGCACCATGGATCCGTCGCTGAGCGTGAGCATGCTCGCGTGGGGATTCACCTCGGAGACGCTGACCCCGAAGCGGGTCTTCACCCCCAGCCTGCCAAAATAGTCGTCGTCACCGGTATTTACCTGATCGACCGGGATGTTCCCCGAGATATAGTAGGGCAGGGCCATGCGGGAATAGGCCGGCTCGTCGGAGATCAGGGTGATGGACGCGTCCGCGTCGTAACCGCGGATCGTTTCGATGGCATTCATCCCGCCCGGTCCGCCGCCTATAATCACGTGTTCTGTCGCCATAATCCGCTCCTTCTAAAGAAAGTACCTGAAAACGAAGTACAGGTCATCCGTGGTTTGGTTTCGTCACGCGAGGCCCAGATCCATCAGTTTTTCCCTGGTGGGTTGTCCGTCCGCCGTCCAGCCCCGGGCCGCGTAGTAGTCCGGCAGCATGGCGTCGAGATCGACGGTCACCCCCGCCGAAGGTCCTTCCTTGTGGGCTTCTTCCATCAGTCTTTTCGGCAGCGTGTCATCGGCCGCGGTGAGACCGGCCTTCAGATTCCAAAGCCGTTCGATGTTCCAGATCCGCTCGCCGATGTGCACGAAGTCGTCCATGGTGTAGTCCACGCCGGTGGCCGAGGACAGCACCGGGATCAGGTCGTCCAGGGGCGCGCCCGCCGTGGTGAACATGCAGATGCCCGTGGCGTCGTGGGCCGTGGTCCGGTTCTGCTCCTCGGCCACCCAGACCGACTTCCCGTCGGTACCGTGGGGATCGTACTCGCCGCTGGTCTCGATGCCGGGCGTCCACGCCCGCAGGTGACAGGCACCGCGGTTGCAGGTGGCATAGGCCACGCCCATGCCCTGGAATCCCCGGGGATCGTAGGCCGGAAACTCCTGTCCCTTGACGCCCATGAAGTACTCAGGATGCTCGAATTTCTCGGTCATCCGCTTCGAGCCTTCGGCCAGTTCGTCGCCGAAGCCTTCCCGGAATCCCGTGGCTTCCGTCATGGCGATCAGGGCTTTTCCGTCGCCGAACCGTAACGCCATGCCCGTCTGCTCATCGCTCAGCAGGCCCCGCTCGTACATCTCCATGGCCGTGGCCAGCGTGGCGCCCATGGAGATGGGGTCCATGCCCAGGTCGTTGCACAGGTAGTTGGCCATGACGATGGCGTCCATGTCGTCCACGCCGCAGTCGGCCCCCAGCGACCAGAGGTTCTCGTACTCCGGTCCTTCCCCGGCGACCTTCCAGTTGCGGGGATGCATGTTGACCATGTACTTGTCGGCGTTGGGGGACACCTGGGTCACTCGGCCGCAGGCGATATTGCAGGCGAAGCAGGCCTTGTTGGCGATCAACCAGTTATCCTTGATGCTTTCCCCGTTGATCGCCTCGGTGCCCTCGAATTGGCCGGCCGTGAAATTGCGTGTCGGCAGGCCGCCGAAGGTGTTGACCAGGTCGACCGTGGGGGCCGTGCCCAGTTCCGTGAGACCCTGCCGGCCGGGACTCTCCGCCAGGTGTTCATGGTAGGACCAGATGGCGGACATGTAATCCCGGGGACGGGCGATCCGCACGCCCTGGTTGCCACGTACGGCGATCGCCTTCAGGTTCTTGGAACCCATGACGGCGCCGACGCCGGAACGGCCGGCCGCCCGGTGCTTGTCGTTGACGATGCACGCGAACCGCACCAGGTTCTCGCCCGCCGGTCCGATGCCGGCCACCCGCAGTTCGGGCATGCCGGTCTCGTCTCGGATGGCGTCCTCGGTCTCCGAGACCACTTTGCCCCACACGCCGGCGGCGTCGCGGATCTCGACGCGGTCATCGTCGACGAGGAGGTAGCACGGACGATCCGCCCGGCCTTCCACGATCACCAGGTCGTAGCCGGCGAACTTGAGCTCCGGGCCCCAGTGTCCGCCCGAATTGGACGTCGTGATGGCGCCGGTGAGCGGTCCCTTGGTGACCACCATGTAGCGGGAACCGCAGGAGGCGTTGGTGCCCGTAAGCGGCCCTGTGGCCATGATCAGCTTGTTGTCGGGACCGAGGGCGTCGACCGAGGGATCCATCTCCTCGTAGAGGTACCGGGCGGCCAGTCCGCGGCCGCCGATGTATTCCTCGGCCCAGTCCAGTCTCAGGGGCTCTTTGGTCGCCTTGCCCCGCGACAGGTCCACCCGCAGGATATGGCCGGCCCACCCGTGTGTCATGAAGAAACTCCATTCCTCGGCTCAGGCCGGGTGATGCGGGGCCGCGACCCAGGCACGTGACCCGGGAGCGCGCCCAGTGGATCACCCTGGCTCAAAAAGCCGGATCGGGCGCTACGCCAGTCCCAGCGACGCCAGTTTCTCCTGAGTGGGTTCGCCTTCCGCGTTCCAGCCGCGGATTTCGTAGTATTCCGGCAGCATCTCGCCGAGGCGGTTCACTTCGCCCTTGGTCGGTCCATCGGGGATCGGTTCTTCGAGCAGTCGCTTCGGCAGCGTATCGTCCTTGCCCGTGAAGCCCGCCCGCTGGTTCCACATGCGCTCGATGTTCCAGACGCGCTCCCCGACTTCCAGCAGATCGGGCACCGTGTAGGAGATGCCGGTCACCGCCTCGAGCTGGGGCTGTATCTCATCCAGGCCCACGCCGAAGGTGAGGAACAGGCAGAGGCCCGACGCGTCCACGGTGCAGGTGGCATCCTGGAAGATCTTGGTGATCTCCGCCTTGCCTTCCGTAACGGCCGGGTCCATCTTTTCCGGGATCCCCAGGATCTCGGGGGCGACCGTGTAGCTCTTCAGGTGGCAGGCGCCCCGGTTCGAGGTCGCGTAACCCAGGCCCATGCCCTGGATCGCCCGGGCGTCGTAGGCAGGGAATTCCTGGCCGCGCACGCCCATGAAGAACTCGGGCCGGTTGAACTTGGCGGTCATGCGCTTGGAGCCCTCGGCCAGTTCATCGCCGAAGCCTTCGCGGTAGGCCGCCTTTTCCGTCATGGCGACGAGCGCGTCACCGCTTCCGAAGTTCAGCGGCATGCCGGTCTGCTCATCGCTCACGGCGCCGGTTTCGTACAGCTCCATGGCCGCGGCGAGCGTCGCCCCGAAGGAAATCGGGTCCATGCCCAGTTCGTTGCACATGGCGTTCGCCTTGATGAGGGCGTCCAGGTCATTGATGCCGCAGTCGGCGCCCATGGCCCAGGCGTTCTCGTACTCCGGTCCCTCCACCGCGATCTTCCAGTTGTGGGGCCGGGTGGTCACGGTGAACTTGTCCTGCGCCTCGCCCGGTAACTGCGACACCCTGCCGCAGGCGATCGTGCAGCCGAAGCAGGCCTTGTTGGCCACCAGCCGCGTATCGGCCAGGGTCTCCCCGCTGATGTTGTCCGCGCCTTCGAGCTGCGAGACCTGGTGGTTGTTTGTCGGCAGTGCGCCGCTCTCGTTGATGATGTTGACCAGCACCGCAGTGCCGTATGCGGCCAGACCCTCACCCGTTACCGGATGCTCGACCAGCTTGCTCTTCATCTCCCACATGGCCGACATGAACTTCTGCGGGTCGGCGATGGGCACGCCCCCGGTACCCCGTACGGCAATGGCTTTGAGGTTCTTCGAACCCATGACCGCGCCGACGCCGGATCGTCCGGCGGCCCGGTGCCGGTCATTGACTATGGCGGCGAATCGTACAAGGTTCTCGCCCGCCGGACCAATACAGGTAACGACCGTGTCGTGTTGCCCCGACTCCTCCCTGACGATATCATCCGTCTCCCAAACCGTCTTGCCCCACAGGTGCTCGGCGGAGCAGATCCGGACGTCGTCGTCGCAGATGGAGATGTAGGACGGAACCGGCGCCCGGCCTTCCACGATCAGCATGTCGTAGCCGGCGAACTTCAGTTCCGGTCCCCAGTGGCCGCCCGAGTTGGACGTGGTGATGGCGTTCGTCAGCGCCCCCTTGGTGACCACCATGTAGCGTGAACTCGTCGAGGCGTTCGTGCCGGTCATGGGACCGGTCGCGAAAATCATCTTGTTGTCCGGACCCAGCGCGTCCGCCGCCGGGTCCATCTCTTCGTAGAGGTACCTGGCCGCGAGGCCGCGCCCGCCCACGAAGGACTTGGCCCAGTCCATGTTAAGGGACTCTTTGGAGATCCGACCGGTGGTCAGATCGACGCGCAGGATCGTGCCTGTCCATCCGCCGTTGCTCATGCCGCGTTCCCTCCCTCGATGGATGTCAGGTAGGACTCGTTTACCTTCTCGGCCCAGCCACCCAGCCAGTCGGCCGACTCGCTCTCGGTGTACTCGATGGCGCCCGTCGGACAGGCGACCGCGCAGGCCGGATTGCCGTCGCACAGATCGCACTTGAAGGCCTTCTGTGTGTCGGGATTGTAGAACACCGTGCCGAAGGGACAGGCGATGGTGCACAACCCGCAACCTACGCAGTTGGCATCGCCCACGACCTTGGCTCCGGTATCCGCGTCGATGCTGATGGCGTTTACGGGGCAGGCCGTCATGCACCAGGCTTCGTCGCACTGGAAACACGTGTACGGCGCGTAACTGGCCTGCTCATCGAAAATGTTCACGCGGATCAGCGACCGGGATGGTTGAAACATGCCGGTCTGCACCCAGGAACATGCCAGTTCGCACTGCATGCACCCGGTGCATTTTTCAGGGATTATGCGTAGAGATTTAGCCATGCCGACTCCCTTCTGTAACGATGAGCTGGGTTTGGAGGCGTTTCTTTCTGTAGACTTGAACAACGGTAAAAATAGCGTATATGACAGGCCGCTTACGTCCGGTTTCAAGGGCCGTCATCGCAAAGGACAACGATGTATTACGTAAGGTGATTACCTAATACTGCTGGGGTTATTAATCAGTATAACAACTTAAAACAGAATGGCAACAGTTAAATCTGCGGTTCTGCGGGAAAGGGTCACGACGGATCGGGCCTGGGTACGGATGATCGGGCCTGGCCAAGGCTGACCGGCCTGGTCGGCTTGCCTATGCATCGACCGGGTTTGGCCGGCTTGCTTAAGCTCCGGGCAACCGGTAGGTCACGCTCTTGCCTACCGCTTCGTCGATCGTCTCGGGTGAGATCAGTACCGTCGTGGATACCTCGAGCGCGCCCGCCGCGGCCACGTTGAGGGCAATCGCGGTAGCGGTCGCTTCATCGGGGATTTCGGCGATCAGTATGAGATCGTCGTCTCCCATGGCGTAATAGAATCCTTCCAGGCTGCCGCCCATCCCTTCGATCGTATGCGAAAGGGCCGCGCGCCGGCCTGTGCCACCCTCCCTGAGCAGTCCCTGCAGGCCCGCTTGCGTGTACTTGGTACGGTACATGTACTTCGCCATGTCACTTCCTCCCACGGAAGTTGTTGTATGGTCCGTGCCGCGCCTCCCTGTGGCACGGGCTCCGGATGATTACTCAAACGTTATGTACCTGTTAACAAGGCACGATCGCGCGGCGGCTGTCAAGGCTATTTTCGTACCCGCGGGCCGGTGGGAACCCCGGTTTTCACTGGTGACCCGCCTGGACAAGCACCGTATGCGGCACGCTTGCGACTTCGATGTATTCTTACCTATATTAAGGATACCAGATCGACAGATAACCGATCGACGACGGTTCCCGCTTTGCCCGGGTGTCGACACCGGGATATACGACGTCAAGAACAGGCCGCCATGACCGAAACAGCACCTCGTCGGACCGCGGAGATGCACGATGCCAACCGCCGATCCTGGGACAACAACGCCGGATCCTGGGCCGAGATGCGGGACCGGGACGGTCTGTGGCGCCGCTGTCCGGAGGAACCCGAACTTGGATTCGCCGGTGGCGCGTACGCGTTGATCGGATCCCTTGCCGGCAGCGTGGAGGGGAAGGACGTCGCCGTCGTCGGCAGCGGGGACAATCATGCCGTCTTCGCCCTCGCGGGCATGAAGGCCCACGTCACTTCCATCGATATTTCCGAGCGCCAGTTGGAAACCGCATCAGCGCGGGCGGATCAGTTGGGTCTGTCGATCGACTTCGTGCGGGCGGACGCGACGGATCTCCACGCGATCGTGGACAGTTCGTTCGACCTGGTCTGCTCGACCAACGGGTTCTTCGTCTGGATCGCGGATCTCCGCGCGGTTTACGGGGAGGTCTTTCGCATACTGAAACCGGGAGGCTTCTACGTCTTCTACGATGTGCATCCTTTCCAGCGTCCCTGGACGGATCGGACCCTGTCCATCGAAGTCGACAAACCTTACTGGCAAACAGGGCCTATTCGGGACGAAAAAGAAGACACGTTCGAATTCAACTGGACAATGGCCGACCTGCTGAACCCGGGTGCCGATGCCGGCCTGGTTCTTCGTCGTATCCTGGAACGCCCCGCGGAGGATTCGAATACCTGGGAGGGGGCGTCTTATCGTCCCGGTAAAGACAAGCGGCTGGTGGACTGGAAGGTGAATCCCCGTGCGGCCCTGCCGTTCTGGCTTTCGGCGGCATGGCAAAAGCCGGCATGACGCCGGAGGCCGGCATGACGCCGGAGGCCGGCATGACGCCGGAGGCCGGCATGACGCGGGGGGTCTTTCCGCAACAAGTGGCGTTTTTCTATCCGCATTCTTCGGTTCGTCCATGGACGTAAACGCCGTCGCAACCTACCGAGGCAAACCCGTTGGCCGCAGGATTCACGTCACCGGGAACAGTTGCTCCGGGAAATCCACCCTGGCGAACCAGCTGGCGGCCGCGCTTGACGTCCCCCTGGTCGAACTGGACGCGCTCAACTGGCAGGCCGGATGGGTCGGCCTGGCGGATACGGATCCCGGGGAACTGGACCGGCGTCTCGCCGACGCGACGGCCGGTAAAGGATGGGTCGCCTCCGGTTCCTACATGGCTTTCTCCCAGCGGGTGTTCTGGCCGCGCGTGGAGACGGTCGTCTGGCTGGACCTGCCCGTGCACCGGTTGCTCTGGCGCGTGCTGGTCCGATCGTGGAAACGCTGGCGGTCGAAAGAGTTGCTCTGGGGCACCAATTACGAGCGGTTCTGGCCCCAGCTGAAGGTGTGGAACCGGGAGGACTCGCTGATCTGGTGGATCGTTACCCAGCAAGGCAGGAAGCGCCGGCGCATGCGGGCCTGCATGGAGGATCCAGAATGGCGGCACATCGCTTTTGTCAGACTCGGATCCAACGTGGAAATCGAAGCGTTCCTGCGTGCCGTGAAAGAGGAGCGTTAAATTGCGTCGTGTCGGGCAATCAGGGTCGAATGCGGCTGTCTTCAGCATCGTACGAGTGACGGCCTGCCTGGTCTGCGCAGTCTGCGTAGTCTACACGGCGTTCATTCCCACTGCGGCCCTCTCCGTACCCGCCGTCGCCGTGCAGGTAGAAACCGAGGATAATACCGTGTTCTGGTCGACCACACTGAAGATGATCCGTGCGAAGTTCCCAGGGGTCTCGCAGCTTTCCACCGACAGCCTGCAGACCTGGCTGGAGGAGCCAGGGCAGGCGCAGATGGGGCGTCCGCTGCTTCTGGACGTGCGGGAGAAGGAGGAATACGAGGTCAGCCACTTGAAAGAAGCCGTACCTGCCGCTTCTGAGAAGGAGGCACTTGAGGTGCTTGAAGGCGTTCCTCCGGATCGGCCCGTCGTGCTCTACTGTTCCGTGGGCTACCGGTCGTCGGAGATGGCCGGCTTCCTGCAGAAGAGGGGATACGAAAAGGTCTACAACCTGGAAGGATCAATCTTCGCCTGGGCCAACGAGGGACGACCCGTCTATCGAGGTGACGAACGCGTACACGTTGTCCATCCCTATGACCGGGTGTGGGGCAAGCTGTTGAAGAAGGTGCTCAGGTCCTGGTGAGCCGTGCAAATTCCCTGCCTAGCGGTTTCTTCCGCCCCACCAGGAGAAGGTTCGCCGGCAGATTCTCCAGCGGCGCTTCGCCCTCCCAGTCCTGACGCCCGTCCCCGTATTCCTCCATGGCCGTGAGTTCGCATCCGCCATCCAGCATGGCGCGAACCATGTCCGATACCGTCCAGTGGAATTCGTAACTCGGGAGCGGTCCCGGATCACCTGAAAGATCCTCGGACCGGTCGTAGGCAAGAGGACCGTGGTCGAAGTAGTGGTATTCCTGCTTCAGCGGACCGGCCGAATGTTTCCAGATCCGGCGGAAGGGATGGTACTCGTTGACCATGAACAGTCCGCCTGGTTTAAGTATCCGAATGGCTTCTCCGTAGTAGCGCTTCAGGTCGGACACCCACACGGCGACGTGGCCTCCTGTGTAGACAATGTCGAAACCACCGCCAGGATGGTCGTCCGGGTCGCCCGGCTCGGTCGGCTCGTCCGGGTCGCCTGGACTGTCTGGGCCGCTTGTATCGCTCGAGCCGCTCGCATCGCCTGGACCGCCTGGGCCGCCCGGACCGCCAAGGCCTCCCAGCTCGGTCACGTCCGCCCGGTGAAAGGCGATCGATAGACCGAGTTCTTCCGCTCTTCCTGCAGCGATGTCCAGTTGGGCCTGCGAGATATCCACGGAGGTGACCCGGGCTCCGGCGTCGGCCAGGGCGAAGGCTACCAGGTTGTCCCCGCTGCCAAGCACGCAGATGAACCGGCCGGACACGTCGCCGAGGTATTTCAGCTCGACGTCGTCCAGGGCGATGCGGATATCGCCCGGAATCCCGCGCCAGTCCACTTTGGCGTCAATTCCCGCCTGCCACTGGGCGGCAGCGGCGTCCCAGCCCCGGCGATTCGCCTCGTGCATGGGATGCCGGCACATGATCTTTAGTCCTTTCAGATCCTTCGGGCCACCCAGACCTGTTCATTGCCATGCTTGAATGGACCACGCTGGAAGTCCCCGTAGAGCGCTTCGATTTCGTAGCCGCAAAGTTCGAGAAGATACTGCATCTCGAACCGATGGACATAGCGTAGATACAATGGGGTGGTGGTCTTCGAAATCACCCGGCCCTTCTCGTCCACTTCTTCGAAGAACCGGTGTTCCTCCAGCGTCTGCTCCAACGGATCGTACCGTCGCGTATCCGAAACAAGGACGCGGCGTCCCGTCTCGGGATGGGTGAACGATCCCAGGTGATTGAGGGTGCCCCTGGGCGGTTTCATGTAGGCCGCGATCAACTCGATGCTGGGGTCGAACACGTTAAACACCAGCCGGCCCCGGTCCGTCAGATGCGCGCGGATCCGGGTCAAGGCCCGGCGCTGGTCCTCGCCGCTCATCATGTGAAGGAACGCGCGGTACGGAATGATGGCCAGCGGAAAACGCCGCTCCAGGCTGAACGTCCTCATATCTCCTTCGACGATTTGCATGCGTTGTTTCGTTTCGTCCGGCAGCGCGTCCATCTTACGGCGCGCCACCTCCAGCATCGCGGGAGCCCGGTCCAGCCCCACAATGGACACGCCCGACTCGGCGATCGGGATCGTGATCCGGCCCGTACCGCAACCGATCTCCAGCACGGGGCCTTCCGCCCTGGCGGCTTCCTCCACGTAGAATGCCTCGTCGCCTTCGAGTCCCGTCGAAAAGCTGTCGTATATTCCGGCGTCCGTCCTGTCGTATTCCGACATACCATGCACTCCTCGTTCAAAAACAGCCTGATACCGGACAGCAATCCGCGATCCGATTCCGATTACTTTCAAGACACGTAGCCTGATCCTCGACTATTATACATATGTAGGGATGCAGGACAATACGATCCTGCGGACTGAAGTCTGCCCTGACACTGAAGACCGTCAGGCATTTCCAGTTTTCCTGGCCATCCACACCTGTTCCGTTCCGCGATGTAACGGACTGCGACGGAAGTCCCCATATAGCGCTTCGACTTCGAAACCGCAGAGTTCGAGGAGGTGCTGCATCTCATACCGATACAGGTAGCGGTAAAAAATCGGAATGACCGTATTGGAAACCTCTTTGCCTCCATGGTCCAGTTCGTGGAAATACTGGTAGACTGTCACGCTCTGTTCAACCGGATCGAATTGCCTCGTATCCCACGCCATGACCCGGTTACCGGAATCCGGATGCGTAAACGTCCAGATATGATCCAGCGAACCGCCCGGCGTTTCCAGGCTGGCGGCGATCACATCCGGACTGGTGGCCATCACGTCGAATACAAGCCGGCCATAGTCGGTCAGATGATCGTTGATACGCTTCAGCGCGGTTCGCTGATCTTCTTCGGTCAACATGTAATTGAAGGTGCGATAGGGTATAACGACCAGGTTAAAGCGCCGATCCAGGTCGAAGGCCCGCATGTCATGATCGACGAGTCGTACGCGTTGCCTCGTTTTATCAGGCAGACGGGCGACTTTAGCCCGCGCGATATCCAGCATCGCCGGTGCCTGGTCGAGACCGACGACGGATACGCCGGACTCGGCGATAGGGATCATGATCCGGCCGGTGCCGCAGCCGATCTCCAGCACGGGACCGCCGGCTTTCCGTGCCTCTTCCACGTAGAACGCCACGTCGCCGTCGATTCCTGTCGAAAAGCGATCGTAGAATCCGGCGTCCGTCCGGTCATACTCCGACAAAAGGCAGTACTCCCAGGCAACTTCAACGCGATACCGAAATTTAGTGACCAGGAACACCAGGTATCGATTCAACAGTGAACGGAGTCGACCCGAAAACGCATCCGGACCCGGGAACGCATCCGGTAACTCGCATGAATATCCCGCACGAGAACATAAAACTACAAATTATAAAATATCAATATGTTTTATTAAATGGGAGTCTTAATGCTTGTAGCCTGTCTGATCTTAGCGTTATTTCCATGCTTTCCGGATTGATCTCCACCCGGTACATTCCAACACCGCAGTCAGCCTGGCACCTAAAGGCCGCGCGCTGACGTCGTACGGTAACCATCCACGATTTATTGAGGGAACTATGTCTGACCGATTACGTATCGTCATACCCGGGGACGACCCGCCCCAGATGCAGGGCTCGCCCCACCTGGAACGGCTCGAAGCCTATGGAGAGGTCGTCCTTTACACCGATCGGCCGGAAACGGCGGAAGAGAAAATCGAACGGGCCAGGAGCGCCGGGGTAATGATCAACTCCCGCGGGCTCGTGAAGTGGCCTGGAGACGTCCTGCGCGCGCTGCCCGATCTCCGCATGATCGCGACCTGTTCGATCGGCGTCGACAGTTTCGATCTGGAAGCGGCGCGGGAGTGCGGCATCGTCATTTCCAACCAGCCCGGTCGGACAGCGCCGGTCGTCGCAGAGCACGCCTTCGGGCTGATGTTCGCCCTCGCGAAAAGGGCGGCGTACTTCACGGGCGCCATGAAAGCCGGTCAGTGGCCCCGGCTGGACGCCTACTATCTCAAGGGGAAGACCCTCGGCGTGATCGGGACCGGCCCCATCGGATCGGAGATGGCGAGACTGGCGGGAAGCGTGGGCATGGAGGTGATCGCCTGGACCTACAACCCGTCTGATGAAAGGGCCCGGCAGATCGGGGTGACCTACGTGGAACTCGACGAACTATTGGAGAAGTCGGACGTGGTGTCGCTGCACGTCATGCTGACGGACGACAGCCGGCATATGATCAACCGGGATTCGCTGGTGGGCATGAAACCGGGCGCGCTGCTGATCAACTGCGGCCGGGGCGGCCTGGTGGATACCGATGCGCTGGTGGGAGTGCTAAGGTCGGGGAACCTGGGCGGGGCGGCCCTGGACGTCTTCGAGGAAGAGCCGTTACCCGCGGACCATCCGCCGCTCGAGATGGAACAGGTCGTCCTGACCCCTCACTGCGCGGACATGACCCCGGAGGGCGTCGAACTGCTCAACGAGGGGGCGGTGAACAACGTCATCGCCTTTCTGGAGGGCCGTCCGCAGAACGTCGTGAAGTTGTAGCACAGGCCTCGTGGGCAACAAACCACGTGGCGGGTCTTACCTAGAGTGGTGAGCTTTGTCGAGGGTGGCGAGCTTTACCTAGACTCACGCCGGCGCGCGGTGCCGCGCCTCCCTGCCCTTGTCCGGCGTCGGATCCTTGACCAGGCCGTACATCTGCCGGCCTTCGTGGTCTTCGGGAAGGTATTCGGTGATCGGAAGGCCCTCGGGGGTCACGAACAGCAGGCAGTGGCAGTACTTCCAGATCTTCATCTCATCGCAGGCGCAGACCCACTCGCGGCTGCGTTCCAGTTCGGCCTTCTTGTCGGGATAGAAATTGCACGGGCAAAGGGGCCGGCCCAGTTCGTCCACGTGGGCGGCGAGACCCTTGACCACCGAATCGGTCACTTCCGCGTTCGGATGAGGCGAGGTACCCGTCTTTTCCCAGTACTTGTCACAGTACTTTTGCATGCGCTGCATGCTCTTCTCCGACGGTTGCTGCTCGTTCATGGGCCACTCCTTGATAACGTACCGCTACCGGCCAAACCTGTCTGGTTTACCATCCCGAGTTCCTGATATCAATCTACCCGGGATCGTCCTCCGTGTCAACCGGACAGTGACCGGGTCCGGGGAAGGCAGCTGGGCTCGGATCAGGAGATGGCAGACGGACGGATTACGTGCCGCGCACCGCCTAAGCACGACCGATTGCGGGTCACCATGAAGATGACGATATGACTGGATTTCAGGTCCTCGGGCCGACGGTCAAAAAAACGAATTGAACTGCCGATTTATATTGACTTTGATGGCGACTCGGTATATCGTGCATGACTGTTGTTGAGAATCCGGTCATTTGGTGAAAAACGCATCCGAGAAAGATAGAACGAGTTCATATGCCACAGATTTTTTCCCCCGCCGCGAATACGTGGCTCAAGGCGAGCATCGTCGGCGGGGCGCTTCTCCTGGCAACCACATTCGGCGTCATATTCTACCTCGGCTCGACCTCTTACGTTACCCGGCAGCACCAGGTTAGACCCCAGCCCGTTCCTTTCAGCCACAGGCACCACGTCAATCAGCTCGGCATCGACTGCCGGTACTGCCACGCGTCGGTGGAAACGAGCGCCTTCGCCGGCCTGCCGCCGACCAAGACCTGCATGAGCTGCCACTCCCAGGTGTGGACGGACGCGCCGATGCTCGAGCCGGTGCGAGACAGTTACGCGACCGGGGTGTCTCTCGAATGGACCCGGGTGCACGACCTGCCGGACTACGTGTATTTCAATCATAGTATTCATATAAACAAGGGCATCGGCTGCGAGTCCTGCCACGGCGCCGTCAACGAGATGGCCCTGATGTGGCAGGAGGAATCGCTGCAGATGATGTGGTGCCTCGAGTGCCACCGCGGCCCCGAGGAATTCATCCGGGAACGGGCGGACGTGTACAAGTTCGAATCGCAGCCCGACTACTCGGCGCCCATGGACCAGAGCGCCCTCGGCGCGCAACTGATCCGGGGCTACCGGGTCAACAAGGATCAGCTGGAAGACTGTTCCATCTGTCATCGATAGTCCATCGGCCATCGATAGCGACGACAGCCACGGTATCGTACCATGAACCAGACATCGGAACGGCACATCACGGAAGCAGGAGCGATGAACTCAGGAAAGAACGGCGCGCCTGAATACTGGCGCAGCCTGGATCAGCTGGCCGAAACGGACGAGTTCCAGTCGTTCATGGAGAAGGAATTCCCGCAACACGTGGAAGAGGTCAAGGCGAATCCGGTCAGCCGGCGGAAGTTCCTGAAGCTGATGGGCGCCTCGATCGCCCTGGCCGGCGCCACCGCCTCCGCATGTACCCGCCAGCCTTCCGAGAAGATCATCCCCTACGTGCTGCCCCCGGAAGAGATCGTCCCGGGCAAGCCTCTGTACTACGCCTCGGCCTACGTCCACGACGGGGTGGCGAACGGCATCCTGGTGGAAAGCCACATGGGCCGGCCCACCAAGGTGGAAGGCAACCCGGAACATCCCGCCAGCCTGGGATCGACAGACGTATTCGCCCAGGCTTCCGTCCTGACGATGTACGACCCGGACCGGTCCCAGTCGGTGATCAGGCGGGGCCGCATCACCACTTACGACGCCTACCTGAACGAACTGAACGAAGCCCTGTCCAACCAGGTGGAGAAACAGGGCGGCGGCATACGCGTACTTACAGGCACCGTCACCTCGCCGAGCCTGCACGGGCAACTGGAAGCCCTGCTGGCCAAGTACCCCGGCGCCCGTTGGCACCAGTACGATCCGGTTACCCTGGACAACGCCAGGGAAGGTTCGCGACTGGCCTTCGGCGAAATCGTCTCCACCCGCTTCGACGTCGAAAAGGCGGACGTGATCCTGTCCCTCGACGGAGACTTCCTGACCACCGGCCCCGGTGCCGTGCGCTATGCGCGGGACTTCGCCTCCCGCCGGGACGGGAACGATCCGGACAACATGAACCGGCTGTACGTCATCGAGAGTACACCTTCGCTGACCGGCGCGCAGGCCGACCATCTGCTCAACCGCCGCGCGGGAGAGATCGAAGGGCTCGCCCGGTCGATTGCCGCGGGGCTCGGCGTATCCGTATCCGCCGGCGCGGAAGGCGACGAGGACACACAGCGCTGGGTATCCGCCGTGGTGGACGATCTCCGCGCGCACGCCGGCGCCTGTCTCGTGGTCACGGGCGATCACCAACCGCCCGCCGTGCATGCCCTCGTCCACGCGATGAACGGCGCGCTGGGCAACACGGGCAATACCGTTTCCCATTCCGAGTCCATCGAAGCGTCTCCCGTCAACCAGACCGAATCGATCGCCGCACTGGTCGACGACATGCGGAACGGCGAGGTCGACCTGCTGGTCATGATCGGGGCCAACCCCGTCTACAGCACGCCGGCGGACCTCGCGTTCACGGCGGCCATGGACAACGTGGCCATGCGCGTGCACGCCGGCCTGTATCACGACGAGACGGCGGAACTTTGCCACTGGCACCTCCCGATGGCCCATGACCTGGAAGCCTGGAGCGACGCGCGGTCCTACGATGGCACGTTGACCGTCGTCCAACCGCTCATCGCCCCGCTGTACCGCGGCAGGAGCGCCCACGAAATCGTGGCGGCGCTGACAGGCAACGCCATGAAGAAGAGCTACGATACCGTCCGCGAGCACTGGCAGGCCCAGGGTTATCACGGGTCGCAGGACTTCGAGGTCTTCTGGCAGACCTCCGTGCACGACGGGTTCATCGCCGGATCCGCCCTGGCGACTAAAGCTGTATCCGTCGGCGACATCGCCGCGGCCGTGGGCGAGGCATCGGAACCCGAAGCCGGTACGGAGCTCATTTTTCGGGCGGACCCGACCGTATGGGACGGATACTACGCCAACAACGGCTGGCTGCAGGAACTGCCCAAGCCGCTGACCAAGCTGACCTGGGATAACGCCGCGCTGATGGGTCCCGCCATGGCGAATCGGCTGGGGGTCGAAAACACCGACGTGGTCGAACTGATCTATCGGGACCGCGCGGTGAACGCCCCCGTGTGGATCCTGCCCGGACACCCGGACGAGACGGTCACGGTGCACCTGGGCTACGGCCGCCGCCGCGCGGGTCAGTTGGGCACGAACGCGGGGTTCGACGCCTATTCGATCCGACCCTCCACCCGCCCTGATTTCGGCGGAGGACTGCAGGTTGCGCCGACCGGAGATACCTTCGACATCTACAGCACGCAGGACCACCACGCCATGGAACTCGAAGGCATGGGCAGCATGTCCCGCGACCGCAACCTGATCCGCGCCAGCGACATCGAGACCTTCAAAGACGATCCCCACGTGATCCAGGAGATGTGGGAGGAGCCCGATCCGGAACGCAATCTCTATCCCGACGATCACGCCTACGACGGGCCCAACGCCTGGGGCATGGTCATCGACCTGAACAAGTGCAACGGCTGCAATACGTGCACCATCGCCTGCCAGTCGGAGAACAACATCTCCGTCGTGGGCAAGGAAGAAGTGGCCAATGCCCGCGAGATGCACTGGATCCGGATCGACCGCTATTACCGGGGAGACCTCGACGCGCCGGAGACTTTCCATCAGCCCGTGCCGTGCATGCAGTGCGAAAACGCGCCCTGCGAACTGGTCTGCCCCGTCGGCGCGACGGTGCACAGCAAGGAAGGCCTGAACGACATGGTCTACAACCGCTGTGTCGGCACGCGCTACTGTTCCAACAACTGTCCCTACAAGGTCCGGCGGTTCAATTTCTACCTGTACGCCGACTTCGAAACGCCGAGCCTGCAGCTGGGACGGAACCCGGACGTGACGGTACGCAGCCGCGGGGTCATGGAGAAGTGCACCTATTGCGTCCAGCGCATCAACGTCGCCCGGATCGAGGCGAAGAAGGAAGACCGCGACATCGCCGACGGCGAGATCCTGACGGCCTGCCAGCAGGCCTGTCCGTCCCAGGCGATCACCTTCGGGAACACGAAGGACGAGGATAGCAAGGTTTCCAGATTGAAAGCCAGCCCGTTGAACTACGGGATGCTGACGGACCTGCTCACCAAGCCGCGCACGACGTACCTGGGTCGGATACGCAATCCGAACCCGGTCCTGGAGGCGTGAGAGGAATAGCTCCTTGTCGCAACAGGAACAGGCAGTCGACATAGAAAAGGTCGATAAGTACACGGGCGACGGTTTCGTAGCTCCCGAGTACGACAACACCACCGTCACCCAGAAGATATCCAATATCGTCCTTAGATCGGGTTCGCCCTGGGGCTGGTACCTGGCCGTGGCGGTCCTGCTGCCCATCGTCGGCATGCTGGGCATCTCCATCACCTGGCTGGTGCTGATCGGAACCGGCATCTGGGGGCTGAACGTGCCGGTCGGCTGGGGATTCGCCATCATCAACTTCGTCTGGTGGATCGGGATCGGACACGCCGGGACGCTCATCTCCGCCATCCTGCACCTCATGCGGCAGGACTGGCGCAACTCGATCAACCGGTTCGCGGAAGCCATGACGATCTTCGCCGTGATGTGCGCCGGCATGTTCCCGCTGCTCCACGTGGGCCGTCCCTGGCTGGCCTACTGGCTGCTTCCGCTGCCCAACACCATGTCGCTTTGGCCGCAGTGGCGCTCGCCGCTGGTCTGGGACGTCTTCGCCGTATCCACCTACTTCACCGTTTCCCTGATCTTCTGGTACATGGGGATGATCCCGGATCTCGGCACCCTGCGGGACCGGGCGAAGCATCCTGTAGTCGCGCGGATCTACGGCATATTTGCCATGGGCTGGCGCGGCGCGTCCTCCCACTGGGCCCGTTACGAGAAGGCCTACCTGATCCTGGCCGGCCTGTCCACGCCCCTGGTCCTGTCCGTGCACTCCATCGTTTCGCTCGACTTCGCCGTCTCGCTGATCCCTGGCTGGCACACCACAGTGTTCCCGCCCTACTTCGTGGCCGGCGCCATCTACGCTGGATTCGCCATGGTGCTGACGCTGACCATCCCCGTGCGGCACTGGTTCGGCCTGCAGGGACTGATCACGACGCGCCACCTGGAGAACATGGGCAAGGTGACCCTGGCGACGGGCTTCATCGTCGTATACGGATATGCCATGGAGGCCTTCATATCGTGGTACAGCGCGAGCCCGTACGAAGGGTTCATGATGTGGAACCGCATGACCGGCCAGTACGCGCCGGTTTACTGGGCGCTGATCTTCTGCAACGCCGTCAGCATCCAGATTCTCTGGTGGAAGCGCGCCCGCCGAAGCCCCCTCGTGCTGTTCATCGTCTCCCTGATCGTCGGCGTCGGCATGTGGCTGGAACGGTTCGTCATCGTCGTGACCAGCCTGGCCAACGACTACATGCCTTCGTCGTGGGACTACTACGCGGGCACGATCTGGGACTGGAGCCTGTACATCGGGACCATCGGTTTCTTCCTGTTCATGATGTGCCTGTTCATCCGGTTCCTGCCCATGATCCCCATGTCCGAGATGAAGATGATCATACCGAAGCACCGGAACAAGAAGGACGCCTAAAGATGAATCACGGACCCGCCCAGCCCGAACTGCGCGGCCTCGTGGCCGAGTTTGAAAACGAGGAAGCCATCGTGGAAGCCACGCAGAAGACCGTGGACGCCGGGTACCATCATATCGAGACCTACACGCCCTACCCCCTCGACGAGTTGCTCGACATCCAGCACCTCCACAAGAACAAGGTGGCGCTGGTGATCCTGATCGGCGGGCTGACCGGATGCGCCGTGGGTTTCTTCATGCAGTGGTTCGCCTCCGTGATCCACTACCCGATCAACGTGGGCGGCCGTCCCCTGAACAGCTGGCCGGCCTTCATCCCGGTCATGTTCGAGTGCACGGTCCTGTTCGCTTCCTTCGCCGCGCTGATCGGCATGATGGTCATGAACAAGCTGCCCCGGCCGAACCATCCGCTTTTCGATATCGAGCGGTTCCGGTACGCCACGCAGGACCGGTTCTTCCTGTGCATCGAGGCGGAAGACCCGTACTTCGAAAAGGACGCGACCCGGCAGTTTCTGGAAGAGTTAAACCCCCACGAGGTGAATGAAGTTGAAGCGTAGCCCCATGGCCTTCATATACGCCGGTTTCCTGTGCGTCCTGTGCCTGGCCGCCGCATCGGCCTGCCGGCAGGACATGCACGACCAGCCGCGCGCCGAGCCCTTCGAGGAGAGCGACTTCTTCGGCGACCGGCGGTCGGTGCGTCCCGCGGTGGAAGGGACCATCGCCCGGGGAAACCTGAGACTGGACGAGCATTTCTATACGGGCAAGATCGACGGTGCGCTGGCGACGACGTTCCCCAGCACGGTTACCATTGAAATGCTGAAGCGGGGACAGGAACGGTACGACATCTACTGCGCGCCGTGCCACAGCAAGACGGGCGACGGACTCGGCATGATCGTGCAGCGCGGCATGAAGCAGCCGGAGTCCTTTCACAGCCAGCGGCTCCTCGACGTGGAGGTGGGGCATTACGTCGACGTGGTGACCAACGGCTTCGGCACCATGTACAGTTACGAGGAACGCATCGATCCGGCCGACCGTTGGGCCATCGCCGCTTATATCCGCGCGCTGCAGATGAGCCAGGGCGCCAACCTGGCCGAACTGCCGGAATCCGATCAGCAAAGAATTCAACAAATCGTGGAAGTGGAAGAATGACAGCGATCTCCAGCAATCTTCTGGCGCAGTTCAGCAGCATTCAGACCCGGGCTTTGACCGTCGGCGTCATCCTGGTGCTGGGCGGATTGCTTTACGCCTTCGCCACGGGCGCGATGTCCGGTTTCTACCAGGCCTACCTGGTGGGCTACATGATCTGCGCGGGCATTGCCCTGGTATGCATGGCCTTCACCATGCTGCACCACCTCATCGGCGGCCGCTGGGGATTCGTCATCCAGCGCCTGCTCGAAGCCGGCATGAGCACGCTGCCCGTACTGCTCGTCCTCTTCATACCCATCGTGCTGGGCATGCACGACCTGTACCACTGGACGCACGCGGAAGTGGTGGCTGTCGACCCGATCCTGCAGCACAAGGAATCCTATCTCAACGTGCCCTTCTTCATCGTTCGGACCGTGTTTTATTTCGCCATCTGGATAGCGGCTTCGTCCCTGCTGATCAAGTGGTCCATCGCCCAGGATACGTCGGGAGATCCCAGGCTGAACGACAAGATGCGTAATATCTGCGGACCCGGCGTCGTGGTGTTCGCCCTGTCCATGACCTTCGCGTCCTTCGACTGGATCATGTCCACCGATCCGCACTGGTTCTCGACGCTCTACGGGGTCATGATGATCGTGAACGCCGGAGGCGCGACCCTTTCGTTTGTCATCATCATGATGACCTGGCTCCGGAAACACGAGCCCATATCAAAACTCGCCGACGCGGACCGGTTCCACGACTGGGGCAAGCTCCTGCTGGCCTTTACGCTGCTCTGGTTCTACATGATGCTGTCCCAGTTTCTGATCATCTGGGCGGCGAACCTGCCGGAAGAGAACCCCTGGTACGTGCACCGCGTGCACGGCGGCTGGGAAGTCCTCTCAGTCGTCCTGGTCCTCTGCCGGTTCGTCATCGCCTTCTTCCTGCTCCTGTCCATACCACGGAAGCGGGACCCGCGGAGGCTGGTACGCGTGGCCTGGTTCATCCTGGTCATGCACCTGGTCGACATCTTCTGGCACGTGGCGCCGAATTTCCGGCTCGACGGGTTCAGTGTCAGCGTGATGGACGTGATGGTTCCGGTCGGACTGTTCGGCATCTGGTTTTTCTTTGTCCTGAACCGGCTGAAGCGGTTCCCGTTGATCCCGCAGAAGGATCCCCGGTTCGAGGAACTCGTGGCTTCGGTCTCGAAGGCGCCGGTCTCGAAGGCAAAGGCCTAGGAACGTGTATTATAAGAGGAACGTGTATTATAAGAGGACGGCATGAATCACGGCGAAAACCATAACATCGTTGACCAGGTCTCGGTAGAACGGGGACATGAAGTATTCGAGACCAACGTGCCCCTGGTCATCAAGTTCGGCATCGGCCTGACGGCGCTGGCCATCATCTCCATGGTACTGATGTGGCTGATGTTCGTGGTGATCGAAGACTACAACGCGATGACATTCGACGCGCCGGCGCCTCTGATCGAAGCGGACGCGTTACCGCCCGAACCCCGGCTCCAGGTCATCCCCGAGGAAGACCTGATTGCCCTCCAGGAGGCGGAAGCGAAGAAGCTGAATAACTACGGGTGGGTGATCCGCACAGCGGAAATCGTCCAGATTCCCATCGAGCGGGCCATGCACCTGATCGCGACCGACGACCGGTACAAGCTGCCCTCGGCGTGCGATACCGGGGAAGGACCGTAGGATGATGGCGAGCAAACCATACAGATACGCCGCAGTTGCCGCGGGGCTTATTGCGATCGCGGTCCTGATCGTGGCTCCCTGCGACATGCATGGACAGGAAGGCGATAGCGGCCCGGCCGTCATGAAGGATATCGGCTCGGGACCCGGCCTGGACGCGAGCGCCACGCCCGAGATCCTGAAGCACGTGGGTATCGAACAGAGAATCGGCGTCTCCCTGCCCCTGGACCTCGAGTTCAACGATGAAACGGGCACGCCGGTAAGCCTGGGCAGCTACTTCGGCGACAAGCCGGTCATCCTGACGCTGGTCTACTACGATTGCCCCATGCTGTGCACGGAAGTGCTCAACGGGCTCAACCGCAGCCTGGCCCCCCTGAATTACAGTATCGGGGAGGAATTCGAGGTCGTGACCGTCAGTTTCGACCCCCGGGAGTCCCCCACTCTTGCGTCGCAGAAGAAGGCCGTTTACACGCAACGCTACGGGCGGCCCGGCACCGGGGAAGGCTGGCATTTCCTCACGGGCGAAGCGGCGGCGATCGACGCGCTGACGGAATCCGTCGGCTTCAACTACGTCTACGACGAAACGGAAGGGCAGTTCGTCCACGGCAGCGCCATCATGATCATCAGTCCGAAGGGCACGGTATCGCACTACTTCTTCGGGATCGAGTACCCGTCGGAGGACATCCGGCTGGCCATCATCGAATCTTCCGAGGAAAAACTGGGCAACGTGTTCGACCAGATCATGCTGTACTGTTTCAACTACGATCCCGAGCAGGGCCGGTACGGCGTTGCCATCATGAACGCGATGCGCCTCGCGGGGCTGGTCACGCTGCTGGCCATGGGTTCCTTCATGGTCGTCATGTTCAAGCGGGACCGCCGGCGGCGGCGGGAACGGATCGAACGCGGAGATGATGCGTAACCGGACGATGAAGGCCGGACTTAACCGTAAAGTGAGCGTATGAACAACCAATTCCAACTGCATCCCGAGATCGCATCAACCTTTGCCTTCGAAGTCGATCTGCTGTATTTTTTCGTAGTGGCCGTCAGCATATTCTTCATGGCCCTGATCTGCGTGCTGATCTTTCTTTTCGCCATGAAGTACCGGCGCCGCACCGAGGACCAGCAGGCGGAAACGCAGACCCACGGCCACCTGGGCCTCGAAATCACGTGGTCCGCAATACCGCTCGTCCTCATGCTGATCATGTTCGCCTGGGGCGTCTGGCTTTTCTTCCGGGTATACCAGATCCCGGACGGCGCCATGGAGTACTACGTGGTCGGCAAGCAGTGGATGTGGCACGTCCAGCATCCCACGGGCCAGCGGGAAATCAACGAAATGCACGTGCCGATCAACACGCCGGTGAAGCTGACCATGGCTTCCGAGGACGTCATACACAGCTTCTTCATTCCGGCGTTCCGGGTGAAGAACGACGTGATTCCAGGACGGTACACTTCGTTGACCTTCGAGGCGACGAAGCCCGGCAAGTACCACCTGTTCTGCGCCGAATACTGCGGCACCGAACACTCGATGATGATCGGAAGCGTATACGCCATGGAACCGGAGGACTACCAGGACTGGCTGGGCGGCGGCGTGTCCGACGAGACGCCCGAGGAGGCCGGGGCGCGGCTCTTCTCGCAGCTCAACTGCGATACGTGCCACAGCGACCAGGCCGCGGCCCGTGGGCCGTCCCTGAACGGAAAATTCGGCACGGAGGAAGTCCTTGCCAGCGGTGAACGCATCCTGATCGACGAAGCCTATATCCGGGAATCCATCGTCAATCCCAGGATCCGGATGGTGGCAGGCTATCCGTCGATCATGCCGACCTACCAGGGTCAGATTACGGAGACCAACATCTTCAATCTGATTTCCTATATCAAATCGCTGCCGAGTACGGAGGGCGCCCAATGAGCACGATAGCCCAGCAGGGGGCTGCCGAACACCGGATGCCCCGCGACCACTTCCTGAACGCGGCCTACACGATCAAGTCCTGGCTTTTGACGATGGACCACAAGCGCGTGGGGCTGCTGTACCTGTTCTCGATCACCTTCTTCTTCCTGATCGGGGGCACCTTCGCCAGCCTGATCCGCCTGGAACTGGCAACGCCCGAAGCGGATCTCATGGAAGCGGACCAGTACAACGTGGCCTTCTCCATGCACGGCATCGTCATGATCTTCTTCTTCCTGATCCCGTCCATACCGGCCGTGTTCGGGAACTTCATCATGCCCCTCATGATCGGGGCCAAGGACGTGGCTTTCCCGAAGCTGAACCTGATGAGCTGGTACCTCTTCATCTTCGGCGGTACGTTCGGCGTGCTGACCACCCTGCTCGGCGGGGTGGACACGGGCTGGACCTTCTACACCCCCTTCAGCAGCACCTATTCCAACAGCAACGTGATCCTGGCGGGCATGGCCGCCTTCATCGCCGGTTTTTCATCCATCCTGACCGGGCTGAACTTCATGGTGACCATCCACAAGATGCGGGCGCCGGGCATTACCTGGTTCAAGATGCCCCTCTTCGTCTGGGGCATGTACGCCACGAGCCTCATCATGGTGCTCGGCACGCCGGTCATCGCCATCACGCTGGCCCTCATGATGGTCGAGCGCGGGCTGCACATCGGCATATTCGATCCCGCCCTGGGCGGCGACCCGGTCCTGTTTCAGCACCTGTTCTGGTTCTACTCCCATCCGGCCGTGTACATCATGATCCTGCCCGGCATGGGGGTCATCTCCGAGGTCATCGCCGCCTTCAGCCGCAAGCGGATCTTCGGCTACGAATTCATCGCCATGTCCAGCGTTTCGATCGCGGTCCTCGGCTTCTTCGTCTGGGGCCACCACCTCTTCGTGAGCGGGCAGTCGATCTACGCCGGCATGGTCTTCTCCTTTATCACCATGCTCGTGGCGGTGCCTTCGGCGATCAAGGTATTCAACTGGATGGCGACCATTTACAGGGGATCGGTCTCCTATGACGCCCCCATGCTCTACGCACTGGGCTTCATCGGACTCTTCTCCGTGGGGGGCCTCACCGGCGTGTTCCTGGCCATCATGGGGCTGGACATCCACATGCACGACACGTATTTCGTGGTGGCCCACTTCCACTATGTCATGGTGGGCGGCGCGGTGACGGCCTTCATGGCCGCGCTGCACTTCTGGTGGCCCAAGATCTCCGGCCGGATGTACCCGGAGGGCTGGTCGCGCCTGGCCGCCTTCCTCATCTTCGCCGGGTTCAACCTGACCTTCTTCCCGCAATTCATCGTCGGGTACCTCGGCATGCCACGGCGGTATCACGTCTATCCGGAAGAATGGCAACTGCTCAACATCATGTCGTCCGCCGGCGCCACCATCCTGGCGGCGGCCTTCATCGTCCCGGCGATCTACCTGCTCTGGTCGCTGAAAAACGGCAAAATCGCCGGTCCAAATCCGTGGCGGGCTACGGGGCTGGAATGGATCCTGTCGTCGCCGCCGCCGGAACACAACTTCCCCACCACGCCGATCGTGGAGGAGGAGCCGTACGACTACGGCGAGGTGATCGACAACCCGGTGCACGAGGAAGAGCACGAGAAAGAACGCGAACACGCGTAGAAGGAGCAAGATCGTGTCAGTCAGTACGGAAGCGGCCGCCCACGGCCACGATGAACACGCCGCGCATCCGGAATACATGCGTCATCAGTTCGACGACATGGACCAGCAGAACGATGCCGCGAGCCTGGGGATGTGGCTGTTCCTGCTGACGGAGGTCATGTTCTTCGGCGGGTTCTTCCTGGGATATTCGATCTACCGGAGCGAGTATTACGAATCCTTCGTCATAGGAAGCCAGAATCTCGACGTCTTCCTGGGCGGCCTGAACACCGTCGCCCTGATCACAAGCAGCGTCACCATGGCCTTCGCCGTCCGGGCGGCCCAGCTCGGCAAGAAGAACCACATCCTGATCTTCCTGGTGCTGACGCTTGTACTCGGCCTCGTGTTCATGGTGAACAAGTACATCGAGTATTCCCATAAGCTGCACGACGGCCTGATCCCTGGATACAATTTCCTGTGGACCGGCCTGGGCGACGGGCAGACCATACAGCTGTTCTACGGCTTCTACTTCTGTATGACCGGAACGCACGGCCTGCACGTCCTCATTGGGCTCGTGCTCATCGTCTGGCTGCTGATCCGCGTCTGGCAGGACAAGTTCACCCCCGAGTACTACGCGCCGATCGAAAATTTCGGCCTGTACTGGCACTTTGTCGACCTGGTCTGGATCTTCCTCTTCCCGCTGCTGTACCTCATCGGCGGACTGGCTGTATAGGAATCATACCATGACTGAACGCGCAGAACACGACCATCAAGCCGAAGGCGGACATCAAGCCGAAGGCGGCGGCCACGGGGACCACCACGGCCCCCACATCGCCACCTCGGCCAACTACCTGACCATCTTCACGGCGCTGCTGGTCCTCACCGCCTTGACGGTGTGGGCGGCCACCCTGGAAATGGGCTTTCTCAACACGCCTGTGGCCATGTTCATCGCCAGTGTCAAGGCGATCCTGGTGATCCTGTACTTCATGCACCTGAAGTTCAGCCCCGGCCAGACCAAGCTCGCCGCCGCCGCCGCCATCTTCTGGCTGCTGATCCTTCTCATCATCACCTTCTTCGACTACATCGGCCGCACCTGGCAGGACAATCCCGCGGGCTGGTAAGACTGCGGGATTACCTCAGACAGTCCTTCAAACATCCCGCTTGATACGCGAAATGTACCTTCGCGTCCACGCTTTATTCCACCATTCCAGCCTAGGTTTCTAAGGCTTGTTTGAATCGCGTTTTTACTCCTTGACGTATTTTTATTCACTACTAATATAACTGTTTGTACTATTTTCTTATCATTGGTTTTATTTACTATTGTGGATTTATTTGTACCACTGATTTAAACACTGTCGATCGGTGTTTTATAAACGATCCAATGATTGAGGATTGGACTTCATAATCTTTCACTTTTTCTCATTATCAGTTCGGTTCTAAGGGAGATTGGTATGGATTTGATAAGTGGTACTCTTCGATTCGGAATTGCCTGTATCGCGCTGGTCTCAGTATTGAATACTGGTTGTGGAGCAATTATGCAGGGGACTAGGCAGACGATCCCCGTTCAAACATCACCCAATGCCGTTTCAATAGATGTCGGTGGTTTCTCGTATACGTCTCCCACCACTTTAGAATTAGAACGTAAGAATGACTACATTCTGAAGTTTTCAAAAGATGGTTATGAATCTGCTCAGATTCAGATTACGAAGCATTTGAGCGGTAGTTATCTCGTGTTGGACGTCTTGTTTACAGGTTTGATTGGGGTAGTCGTGGACGCTGCCACTGGTGCTTGGAACAATCTCAAACCCGAAGCCGTCACGGTGTCGTTAAGCAAAATGAGTTCCAGGACTGTTGGTCCAGCTAGAATTGAAATTGCAATAAAAAGCATGGAGCAGACCGGCGTATTTGAAATCGATTCAACCATTCCTGAAGTCAAGATTCAGGTGATACCCGTCAAATAAAACGGACTAATAGGGTGCATTCACCACTTTGAACTTTCGGAAGGATAGAATCTATGATATCCCGTTTTGGCGCAGTGATTATCTGCTTTGCACTGCTCGCTTGCGAAGGAAAACCAGGGCCGACAGGGCCTGCAGGATCGAGAGGGCCCGCAGGACCACAGGGAGGGACAGGATCCACAGGACCACAGGGGCCGGCAGGCGAACCTGGACAGACCGGTGCCCAAGGCCCGCGGGGATTGCAAGGTCCGCGGGGGCCAGCGGGCGAACCATTGAATTGGGCGGATGTGATTGAGGAAGGGCAGTTAAACGATGCGACTTATGCCATCGGCTATCAAGTGCTTGGATTCAATTTCGTTGTAGGGTCCGGTTTTAATGCTCACTTTAATAATGTTATTTGGACCAACGCCCATGTTGTAAGGGGACTTATCGAAGGTCTTCGCAGCGTGAGGCACTTAAACCCAAAACCATTTGCGGTGAAAACAGGCACCGAAATCGGCGGATCGGATTCGTACGCTTTGAACACATTCATTGAACATCCTGAATATGATGGCACAGTGGATTCTCCTGATGTGGCAGTATTTATCGTTGAAGCCGATTTTGGACGAGTTCCTTCTTTTCTACCACGTAACCAAGCACGTAATCTACGGGTTGGACAACCAATAGGCACAATAGGATTCCCGGGGGAGGTCGCCGATCCATTTACATCGTTTCCCATAGCCACATTCAAGGACGGTACCATCAGTGCTTTTAGGCCATACGGAACAGAGCGTCCCACCGCTGACAATAGCCGCGTTGTTCAGCACAACCTAGATCTGTCTGGTGGCACAAGTGGTAGCTTCATCTTCGATCATGAGGGGTTTATCATCGCTGTAAACAACGCTGGTACGGAACGACTCGTGTTCGATCAACGCACTGGTCGGCCACAACGTATTCCAACGGGAAACATTGGATTTGGTATCCGTGTAGATGACGTATGGCGTCTTGTAGAATTGGGAAGTAGCGGGACATCACCAAGAATAACAATCAGTAGAAAGAACGTCTTTATGCGGCGACTACCTACACGAGACTATCCTCACGATACATATCAACCGTTCCCTTTAAACTGGAACGGGCAGACTGTATTGCCTTAATGTAGTCGCATTTTTTTTTGTATTCCCCTTAACCCCGCTGACGTCCGACGACCTTTCATCAAAGGTACCAGGCGACAGAGGGGTTCTTTATTTGGTTTTTGTACGGTACTAAACAACCAACACGCTCGGATTCGTTTTTCAACGACGGTAATCCAATACCTCCCCCTCTCTCTCAAAAAAACCACGATATCCCCCTTTCAATTCTGACTATTCCCTTTAGGACATGGGACGTGTATTGTGCCGCGCGGAATCTCCATCATGGCCGGTACCCGATCCCGTATCATTCGTGTATGCTGTATAACCAGTCGGTTCATTCAGTTGCATAAGGAGGGGGTCATGTTGAAAGGTATCTCGGATACGAACACGGAAGAACAGATATTGCGCTCTATAGATGTTCTTAAAGAAGTTGTACTTTCATCAAGAAAGGAAACCAAACAGCGCTTTGAACGTGTTGAATCCGACATCAAAGGCATCCGTACGGAGATGAAGGAGTTCCGAACGGACGTCAATCAGCGCTTTGAATGTGTTGAATCCGACATCGGGGAGATCCGAAACGACATCGGGGAGATCCGAAACGACATCGGGGAGATCCGAAACGACATCGGGGAGATCAAGGAAACGCTGCGAGAGATGAGCGGCCGCGGTTGATCGAGTCAGAAGGAATGCCGCGCCGACGTCATCGTGTCTTGGGGAGCACACAGAAGATCGAAGACATCAAGCTTACTCGCAGTTCGCACAATAGGAGTACGTCATGTGGGAAAACCCAATCACATACGCAGTACTTTTGGCCGGGATGGGCAGTCTTGTCAGCATAGGCATATGGATCGGCAGAATCAATTCATTCAAAGCTTCTGTTGAAAGCACGCTCGCGGAAATCAAGGAATCCATCAACAGTATTCAGGATTCCATCGAGAAGATACTGCTCCGACTTACGCCAGACTGAAGCGGATGGGCACGTGTTATGTGCGTCGGGAACAGCTTGCGAGCCCTGGCTAGATATACCTCACCCAGCCTTTGGGGCGGCGGGCTTTGAAACGGCGGAACCACAGGCACACCGGATAGAGCAGGATCAGCACCCCCAGGGCGGCCAGGTAGGCGGCGCCCAGTCCTTGCTGCATGAACATACCCAGGGCCAGCCCGCTGAAGATCAGGATGTGCATATGAATCAGGTAGAAGAAGAAGGCGGTCTGGCCGAACACCAGCAGGGGATTCCGGTTTCGGATCGGACTCTTCAGATTGCGCTGGTACCGGAAGAATCCGGACAGTACCAGGGCCATCAGACCCAATTCCAGCAGGGCGAAGGTCAGGCTTGGCGGGTATTTGCTGACATAAAGCCACTGCACCAGGGAAAAGTCCTCGCGAAGGAGCAGCATGTTGCCATAGCCGTTCCAGGCGCGGAACAGCACAAACAGGCCCAGCGCCAGAAGCCCCGCGATGACCAGCAGGCGTTCGACCGGCATCGAGGACCGTGGCGCGCCTGCGCGCGCATCGACGGTCGAGCCACTTGAAACATTGGGCGACGGCGCAGGGGCAATCGATTGTTGCACCAGAAAGCGTCCCAGCAGCCAGCCCAGGATCATCATCCCCAGCCAGGGCACGAAGGGATACTGCACCCACAGGGGTATGGGGCCGATCTTGACAAGCAGCCCCGGATGAAAAAATGGGTTGAAAACGCTCATCCAGCCCAGGTTGCGGACCTGGGCGGCCGCCTCGTTCATCGCTTCCTGATCGAATTCCCCGTCCGGCATCGGCATCTTCGTCACCTCGCGAATCATGTCGGCCGTAATGCCACCCAGGTGCATGATGCCCCAGAACACGGCTTCGTGCAGGAACAGGATTGAAAGCGCGGCGATCAGCAGCGTGCGGGTGGACAGGCGCCGCAAGGGGATCATGCAGATCAGCCCCATGGCGATGGCAAACAGGACCTGGAGGCTGAAAGGAGACCACCACAGCAGTTCGAAAGCAAGGATGACGAGCGCCCGTTTGAACAGGTGCCGGTCCAGGTCGCGGTCACGGGCCCCGGCAATACGGCGCCGCTCGAAGCTCAGGGCCAGCGCCGTCCCGGCCAGGAAGACGAAGGTCGGCGCGCACAGGTGGGTAATCCAGCGTGTGAAGAACTGGGCGGCGGGGAGCGTAGACCCCGTCTCATCGGCGTACCACGAATCGTCGCCGAGCCGGCCGCCGTTGAACGCCAGGCTGGCGTGGTCGACGGCCATCAGGACCATGACGAGGCCGCGCATCCAGTCGATGGCCGCCATGCGGTTGGCGTCTGTGATCAGCGGTGTGCCGGCCTCCCCCGTATCTTGTACCGTTCGGCTATTCGAGATTTCCTGACTCCCTGATCTGTTTTTGTGTAGATTACACGTTATGACCACGCGACCTGCATACCCTGACCCGGTTGCCGAGTCGGCCGTTCTCGACGAGCGAAGCACGGCAAGGCTGGATGCGCTCTACGAGCGACTGACCTCCCTCAGGAAGGTCTCCATCGGCTATCCGTGCAATCACCGGTTCGATTTCGCCCCGCTCTTCCGTTTCATGGAGTTTGCCGTCAACAACCTGGGCGATCCGTTTTCGGGCAGCAACTTCCGCATGAACACCCACGACTTCGAACGCGAGGTGATCATGACCTTTGCCCGCCTGACGGGGATCGGCAACGAAGATTGCTGGGGCTACGTTACCAACGGCGGGACGGAGGGGAACATGTACGGCCTCTATCTCGCCCGGGAAATCTATCCGGACGGCATCGTCTATTTCTCCGAGGATACGCATTACAGCGTCAGCAAGATACTAAGGCTGCAACATACGCGCAATATTATGATACGAAGCGGCCATACCGGTGAAATGGACTACCGGGACCTGGAGGAGAGCATCCGGATCCACCGCGACGTGCCGCCTATCGTGTTCGCCAATGCCGGAACGACGATGACCGGCGCCATCGACCGGCTGGACCGCATTCGGGAAGTCCTTGAAAGACAATGCACGCCGAACGCGTACATCCATGTCGACGCGGCCTTTTCGGGCATGATCCTGCCGTTCGTGGACGATCCGCCTCCCTGGCACTTCGGCGATGGCGCCGACAGCATTTCCATTTCGGGGCACAAGATGATCGGATCTCCCCTGCCGTGCGGCGTGGCCATGGTAAGGAAGACCCACATGGAACGTATTTCCCGTTCCGTCGAATACGTGGGCGCGCTCGATACCACCATAAGCGGATCCAGAAACGCGATTACACCCCTGATGCTCTGGTATGCCCTGCGCCTGCAAGGCGACGACGGGTTTCGAGACCTGGTCGGCGAGTCCCTGCAAAAAGCGGCCTATGCGGAGAAGGCGCTGAACGAGATCGGCGTGAAGGCCTGGCGTAATCCATACTCGGTCACGGTCGTCTTTCCCCGGCCGCCGAAGGTCATAATGGACAAATGGGTGCTTGCCGGTTCCGGCGACATAGTGCACCTCATAGCATTGCCCGGCGTTTCCTGGGAAACGCTTGAGGAGTTCATCGACGATATGCAGCGAGAGACCGAGAAAACCGCATGAATGAAATCATCATCCCGGTAAAAGAACCTCCCGGCACCCTGGCGGCCGTCTCCGAATCGCTCGCCCGTGCCCGGATCAACATCGAATTCATTGAGGCCCGCGTGGTGGGGGAGAGCGGCATCATCGTATTGCGCGTGGACCGCTATGACGCCGCGCTCAGGATACTGAGGGATGAGGGGTACCGCGCGGTTACCGAGGACGCCCTTGTGCTGGACCTGGAAAACCGGCCCGGCGCGTTGGCGGAAGTGGCCAGGCGCCTGGCGGACGCCAGGATCGGCATCCGCAGCCTGCGGATCGTCGAACGGGCCGGTGAACGAAGCCTGGTGGCGTTGGTCGCGGATGATCCGGAAGCCGCCCGTCGGGTACTCGCCGAGGAACTTGTGGGTGGGGCAGGACTTGAATAAAAGCTACAGCAGGGACATGTAGGTTTTCAGTTCGTAGTCGGTGACCTGCGACCGGTAGCGTTCCCACTCTTCCTGCTTGTTCTCGATCAGCTTGTCGAAGACCTCTTCGCCGAGACAATTCACCAGCAACTCGCTTCCTTCCGCCAGTTTGATCGCCTCGTTCAGGTCTTTGGGCAGGGACTGTATGCCCAGCTTCCGGCGTTCCTCCTGGGACATGCTGGACAGGTCGACCTCCGCCGGCGGGCCGAGTTCGTACCCGTTTTCGATGCCCGCCAGGCCCGCGGAGAGGATGACGGCAAAGGCCAGGTAGGGGTTGCATGATGGATCGGGGGCGCGGTATTCCACGCGCATGGCTTCGTGTTTCGAGGGGTTGTAGGTAGGCAACCGGATCATGTCCGCCCGGTTGTGCAACGCCCACGAAACGAAGAGCGGCGCCTCGTAGCCGGCGATGAGCCTCTTGTACGAGTTCACCCACTGATTCGTGACCAGCATGGTCTCGGGAGCGTGGCGCATCAGCCCGGCGACGAAGGACCGGCCCGTATCCGACAGGTGGTACTCCATGCCTTCGTCGAAAAAGGCGTTTTGGTCGCCGCGGAAAAGCGAAAGGTGTATGTGCATCCCGCTTCCGTTGTGACCGGCGTGGGGCTTGGGCATGAAGGTGGCGTACACGTTGTGCCGGAGGGCCACTTCCTTCACCACGAGGCGGTAGGCCATCGTATAGTCCGCCATGGTCATGGCGTCGGTATACCGCAGGGAGATCTCGCTCTGGCTGGGACCGCCCTCGTGGTGGCTGAACTCGACGCCGATACCGATCTCTTCGAGGGCCATCACGGTGTCGCGCCGCAGGTCCGTCGCCCAGTCCAGGGGCGTCAAGTCGAAGTAACCGCCCTGGTCGAGGGGCTGGGGCGGGCCTTCGCTGGACTTCAGGTAGTAGTATTCCAGTTCGGGCTGGACGTAGAAGGTGAACCCGTGCTCGGCCGCGCGATGGAGGCTCCTTCTCAGGATCTGGCGGGGGTCGCCCTCGTAGGGCTTGGCGCCGTCGGGTTCGAGGATATCGCAGAACATGCTGCCCACGGCGCTCTTCCGGGCGTCAGGGCGCCACGGCAGGATCTGGAACGTGCTGGGATCCGGCATGGCGATCATGTCCTCCTCGCTGTGCCGGATGAATCCCTCGATGGACGAGCCGTCGAAGACTTCGCCGTCCTCCAGGGCGTCTTCCAGTTCCTCCACGGTGATGGAAAAACTCTTCAGAAAACCCAGAATATCCGTAAACCACAACTGGATGATCTTGACGTTGTGTTCCTGGGCCGTGTGGAGGACGTAATCCTTCGCCGCATCCGATGTGTCGTTCATGCCTTACCTGCAGGGGGTTCCACCATGGCTACTTGGACGGCTTAACCTTGCGCTTTCTCTTCATGTCGCGGATCGCGGCCTTGCGCCTCTGTTCCTTGCGAAACCGCTGTCTCCGGAGTTCTTTCTGGCGTTCGCGCATACCTGCTCCTGGTGCGTGTCCGGCGCCTTGCCCCGGACGGTTGCTTTGGGCTCCCGGCGACCCGGATCGAGGCGTTCGGCGGCGAGCCTTGACTGCACAGATTCGATCAGATTGTCATTGATTGCAGCTTCAAGGACGATTATACAATCTAATCCGGGCAGCCTGTCCGGGCAATCAGTTTCTCGGTCGTTCAACACCCCGGTATTCCGTCTTCCGATTGGAGTCTCGTGTGAGCCAGGTACGTCTTCTGTCGAGATCGGATATGGCTTCCGTCCTCACCATGCCGGATGTCATCGAAGCCGTGGAAGAGGGGTTTCGGTCCGCGGGGGAGAAAGACGACGTTCCCGTCCGCCTGCCCGTCCACGTAGCGGACCGGCCCTCCGTCGCGCTCTTCATGCCGGCCTACCTCGCCGGCTCGAACACGCTGGGCGCCAAGGTCGTTTCCGCGTTCCACGACAATCCTGCCAGGGGCCTTCCGATGATCACGGGATTCTACGTGCTGTGCGACGCGGAGACCGGCCGGCTCATCGCCCTGATGGACGCCACTTTTCTCACCGGAATACGTACGGCGGCCGCGTCCGCAGTGGCCACGAAGTACCTGGCGCGCAAGGATTCAAGGGTACTGGGCATCATCGGGACGGGCGTCCAGGGCCGGTTCCACGTGGACGCGATCACGGCGGTCCGCCCCATAGAACGGATCGTCGTGTACAACCGGACGCCCGAGCGGGGACGCGGCCTCGCGGATGACCTCGCATCCCGGGGGATGTCCTGCCGCCTGGCGGAAACCGCCGCCGATTGCGCGGCCGAAGCGGACGTGCTGGCGGTCTGCACGTCCAGCAAGTCGCCCCTCTTCGACGGCGGCCTGATTCGTCCCGGCAGCCACGTGAACGCCGTGGGCGTCTTTACCGCCGACTCGCAGGAACTGGACTCCGGGTTGATCCAACGGGCCCGCGTTTTCGTCGATACGTACGAAGGCGCTTTCGAGGAAGCGGGCGACATCATCGTTCCCCTGCGGGCGGGCGACATCTCCAGGGGCCACATCCGCGCCGAACTGACCGAACTGGTGACCGGCAAGAAGGAAGGACGAACCAGTGACGGGGAGATTACCGTGTTCAAATCCGTGGGTTACGCCATGGAAGACGCGGTCACCGCGCGGCTGGCTTATGAACGGGCGGCGGATTCGGGGGTCGGCGCCACCTTCGACCTGGAAGCATGAAGCGCCTGCTGATCATCCGATCGGGCGCGGTCGGTGACCTGATCCTTACGCTCCCCGTACTCTCCGCGTTGAAGAAGCGCTATGGCGGCCTGTCCATCGACATGATGGGCGATCCGGTCCGGCTGTCGCTGTTGAAGCACAGCGGGTTCGTGGACGATGTGCTATCGGTGGACGACCGGAAATTCACCCCTCTGTTCGCGCCGGGCGGGCCACCCTCGGTCTCCGGCCTACCCTCGGACTCTGTTTCGCGGGACCTTCGGCTATACGATGCGATGCTTTCCTATCTGCCCGATCCCGACGGTGTGTTCGTGGAGAACCTCCGAAGGATTGCGTCCGGCCCGGTGTTCACAGGACAGTCCCGGCCTCCCGACGGACGAAGATTCCACATGACCCGCGTGCTGCTGGATGCACTGAAACCCCTGGGAATCGGCACTTCTATCGATCTGCCCCGGGTCGACGTTCCGTCAAGCGCCACCCCGGACGACGTGCGAGAGCTTGATACGGAACAAAGGCTGGTCGCCATCCATCCCGGCAGCGGCGGCGCGGAGAAATGCTGGCCGGTGGAAAACTACGGGGCACTGATCGACCAGTTGACCGGATCGGGATTCAGGCCGATGCTCACCTTCGGGCCGGCGGATCACATGGTCCGACGTCGCCTGCTGCCCTGGATCGAATCCCGCGATGTCCTGGTCATCGAGGACCGATCCCTCGTAGAAGTAGCCGCCCTGTATGCCCGGTGTCGGGCGATGATCGGCAACGATACGGGCATGACCCACCTGGCTGCGGCTGCGGGCACGCCGGTCATCGCGCTGTTCGGACCGACTGACCCGGCCGTCTGGGGTCCCCGGGGGAAGGACTTACGCGTACTGTGGGGGACCGATGTGTTCGATGGAGACGTGGACGGTATAAAATGGAAGGCACCGTTCCGCCCGAGAAGCCTGGACGACATCGATGCGATGGCGCCCTTTCAATTCCTGTCGGGTTTCTGCACAGCCGCCGGCGGCGCGGAACATAAATAGATTCAAGAGATCGGTGTTGTTTCGTGTAAATACGTTGAGGTTACTCCAGAACCGATGAAATGTTGAAGGCACTTGACACGACTTCAAGGGCGTACTATGTTCGCCGACATGCGACCGGATTGGTTGAAGCTAAAGTGTTGGACCGCGGTTTTTGCTGTCGCCCTCTTCGTGCTCTCGGCGACGCCCCATGACCACGACCACGACGAAGAATGCGTAAACGGCACCTGTGTTCCCTGTCATGTCCAGGGACTGCCGATCCTCGATTCCATCGATCGCTCCGGCGCGCACGACTTCCCTGATGCGCCGATACAACGTATCTCCGCAGCGTACTCCCATACGATTCCTCTTGATGCGGCGACCCGCGGACACGACTCCCGGGCACCACCTGCCTGAATACCCCATCCTTTCCGTATTTCACATAGTTCGTCCAGTTCCTGATGCCTGTTCGCAGGTTTTGCGCCGTCAAAATCTGTCCTGAGCATCGGTGGCTATGTATTCCTGGAAATAGAGATTCGAAGTCGCGCCGCCAGCGTGGCGAGGGATCAAGTATACTCCATGCAACCGGAGGGCAAACCTATGGAATCCGGTCCGGAATCCCGGATAGAGAACACGAGCGTAGTACAGACTGTCGATGAGTCTGAAACCCCGGCCGATTCGGCAGGCGCCGCGATGGCGCCCGTGCTGGAAGCCCGGTCGTTGTCCAAGCGTTATGACGAAGTAGAAGCTGTTGTCGGCCTGGACCTCCGTGTCGGCCCGTCGGAGATCTACTGCCTCCTGGGCCCGAACGGTGCCGGCAAGACGACGACGATTCACCTTTTTCTGGGGTTTCTGGAGCCGACGTCCGGAAGCGCTCACGTGATGGGCCTGGACGTCGCCGAGGAGCCGCTTAAATCCAAAACACACCTCGCCTACGTTCCCGAGCAGGTCATGCTCTATCGCAACCTGAGCGGCCTGGAAAACCTGGCCTATTTCGCCGCGCTGGGGGGGAAGGAATCCCTGTCCGCGGATCGCCTTACCGAGATCCTCGGAGAGGCGGGACTCCAGGCGGATGTGGTCCATTCCCGCGTATCCGCGTATTCCAAGGGTATGAGGCAGAAAGTCGGCATTGCGATCGCCATCGCCAAGGAGGCCGACGCCCTGCTCCTCGACGAACCGACGTCCGGCCTCGATCCCGAGGCTTCGAACGAGTTCTCCGAACTGCTGGAGCAGCTCAAGGACCGGGGCGTAGCGGTGCTCATGGCGACCCACGACCTCTTTCGCGCCAAGGAAACCGGAACGCGGGTCGGAATCATGCGGCATGGCCGCCTCGTCGCGGAGATGACCACCGACGAAATCGGCCACGCGGATCTCGAACGTATCTACCTCGAACACATGCACGATTAGGAGCCAACTATGATCAGGCATATCGTCCGAAAGGAATTCATGGACGTAGTGCGGGACGGCCGCTTCCGCTGGTGCGCCGCCCTGGTAGGCGCCCTGCTCCTGGTTTCGCTGGGAACGGGATGGGTCCAGGCGCGCAATGCGCAGAAGGAACTCGCCGCCGCACAGGCAACCGCCCGCGATCACTGGGAATCGCAGGGCGAGAAGAACCCCCACTCCGCGGCCCACTATGGTGTATACGCGTTCAAACCACGGCTGGCGCTGTCCTTCGTCGATGAAGGGGTGGATTCCTATACGGGATCGTCCGTGTTTTTGGAGGCCCACAGGCAGAACGACTTCCTGCTGCGCCCAGCACAGGACGCGACCCCCGCGCAGCGCATCGGCGCGTTGACGGCGGCGCAGGTCCTTCAGCACCTGGTACCGCTTCTTATCATCCTGTTGACCTTTGGGGCACTCGCCAGCGAGCGGGAGCGGGGCACGCTGCGGCAACTCCTCGCTACGGGCGTCGGACGCCTCGAACTCGCCATGGGCAAGGCCCTTGGCGCGACGGCCGCCCTGGCGGTGCTCCTGGTACCCGCGGCAGTCGTAGGCGCGGCGGCCATTGTCGTAGGAAGCCCCGGACCGGCGACGTCCCCGCTGGTACGCGGCGCTGTGCTTGCCGGGATTTACCTGGCCTATTTCGCCACGTTCATAGGGTTGTCCCTCGCCGTCTCTGCCCGGGCCCCTTCGGCGCGAGCCGCGCTGGTCGTCTTGCTGGCCATCTGGGTGGTGAACGGGCTCGTGGCGCCCCGCGTCGCGGTGGATCTCTCGAAATGGCTGTACCCGACACCTTCGGCGATCGAGTTCGCCCACACCCTTGAACAGGAGATGGCCGATGGCGTGGAGGGCATTGACCGTCCAGACCGGGCCGTCGTGACGCAAAACCTGCTAGCCCAGTACGGGGTGGAGCGGACCGAAGACCTCCCGATCAATGCGATAGGCGTCTTCCTGCAGGAAAGCGAGGTATTCGGCGACCAGATCTTCGACCGCAATTACGGTGCATTATGGGAAACCTTCGAGCGCCAGGGATACGTACACGAAGCGCTTGCGGTGACGGCACCGCTGCTGGCGGTTCGGACGCTTTCCATGGGCCTGGCCGGGACCGATGTCGAACAGCACCGCCACTTCGCCGCCGCCGCGGAGCAATACCGGAGGGATCTGGTGGAGCGCCTGAACGGCGAGTTGACCGAAAACTCCCGTACCGGTGAGGTCTACCTCGCCTCCGCCGATCTCTGGTCGCAGATGCCGCCCTTCCGGTACGACGCGCCGGCAGTGTCGTGGGTCCTGAAGAACCGGGCCCTTTCGCTCCTGATGCTCGGACTGTGGCTGGCCGGTGCGTTTGTGGTCGCCACATACGCCGTTCGCCGCGCGGAGGTGGCCTGATCATGCAGACCAAGACCACAAAGACCATCCTGCTCAACGAGTGGCGGCTTCTCGCCGCCGACCGCACCCTGCGGATCGTCCTGCCCCTTTTCATCGTTCTCTTTACCTACGCGCTGGCCAACGGCATGGCCTGGGTCCGATTCCAGGAACACACGGTCCAGGTCGTACGGGAGGGGAATGTCCAACGGACTGAGGGGTTGGAACGCGAATTGGCCGCCATCAAAAACGGAGCCGAGCCGTCCTCCCCCTTCCGCGACCCCCGCAACGCCAACGTGATGGGTGGCCGCCGGGGCGCCCGGTCCGTCGCACTGGATCCCGGTCCCCTGACCGCCCTGGCGGTGGGGCAAAGCGACCTGCTGCCGTACTACTACGATGTCAGCATCTATACCAACGAAACCACGTTCCTGCAGAACGGCGAGGTGGAGAACCCGCTCAACCTCATGGTTGGACGATTCGACCTGGCCTTCGTCGCGATCTACCTGTTGCCCTTGCTTGTGCTGGCCATGGGTTTCAACGTGCTATCAGGGGAACGCGAACAGGGCACCCTTGCCCTTACGCTTTCCCAGCCCGTATCGGCGCGCCGGTTCGTGACCGCGAAGCTCGCCTTCCGCGCCATGCTGGTCCTGGCCGCGGCCATCGGGGTGTCTTTGATCGGAATACTGATCTCGGGAGGTTTCGGATCTACGGGGCCGCTCGGCAGGATACTTCTGTGGTGTGCGGCGCTGACGGTGTACGCGCTGTTCTGGTTCGCACTCACCGCCTGGGTAAACAGCCTCGGCCGGTCATCCTCCTGGAACGCCACGGTGCTGGTGGGGGCCTGGCTTGTCCTGGTGGTGGTGCTGCCAGCCGCCATCAACATCGCCGCGGGCCTGCTCCATCCGCTCCCGTCGCGGGTGGAGATGATTACTGCCCAGCGCGAAGCCTCAAACGACGCGGTGAACCGCCGCAGCGAACTGCTTGCCCGTTACCTCGAGGACCATCCCGAACTGACCGGTGGAGACGCGACCGATGAACCCAACCGGGCCGCGCTCGCCTGGGCCGCGACAGACGCAGTGAACCAGCGCCTGGAAGAGGTGTCTGAGCGACACAGGTTGGGACGTGACGAGCAGAATGACCTGATCCGCCGCTACCGGTTTCTCTCCCCCGCGCTCCTGGTCCAGGAGATGCTGATCGACGCGGCGGGAACGGGTGATTCGCGGTTTGCACGGTTTCAGGCTCAGGTGAGAGCGTACGCCGGTCAGTGGCAGTCGTTCTTCGTACCGGCAATCCTGGCCGGGGAGCAGATGTCGGCGGATGTGCTTCCCACGTTACCGGCTTTCAATTTCGTAGACGAGTCATTAGGCGACGTGGGTCAGCGCGCGACGGTACCGCTATCGGCACTGATCATACTGGTCGGGCTGGTAGGTGCGGGCGCCTGGGCCGGACTCGGCAAGGTCCGGGGCACTGGTTGAGCCGCCCCAGGATTTCCGTGGCGCCGGTTGAGCCGGCCTTCGGGTTTCCGTGGCGCCGGTTGAGCCGCCCCGGGTTTATCCCACAGGAGAATCAGATAAGAAATGAACCATCAGATCAATCGAGTAACCGTGGACAACATCGGCGTGTTCGTCTCGTCTGCATGTGCGATCCATTGCCTGGCCTTGCCGCTGGTGGTGACGTTCCTGCCGCTCGTGGGTCTCGGATTCCTGGCCGGAGAACCCGCTGAGTACGCCATAATCGGCGCGGTATTGCTCGCAGCCGGGAGCGTGGTTTCGGGCGTGAGGCACCACAGGAGATGGAGGGCGTTTCTCACCCTCGTTTTGGCCGTGGCAGTGATCGTTACGGGTTTCCTGGCGGCCGAAGGGAACTTCGAAGTAGTCCTACACGTAGCCGGAGGCGTCCTGCTCGCGACGACCCATCTCGTGAACCGGCACCTGTGCAGGACCTGTCCCGCGTCCGACTGTTGACAGGCATCTCATACGTCATTACATCGTCACGGCCGTCCGACGCTATCGGGCTGAATCGACGGTGTGGCGTTGACTCGGTATGTTTTTAGTGAACCGCACTTACACGACCACTACGGACCACAGCGTCCAAGCGGTAGCTTGTGGACCCTAGATGCTCAAACTCAAGGGGAAATGGCTTTGGGGTTCCTTAAGCAAACTTGTTCAACTAAAGTGTTGAAGAATCCATCGAATTGCTGCGATGTTCTCATGATTTTTGAACCCGCACTGAAGTCCACTTCCATTAACAAATAGTCTTCAACGGTTCCAGTAGTCCAGGATGGAGGTTGTCGACCGGATAGGGAACTTGCGCGCTTTCTAAATAGCTCGCACCATGTCGAATCGTGCTTTGCAGAATAGTTGTCTTCCGCAATGTTGAAAATCATGACATAACCGATCACAATCTCTGGTGAATAAAGCTGCGCGTTTGTGACTTCTCCTATCATATCATCGATCCGGTTGGGTACTGTACCAGGGAGGTTACGCAAGATTGACTTTAACGAGATACCCAATCGATACTTACCTTCGTATTGCCATGCTACATCCCATTTTTTCTCACGGCCTCCACCGGGTATCGTGGCTTCTTTCTCGACATCCTTCAGTCCGCGTCGATCTACTTCCTGCACGCAGAAATCTGCCAACAAATCAAGTCGCGCGGTCGAGGTTGCACTCTCTTCCGTTACAGCGATGCGGTACAGATCGTCAACAGCCTCTTGAGCGGTAATCAAGCACTAATCTCCTTTCCAACTACAGACGTTCCCCTTCTGGTTTCGATCTTACCAGTTTGTACTTCAATTTCTCTTAGCAGGCTGGTAGTCTTTCCATCAAACCGATCTAGTGCTTTCCTGTAGTAGACGGGGTCGACTTCGATGCCTATGCTGTTACGGCCACATTTGGCGGCAGCGATCTGGGTCGAAGCTATCCCGGTAAAGGGGTCAAATACTGTGTCTCCTACAAAACTGAACATCCTGATCAGACGATCGGCTAAGGCGATTGGAAAAGGGGCGGGATGGTCCCGGGTCGATGCACCACCAATATCTGCCCAGATCTGACGGAAGTGTGTCTTGAAATCCTCCTCGGACAGCAGACTCAACGTCCTCGCAGCGATGCTCGGTTTACGATAACCACCAGGCTTACGCTGCATCAATATGAACTCGATGTCGTTTTTAATCACGGCATTGGGCTCGTAAGGTTTGCCCAAGAAACCGCCTGTCCCCCGCTCCACTTCATGTGCGACATTTGCAATCTTGTGCCAGATAATCGGAGCAAGATTGTCAAAGCCGATTTTCCTACACCTGTCCTGAATGGCAGCGTGCAAAGGAACTACGGTATGGCGGCCATCGTTCTTACGACGTGAAAGACAGACGTCACCTACAACGCAAATGAGCCGCCCCCCATGTACAAGTGCGCGATGGCATACGTTCCACACTTCATCAAGTTGTTCTAAGAATTCTTCATAGTGTGTGATCCACCCCAACTGACCTTCAGAACGACGGTATGGTTTTAATGTCCAATACGGTGGCGACGTAAGTACAAGGTGGACTGATTCATCTGGCAAGACTACGCGTCGAGCATCTCCGATCAGAATTTTATGGTGAGTTGGAATCTGTTCCACTGCGGCCGCAATTATGGACATGCTGGACGGGTCTTTTGCGATCCGTGGTAAATCGCGCGAAGGATCCTTAAGAGACCTGAATTGCTCGGGTACGAAGGTTGCAAGCGACATATTTGAGTTTATCCGGCCTGAATCCAAGGGGCATACACGATAACGACAGAAACTACCTGTGATATTCAGTAGGAAATTACCCCTTTTTTCTAGACGACACAAACAAATCAGGTACTACGTTTTCATTTCGTATTGATCCATCTTCCTGAACGACCAGACGGCTTTTCCCGTCCTGTCCAGGGTAAGGCGGCACGCGGGGCCAAAGGTGTGGGTCGTGGTGACGGAGACCGGCTGCGTCTCCATGGAGAATTCGGTGATGCCGAGACCGTCGCCGAAGGTACTGGTTGCCGCGGACCCGGTGCGGTCGGCGCCTGCCGCGGACCCGGCATGTTCGGCGCCTGCCCCGGCAGGGCCGCCGGCACGGGTTGACCATTCCACCACGATGTCGAGGTCCGGTCCGCGGAAGGATGCTCGTTTCGCGATCCCGGTAGGCCCCGTACCGGACTGATCTACCATCATGTCCGCCGCGATGCGGACCTCCGACCCCGGCCCCGTACCGGCGACAACGTCCGCGCCCGGTTCCAACCCCGCGCCATCGTCCGCGCCCGGTTCCGTTGGGCTGTCAATCTGCGTTGCAGCGTATCCGTACACCCCCAGCTCAGCCTCGAGCAGGTCCGCCTCATCGGGCGGAAGCGTCACGGTCACCGACGTGATGTCCCGGAACACCCGGCCAGGCAGGTCGTCGCCGATGGCGGAACGGTAACGGGTCAGGAACCCGCTTCTGGCAATGCCGGCCGTCCCCGCGCCAGGCTTTTTCGGAGGAAGGTCCGGCGCCCAGCGGTTCAGGAAGCCGGGATCGTATTCCATCACCCAGGAAATCAACCGGGCATCGTCCTTTCGAGGTATATCGACCGTCCAGAACCACGGGATGTCCTGGTCCCGGTACCTTCTCTTCCGCTTGAACCGCGTGATATCCCTTTTCATTGCCCTTTCCAGGCGGCCGGCGAGATCCTCTGACCCGCCCTCCTGCTCTATACCGAAAGCGATGGCGTCGCGGGGCGCCCAGGAGGTGCGGGCCGGATCCATGAACTCGAAATAGGTCTCGCGGCCGTAGTAGTAGCGGCCGGTCCACGACATGTCCGTGGCCTGGTCGTGAGTCGTCCGCTCTTCGGAACAGGCGAAGTGCTCGTTCAGAAACCCGGACGCGCCGATGGAACGGTAAGTCTCCGCGTCCAGGAAGATGAGCAGGTGGTTCAGATAGACTGGTTGCATGGCTCAGACAGGATACTGGGGGTCATCGGCCGCCGACAGATCGGCCGGACTGTTCAACACGCCCCCGGGATCCGGAGGCACGACCTCGTGATCGACCAGGGGATCGCCCGTGGAAACCATCCAGCGGTCCAATCGGGCGCGCATGTCGCGCAACACGTCCGCGGATTCGGGCCGGCCGACCAGGTTGTTAGTCTCGTTTGGATCGAACACGGTATCGTACAGCCGTTCACGAGACACGGCCCGACCGCGCCAACCCTGCTCGATCAGGGTCGTTTTCGTGATCGATGCGTCGCAGTTGGTCATGACGGGAAGTTCGCGGTCTCCGTATCGCCGGATGTATTTCCAGCGTTGTGTCCGCACGGCCCGCTGGGGCTCGTAGGCCGCGTGGTAGTTCACCTCGGCGAAGACTTCTTCCCGGATCTCCGTGGCTTCACCTCGGACGAGCGGGGCCATTGATACGCCCTGCAGCCAGTCCGGCCGAGCCGACCGCTCGATCCCGACCAACGCGCAGATAGTAGGTAACAGGTCAATCTGGCTAACCATGCCATCGATGACTTTGCCGCCGCTGTATCCCGCGGGCCCGCGCAGGATGAGCATGACGCCCATGCCGTGGTCGGTGAGGTGGCATTTCATCATGGGGAAGGCGATGCCGTGATCGGTGGTGCAGATGACCAGGGTGTCATCCCTCCGCCCGCACCGGTCGATGGCCTCCAACACGCGCCCCATCTTCCGATCGAGCGTGCGTGCGGCATCGATAAACAGGCCCATGTCCCGGCGAAGCTCCGGCGTATCGGGGAACGGTGCCGGCGGGCGCACGAAACGGGGATCGGCCGGCGGTTCCCCATCGGGTTGTGGCGCGAAGCCCGCGCCTCTGCGATGGGTTTCGCCGAAGCCCACGTCCAGAAAGAACGGGCGGTCATGAGGTTCGGACAGGAAGGAGGCGGCGAGTTCCTCGGCGGGGGCCTTGTCGTCACCGGCCTCCCTCGGCAGTATGCGGGACCACCCGGCGTCATCCAGGTTCTTCACCACGTGCTGGAATCCGGCCATCACCGTATCGTATCCCGCCTCGCGCAGCGTGTGCATGATGAGCCGCTCGGGATGGTGGATCGACCATCCCCGGTTGACCAGGCCGAACATGCCGCAGCTGTGGGCCCACTGTCCGGTGAGCAGGGCCGCCCGGCTCGGGGAACAGGTCGGATTCGCGCAGTAGGCCGACCTGAAAAGGACCCCGTCCTCCGCCAGTCGTTGCAGGGAGGGTGTGGGAATGGCGTGGCCGTAGGGTTGTATGTACCGGCCCGTATCGTGGGAATGGAGGTATACGATATTCACAGACTGACGATCCCTGAGTATGGTTTCTACCTGTTGCTACATGCGTCGCGGCACCTCAATGCCGAGCAGGTCCAGCACCCGCTCCAGCACGCGCAGCGTGACCCCCGACAGAGCGAGCCAGGAGGCCCGGCGGTCCGCATCTTCCTCGTTCAGGATGTGGTGGGTATGGTAGAACCGGTTATAGGCCGTGGCCAGCTGGAAGGCATACTCGCACAGGTGGTTCGGCGCCCGGGTTTCGAAGGCCAGGTCGACCACCGCGGGCAATTCGGACAACTTGAGGTCCAGGTCGCGTTCCGACTCGCTTCGGGGCGCCATGATCCCACCCGGCTGGAGGCCGCGTTCGCCGGCCCGCCTTAGCACCGACTTGATCCGGACGGCTGCGTAGAGGATGTAGGGCCCCGTGCGGCCCTCGAAGGATGAAAACCGGTCCAGGTCGAAGACGTAGTCCTTGGTACGGTGGTTCATCAGGTCGGCGTATTTCAGGGCGGCCACGCCCACGATGCGGGCGATTTGCTCCTTCTCGTCCTCGTCGTATTCGCGTACCGATTCGATGGTTTCGATGCGCGCCATGGCGTGGTCGGTCACCAGCCCGATCAGGTCCTTCAGCTTCATGATCCCGCCTTCGCGGGTCTTGAAGGGCTTCCCGTCCTTACCGTTCATGGTCCCGAAGCCGTTGTGTTCCAACCGCGTCGTCTCCGGCGCCACGCCCGTCTTGTAGGAAGCCTTGAATACCTGTCTGAAATGCTGCCGCTGGCGATTGTCGACTACGTAGAGGATGCAGTCGGGCCGGAACTCCTCGATGCGCTGGTCGATGGTCGCCAGGTCGGTCGTGCCGTACAGCACGGCGCCGTCGGTTTTCTGCAGCATCAGCGGAGGGATCGGTTCATTGTCTTCCGGGTCGTCGACTTCTATAACCAGGGCGCCCCGGCTTTCCCTGGCGTATCCCTCCGCCTTCAATCGCTCAATCAGGCCAAGAAGCCGGTCCTGGGTATCGCTCTCTCCGAGCCACAGGTCGAAATGGATATTCAACAGTTCGTAGCTTTGCTTGAGGTCGTCGACGGACACGTCACGGAAATGTTGCCACAGCGCGCGGTAACCCGGCCGGCCTGCCTGCAGATCCACCGTGGCCTGACGCGCGGCCTCGGCGAATTCCGGGTCGCTTTTTTCTCTTTCGCTGGCCTGGGGATACAACTCCTCCAGGTCACCTATGGTCACGGGGGGCTCTTCGGGATATGGCCCCGAATAACCAGCGTCGAAATAGGGCAGGCCGGGCTGGCGGTCCCGGAGGCCCTCGATGATGAGACCCATCTGCAGACCCCAGTCGCCCAGGTGCACGTCGCCGATCACATCGTGGCCCAGGAAGCGGCAGATCCGCACGATGCTCTCGCCGATGATGGCGGCCCGGAGATGGCCGACGTGGAGCGGTTTGGCCACGTTGGGGCCCCCGTAGTCTACGAGGATCCGGCCGGGCGTCCCGGTGATTTCGCAGCTCAGCTTGTCGTCCTCGTACACTTCCTGGACGTGAGCGGCGATGTAGTCATCCTGCAGCACGATGTTGATGAATCCCGGTCCGGCGAGAGAAAGGTCTTCGAACACGTCAGGCGACGAGATGGAATCGACCACGTTCTGTGCGATCTGGCGTGGGTTGGCCCGGTACTGTTTGGCCGCCGCAAGCGCCCCGTTGCACTGGAACTGGCACAGGTCCGGCCGGTCCGATACCCGCACTTCGCCATAGCTTCGATCATAGCCGGCCGATTCAAAGGCGTCGGCAAACAGGCCGGTCAGTTTATCCGCCAGGGTTCCCACGAAGATCCTTTCAGGCTGGACTGCCGTAAATGGTGACCACCAGCCGCCGCGCGCCGCCGCGGTCCCGGTGTTCGCAGAGATAGATGCCCTGCCAGACCCCCAGGTTCAGCCGGCCGGCGGTGACGGGAATGGAAACGCTGCTGCCCATCATCGAGGCCTTGATGTGCGCCGGCATGTCGTCCGGTCCCTCCTCGTCATGACGGTAGTACGGCTGGTGCTCGGGGACCAGGACGTTCATGTGGCGCTCGAAGTCGCCTCGGACGTCGGGCGCCGCGTTCTCGTTGACGGTGAGGGAAGCGGAGGTGTGGCAGATGAAGACGTGGGCGATGCCGACATCGATATCCGCCAGCGCGGGGACCTGGCCGGTGATCTCATCCGTCACCAGGTGGAAGCCCCGGAGCCTGGGGGTCAAGGTGATCTGCTTCTGTATCCACCGCATCAGAGTACGTACCGCTTCAGGAACCGTTCCACGTCGTCGTAGAAGGAAACGATGGTTTCCACTTTGCGCCAGCCGTGCCCCTCGCCTTCGTACAACCGGTAGATGTGGGGCACCTTGTTCCGCTTGAGGACCTCGACGATCGATTCGGCCTGGTCCGGGGGGACCACCTTGTCCTCGCTGCCCTGGAATATGGCGACCGGATCGCGGATCCTGTCCGCGTGGAATAGGGGCGACCAGGCCTGGTACCGGTCGCTGTGCTCGGGCAGCGTCCCCACCATCAGGTCCAGGTACTTCGCCTCGAACTTGTGGGTATCCGTGGCCAGGCCGAAGAGATTGGTCACGCCGTAGAGACACAGGCCGGCCCGGAAGACTCCGGGGTGATGGACCAGGGCGTTCAGTACGGTAAAACCTCCCGCGCTGCCGCCCTTGATGACGATGCGGTCCGGATCGGCGAGTTCACGATCCACGAGGGCAAGCGCGCCGCTGACGGCGTCTTCCGTGTCGTACTCGCCCCAGTGCTCGCGCAGGGCGGTCATGTAACTGCGCCCGTAACCCGTACTTCCGCGGTAGTTGACGTACAGGCAGGCATAGCCCCGGTTGGTGAAGAAAGGGATCTCGGCGGAATAGTCCGTCCGATGCTGGCCGGTCGGTCCCCCGTGGATGCTGACGATGGCCGGCGGCTTTCCGGACCCGGAGAACCGGCTGCTGGCGGGCGGATAGTAGAGTCCGTGCACCTCGCCCCCGCCCGGGTTCTTCCAGGTAATCGATTCGGGAACGGAGAGGTCCGCTTCGGGGATCATCTCCGACTGGCTGCGGCGATGCACCGTATGGCGATGCACCCTATGTTCGCTTTCGTCCAGGGTGACCACGCGTTCCGGAACGGTGGACGAAGAGGCGATACAGGCCACGGCATCCCGCGCCGGGGAGATGGCAATCTGCATCATCCAGGTGTACCGGGGCGTTTCGACCTTCGTCTTCCGGCCGGACGCCACGGAGACCTTCCACAGCGACGCGAAGCCCCTTTCGTTTGCGCGGTAGTAGAGGGTATCGCCGTCCGGCCCCCAGCCGTAGACCCGTACGCCCTGCACCCAGGCCGGGTCGGCCAGTGTGGCGTCCCCGGCCACGACGCGCTGCTCGCCCGTATCCAGGTTCAGCGCGACCAGGTTTTCCCACTCTCCTTCCGTAACGACGTAGGAAAGCCAACTCCCGTCCGGAGAGAAGGCGGGCTGGAATACCGGCGTATCCGTATCTCCTGTGATCAACCGCTCGTCTTCCAGCGCGCGGCGGGCGGAATCGATCCGGGCGGTCTTCAACCTCGTGCCGTCCCAGGGCATCTGCGGCTGGTCCCACTCGATCCAGGCGATCCGCTCGCCGTCGGGATGCCAGGCCGGCTGCATGTAGAAATCTGCGCCGCGCACCAGGTTCACCGGCCATCCGCTGCCTTCGCCGTCGACCAGGGCGATGACGTCTACCGATTCACAGGTGTGGACGTACAGCACCCACTTTCCATCCGGTGACACGGTGGGCGAAGCGGCCGCGCCAAAGGCGGGCGTGATCGGCCGGGCCGTTCCCGGTGCGAGGGACTGGCGGTACAGCCTGCCGTCCTTTTCGGCGAACACGACCCAGTCATCGGCCACGGTGAAATCACCGCCCCCGTAGCCCACGCCGCCCCGGACCGGATGGCCGTCCGTCAGGTCGTATGGCGCGTCGGTGCCGTTGCGGCAAACGAGCACACCGGTATCCGAACGCTGTTCCAGCCATACCAGGCCGGTTCCGTCGCCGTTCCACTGCACGTCGTAGAGCGGTGTCCGGGCACCCATCGTCTTCGCCGTAATGGCGCTTTTCCAGTAACCATTCGCGACGGGTATGCGGTCCGCCGTCGCGGGAACGCGGTCCGCCGCCTGACCGGTCATCACGGGTTTGTCCTTATCTCCAGGTTCCATGTTTACAGCTTGTAATCACCGCGCTTAAATCCTTTCTTGAATATACCCGCAGGCGGTTCGTAAGCAACCGTTTATGCATCGTCCGAAGGCATGTCCGAATCATCACCGCCCGGCTGGCCCGGGAACCGGTTACGGTGCTTTTCATGCGTCTCTCAAAGTTCTTCTATCAAACGCTGCGCGAGGCACAGGGCGAAGCGGAAACGCCCAGCCACCAGCTTCTCCTTCGCGCGGGTCTCGTCCGGCAGGTGGCTTCCGGCATCTTCGCCTACCTGCCCCTCGGCCTGCGGGTCAAGCGACGCATCGAAGAGATCGTTCGCGAAGAGATGGACGCCATCGGTGGCCAGGAGGTAGCGCTGCCCGTGGTGCAGCCGGCGGATCTCTGGCGGGAGAGCGGCCGGTGGCAGAAGATCGGGAGCGACATGGCCCGGCTGAAGGACCGGAACGGCCGCGATCTGTGCCTGGCGATGACTCACGAAGAGGTGGTGACGTCCCTGATACGCGACGTGATCAGAAGCTATCGTCAAATGCCCTGCCTGCTGTACCAGATCCAAACTAAGTTCAGAGATGAGCCGCGACCGCGAGCCGGGCTGATCCGCATGCGCGAGTTCACGATGAAGGACGGATACTCTTTTCACGTGGATGCCGGGGATCTGGACGACTGGTACGAGAAGGTCTTTCAGGCCTATACCAATATATTCAGGCGCTGCGGGCTCGATGCGGTGGCGGTGCGCAGCGACCCGGGGATGATGGGCGGATCGGACGCCCACGAGTTCATCGAGCCGGCGCCGTCCGGCGAAGACACGATCCTGTCCTGCGAAGCCTGCGGATACCGTGCAAACAGGCAGGTTGCACTATTCGGGAAAGACCGCCCGACCGCCGAGGAACGGCTGCCCCTCGAGGACATCCACACGCCGGGCACCGCTACGATCGACGATCTTGCCCGGTACCTGGACATCCCTGCGACGAAGACCGCCAAGGCCGTGTTCATGGTCGCCACCGTCGCGGACGAACAGGACGGGCCGGTGGAACGGTTCGTGTTTGCCGTGCTCAGGGGAGACATGGAACTCAGCGATACCAAGCTGGCCAATGCGGTCGGAGCGCTCCTGCTTCGGCCGGCCATGCCGGAGGAGATACGTGCCGTCGGCGCGGAACCCGGCTTCGGTTCCCCGCTCGGCATTGACCGGTACCGATCGCTCCTCGTCGTCGACGATCTGATCCCGGCCTGCTTCAACCTGGTCGCAGGAGCCAACCGGATCGATTATCACGTGCGCCATGTGAATTACGGACGGGACTACGAAGCCGATATCGTCGCGGACATCGCCGCGGCCGGCGACGGAGACGCCTGCCCCGCTTGCGGCGGCGGCCTCCGGGCCGACCAGGGCATCGAAGTCGGAAACATCTTCAAGCTCGGGGACAAGTACAGCAAGGCCATGAACGCGGGCTACCTGGACCAGGAGAATGTCTCCCGCCCCATCGTGATGGGCTGCTACGGGATCGGCATCGACCGCCTCATGGCGTCGATCGTGGAGCGCCACCACGACGACAACGGCATCTGCTGGCCCGCGGCCGCGGCACCATTCCAAGTGGTCGTCATCGACCTGTCCGGCGGCGATCCCCGCCTATCTGACGTGGCGGAATCGGTTTTCGAAACCCTGGTCTCGGAGGGACTCGAAGTGCTCTTCGACGACCGCGACGATCGCGCCGGAGTGAAGTTCAACGACGCGGATCTCATGGGCATTCCGGTGAGGCTGACCGTGGGCAGGCGCGGGGTAGTAAAAGGCGTTGTGGAACTCAAGATACGGCGGTCGGGCGAGATGAAGGATGTGCCGCTGGGGGACGGGCTGGTGCAAGCGGTGAAGGCGTCAATCGGGACGTAGACTCTTGTCCTTTGCGGTATCGTCAGACGATTTCCACCCCGGCTTCCGCCGCGATGCGCCGGACGTTCGCGACGGCCGTCGGGATCTTGTCCTCGGGCAAATGCTCCACCAGCATGTAGCCTTCCGGCTGAACCTCCTCCCACCGCCGCACGGCCGTGACCAGGTCGAGCACCCCGGCGCCGGGCACTTCCTCGTTCATGTGGAGGACGAAGCCGGGTTCCACGCAGAGGTCCTTGATGTGGGAGACCGTCGAGATCGGCCCCATGACGTCGAAGATGTGGTTCAGGCGCTTCGTGCTGTTGTAAGCCTGGTCCAGGGACTGAAAGTGGTTCACGAAATCCATGACCACGCGCAGTCGTTCGGACCCGACGGATTCGATCACCTGCCGGTTGATCTCGGGCGACCCCATGATCGTGAGCACGTGGGTCTCGATCACGACGGTCATCCCCTCCTCCTCCGCCTTGTCCGCGACCCGCGACAAGGTGTCGATCAGCACGTCAAGCCGTCCCGGTTCGTGGTTCTCGGGCGTGGGGTCGTAGGACCCCGCCGGGTTCAGGCTGCCGGTCCGGATCAATACGTTGTGGGCCATCAGTGCCCGGCCTGCTTCGATGCCGCGGCCTATGGTCGATACGACCCGGTCACGCACCGATCCGTCCTGGTCGAAGAGGCACTCGCGGTAGCCAATGCCGAACTGGGCCAGTTCCAGGCCCAGATCATCATAGAGCGCATTGACGCGGTTACAGTCCTCTGTCGTCAACGCGTCCAGGACCTCGCCGGAACCGTGGTAGCAGACCGAGGTAACGCCCAGATCCAGGCCCTTTTTTAACACCGCTGCCGTGACGGCCCGGGGGTCCCCCGGTACGAATCCCACGACACCCAGTCGCATTTAAACGCCCTTTCAGTCCCCGATGACCACCAGCACGTCGTTCTTGTCTACCGTGTCCCCTTCGCCGACCCGGATATCCTTGACCGTGCCGCCCGCATGGGCCCGCAGTTCGTTCTCCATCTTCATGGCTTCGATGACGACCACACCGTGGCCGGTCTCCACCGTATCGCCCACCGCAACGGAAATCGACACGACGCGGCCGGGCATGGTCGCCTTGATCTGTTCGCCCCCGGCGCGTCGGCGGGTCTTGACCTGGCCGCGCAACCGGGCCAGTTGTTCGTCTTCAACGGTGACCACGGACGATACGCCGTTGACCCTGACCTCCCGTTGCTCGCCCCAGGTCGCCGCGACCGCCGTATAGGACCTCCCTTCGATGAGCAGGGAATAGAACTGATCCCCCTGAATCGAGGCCATGTCGATTTCCACCGGGCGACCGTCGATTTCCAGCGCGACCCGTCCTTCCCGGTCATCCAGGCTGACGGTGTATGTCGTACCTTGTATCGTGACGAGATAGCTCAATGTGCACCCTTTCGCCGCCTCACGAACCGGTCAGCCCGCGGCGGGAAGGCCGTCATCGGCCCCGGCGCATGGCTTCGCGCCGGCCGGTCAGCTTCCACGGACTCTCTCCGGATCCAGGCGGTCCATCGGATCCATCCCCGCCGACCCCGGCCGGCACCGCCCGTCTCGCTTCCCGGTGCTTCATGATGGCGGCGAAGGCGGCGGCGATATGACGCTCATCGGCCCCGGCGTCTTCGTCAGGCCCCATAGTATCGACGAAAGAGGTGGAATAGTCGCCGGAAGTGAACCGGGGGTCCGACAGGGCCCGGAGGTGAAACGGAATGGTGGTCTTGATACCGCCGATATCGTATTCTCCCAGGGCTCTTTTCATGCGGGCGATCGCTTCTTCCCGCTTCTCTGCCCATACGATGAGCTTGGCGATCATGGGATCGTAATAGATCGGCACCTCGTATCCCACGCAGAAACCGCTGTCCAGCCGGACACCGGGGCCGCCCGGCTCGCTCAGGCGCGTAACCACGCCGACCGAAGGCATGAACTGCGCATTGGGATCTTCTGCGGAGATGCGGCATTCCAGTGCCGCGCCGAGCAGGCGCACGTCTTCCTGCCTGAAGGGTAGGGGCATGCCGGCGGCGATTTCGATCTGTCGCCGGACCAGGTCCTGCCCCGTTCTCAGTTCGGTGACTGGGTGCTCGACCTGAAGGCGGGTGTTCATCTCGAGGAAATAGAACTGACGGTCCTGGTCGACGATGAACTCCACGGTACCGGCGTTGGTGTACTGGACGGCTTCGGCGGCCCGTACGGCCGCTTCTCCCATGGCGTTCCGCAGCGTATCGTCGAGAATGCAGGAGGGCGATTCTTCGATGAGCTTCTGGTGGCGGCGCTGGATCGAACACTCCCGCTCGCCAAGATGCACCGCGTGCCCGTGCCGGTCGGCGAGGACCTGGAATTCCACGTGGCGGGGTTCCACCAGGTATTTCTCCAGGTAGACCGTGGCGTCGCCGAAGGCGGACTGGGCCTCGGACCGCGCGGTCCGGAGCGCGCCGGCCAGGTCGTCCGGGGATTCCACGACGCGCATGCCCTTGCCGCCGCCGCCCATGGCCGCCTTCACGAGAACCGGGTAGCCGATGGATTCCGCCGCGCCGAGGGCTTCCTCGTCGCTGTCGATCCCTTCTTCGGTCCCCGGTACGACGGGCACCCCGGCCTCGCGCATGGTCTTTCGTGCCGCCGTCTTGCTTCCCATGGTCCGCATGGCCTCGCCGGAAGGGCCGATGAACGTGATGCCGGCCTCCGCGCAGCGATCGGCGAACTCCCCGTTTTCGGAAAGAAACCCGTATCCCGGATGTACCGCGTCGGCGCCGGCCTTCTTAGCCGTCTCTATGATCCGGTCCACGCGAAGGTAACTGTCCGAGGAAGGCGCGTCGCCAATGCAGAAGGCCTCGTCGGCGAACTGGACGTGCAGGGCGGTGCGGTCCGCCTCGGAGAAGACGGCCGTCGATTCGATGCCCATTTCCCGGCACGTGCGGATCACCCGGACGGCGATCTCTCCGCGGTTGGCGATCAGGATTTTTCGGATCATGTACCCTCTTACAGCGGGATGTTCCCGTGTTTCTTGGGAGGATTCGCGTCTCGCTTGTTCTTGAGCATTTCCAGCGCGGAAATGATACGTGGACGGGTCTCCTGGGGCTGGATCACTTCATCGATATACCCGATTTTCGCCGCGACGTAGGGATTGTCGAACTTTTCCCGGAATTCGGAGGTCAGTTCCTCGCGCAGGGCGTCGGGGTCATCCGCCTCGGCCAGTTCCCGGCGGTAGAGCACATTCACCGAGGCTTCCGGACCCATGACCGCGAACTGCCCGGACGGCCAGGCGTAGTTGATGTCGGCCCGTATCTGCTTGCTGTTCATCACGCAGTAGGCGCCGCCGTAGGCCTTGCGCGTGACCACGGTCAGCCGGGGTACCGTGCTTTCACAGAACGCGTAGAGCAGCTTGGCGCCTTCCTTGATGATGCCGCCGTGCTCCTGGCTTACGCCGGGCAAAAACCCGGGCACGTCCTCGAAGACCACGAGGGGTATGTTGAAGGCGTCGCAGAAGCGCACGAACCGCGCGCCCTTCACGGACGCGTCAATGTCCAGCACGCCGGCGAGCGAAGCGGGCTGGTTGGCGACGATGCCGGCGGTCCGGCCGTTGAAACGGGCGAACCCCACGACGATATTGTCGGCGAACTCGCCATGCACTTCGAAGAAGTCGCCATGGTCCACCACCCGGTGGATCACGTCCTTGATGTCGTAGGGTTTGTTAGCGTCGTCCGGCACGATGCGGGCAAGTTCTTCGTCCATCCGGTCGGGGTCGTCCGTAGACGCAGTCCGCAGTGGATCTTCCATGTTGTTCGAGGGCAGGAACGCCAGGAGCTCCTTCACCATGGAAAGGCACGAAGGTTCGTCCGGCGCGGAAAAATGGGCCACGCCGGTCACGGAGTTATGGACGTGCGCGCCGCCCAGTTCGTCGAAAGTCACCTCTTCGTGGGTCACCGCGCGGATCACGTCCGGTCCGGTGATGAACATGTAGCTGGTATCCTCGACCATGAAAACGAAGTCGGTCATGGCCGGAGAGTAGACCGCGCCGCCCGCACAAGGCCCCATGATCACCGAAATCTGCGGGATCACGCCGGAAGCCTGTACGTTGCGCAGGAAGATGTCGGCGTAGCCCGCGAGGCTGACCACTCCTTCCTGGATGCGCGCGCCACCGGAATCCTTCAGGCTGATGACCGGCGCGCCGTTCTTCATGGCGAGGTCCATGACCTTGCAGATCTTCTCGCCGTAGGCCTGTCCCAGCGAACCGCCGAATACGGTGAAGTCTTCGGACACGACGTAGACGCTGCGGCCGTCGATGGTGCCGTAGCCCGTGATCACGCCGTCGCCGAGCACTTCCGTGCCTTCCATGCCGAAATCCCGGCAGTCGTGGGTCACGAAGGCGCCGATCTCCTCGAAACTGCCCTCGTCCAGGAGAAAGGCTACCCGCTCCCTGGCGGTCCATTTCCCGGCCTCGTGCTGCCGGGCGATACGGCGCTGCCCGCCGCCTTCGGCCGCCTGTTTTCGCAGCGCGTCCAGGTGTTTCATCTTCTCGGACATGGACATGGGATACGGTTCTCCCGGCGGGACCGGAACGATTGGATCGAGACGGCCCCACCTGCGTGAACTATACTACGTCGAAATCCAGGGCCGCCAAGCCGGTCCGCAGCCGGTCTTCCCCTTCCGCGGACAGCCGGGCGGTGGGCGGGCGCGGCGGCCCCACGGGAACTCCGCGCCATTCGAGCATCTTCTTGATCCCGGCCAGGACGCCCACCGAAATCAGCAGCGCGATGACCCGGTTGGCCTGTACCTGCAGTGCCATGGCTTCCTGAATTCGGCCGTTTCGAAAGGCGTCGTACATGCGCAGGAACATCCGGGGCATGATGTTGTACGTGGAACCGATGGCCCCGTCGCTGCCCATCACGAACCCCGCCACGCACATCTCGTCCGGCCCCGTGATGGCGTTCAGCCTGCCCCCGGACAGGTCCACGAGCTGCTGAAACACGAAGAAGTTCGGGTCCGTGAACTTGAGGCCGGCGAAATTGGGTACCGAATCCATGGCCTCCAGGAACTGCCCGGGCGAGACCTGCCCGTCCACGTCGCGCGCGAGCCAGTAGACGTAGAACGGGACCTTCGAAGCGCCTCCGATGGCGGCATAGTGTCGTACGGCGGCCGCCAGGTCGTTGGGTTGGTCCGCGGGGGCGACGGAAGCCACGGCGTCCGCACCCAGCGCGCCGGCCTCCGACGCGAGGACGACGGCGTCCTCCGTGGTCGTGCCGCCCACGTGAAAGACCACCGGGACCTGGCCCGCGACGTAACGGGTAACGGTCTCGCACATCCGCCGCCGCTCCGCGACGGACATCTGCCGGCCCTCGCCCGTGCCTCCGGTAATGAAGAATCCGTTACTGCCGGCGTCCACCAGGTGACGCACCAGGGGCGCCACCCGGCCGGGCGACAGCTCGAGCCCTTCATCGAAAGGCGTGCAGAGCGCCGGCCAGATGCCTTGGACCAGTTTGGACATGATTCCGGTAATCGTCGTCGGCGTCAGAAATGGTAGTTAATACCCAGCTGAACGAAACCGTCCTGCCGGAGATCGTAGTACAGATCGTCGCGGTCGATGTTGGTGATCGCGACCGCTCCCAGGTCCAGGGAAACAGCATCCGACAGCCGGCGCGCCAGTTCAAGACCGTAGATGCGCTGACGCTTGTCGAGATCGTGCAGTACACTCACCGTCGCCTCCGTACCCTGGACATCGTTCAGCATGAGCCGAAGGGCGGCGAAGAGGTCGTTTTCATAGAAATTGGTCGCGCGTCGGCCGCGTCCGTCACGGTCCCATTCGGCGAAAAGAGTAAGGTCGGCGTCCGTATTCCACAAGGAAAAAAACGTGTACTCGCCGCCCAGCACGAAGGCGTTGAAGGTCTCTTCCTCGCCCGCCAGGTTGCGCGCACCGGACCGCCTGATCGCTTCCAGCTTGAGCAGCAGGGACCCGGTGGTCCACTGGGCGTCCAGGCCGAACTGGCGGATCTGATGGTATATGGGATAGAGTATCGGCACGGGCAGAACGGGCGGACCGGACGAGTCGGGTGAGCCGGGCGGACCGGACGAGCCGGGCAGGTTGGACGGAACGCCCGGTTCGCCGCAATCAAAGCACAGGCCGAAGGAAGGCTCCCTGGCCGTGCCGTCGAATATGCTGGCCCCGAAGTCCAGCAAGCCCAGGGTATGACTGTAGCGGGCGGCGAAATCCGGATGCCACTTCCCGGACGAACTTTCGTATTCCGCCAGGTTATTGTCGACGACCACCGAAGCGCGCAGCCGGCCGTCGCTGCCGGGGAACGTGCGTTTCCGGTGCCAGGACATGCCCAGCAGTTCCACCACGCCCCAGTCCGACGACCAGGTCACGTAGGCCATGGGCTGCCCCATCCGGGTCTTTTCGTCGGGATGTTCGACCAGGTCGATCTGGTTGACGATGTCCACCAGGTGGCGGGACTCGACCACGCCCCAGAATACGCGGTCCACGCCCAGGCGCAGTTCCCATTCCCCGTTGCCGGCGGCGCCTGAAAGCAGGAGGTACGCTTCCCGCAGGTCGAAGTGGGTACGTCGGTCGTCCGCGCTGTCGTAGCGGAACCAGGGCGTCACATTGAGGATGCGGCCCGCTTCGTCTTCGAGGTAGAGGTTGGGTTCCGCTACGAATCCGCTCGCGTGGGAACCCTGGCCCTGGAAAAGGGCGGCCTTGGGGAACCACCGGCTTTCCGCTGCAAACCGGCCCGACAGGTCAGTATAGTAGCTTCCGGCCTGGCCGCGCGACGCAACCGGATGTATCGCGACACCGATCAGACAGACGCCGAACCACAGGAGGCGAACCAGGGCCCGCGAGGGCATCACCGCACCCGCCTCAGCCCGGTGCGGGTGAAGTCGCGGTCGTCGATGTCGGTCCCGAACTGGTAATCCGTCCACACCAGGTCGGTGCTCTTGCCCGTCAGATGGTTCACCATGGCCATACTGCCGGCCCGCCAGTAACGGTCGAGATACTGGCGGTACTCAGCCACGGTAAGCGTTTTCAGATGGGCGTCCTTGCGGTCGTAGTATTCCACTTTCCAGACGCGTAGCGCCGACTTGTCGCGCCAGACGAGCTGGCGGCGGTAGACCGATCCCTTCTCCACCGGGATGCGCTCGGTGACCACGCAGTCCAGGCCGTCTCCGCAAGGTTCGTCGCGCAGGTACCGGTAGGTGTATTTCTCCACTTCCTGGACCGTCATGTCCTCGTAGGTGAACTCGCTTCCCATGAAGGAACCCGACCGGTTGGAAGAACTGATGCGCTTGACGCGCTTCAGGGCCGGCAGGTAGAGCCATTGGTCGTCCTGCCGGTCCTTGTGGCCGTGTATGAGCAGCGCGGTGCCCCGGGCGTCGCGCGGCTGGTCGAACACGAAGAGACTCTTGTTGCCGTCGTCTTCCGCCTCGAGCACCTTCACGCGCACTTCGCGGACGCTCTCCTGCCCCTTCTTGTTGCGCAGGACCATGGTCATGCCGGCCGAGAAATTTCCGAAACCCTCGTCCTGGCTCCGGGCGTCACGGGCGATCTGGAGCCCCTTTTCTTCCGACGGACCGCCTGGACCGCCTTGATCGGCCGGGTCAGCCGGACTGCCCGGTCCGCCTGCCCATGCCTCCTGGGCCGGCATGCCCGGCAAGACGAACAACGCCAGGAGGCAGAACCCGGCGGCACGCAGTCCGCGCGCCGGTCGCATTGGTTGATCAGTTTTCATGATTTTCTCCTGTCAAGCGCCATAAGCAGGGGAGGAAGCAGCAGGAAATCGGCAATGATCGCGAAGCCTATGGTGATGGTGACCAGCAGCCCGAGCGCCCACGAAACCTGGAAACCTGAACCCGCGAAGGCCAGGAACCCGGCGGAAAGGACCAGCGTCGTGGTCCACAACGCCTTTCCCACCGACCGGAAGGTAACGCGCACCGCGTCTTCCGCCGAAAGGCCCTCCTCTTTGCGCGCCCGGAGATACCTGCTGAGAAAGTGGATCGTATCGTCTACGACGATGCCGAAGGCGACGACGATGACCACCGACGAGGCGATGCCCACTTCGCCGACCAGGTGTCCCCAGAGCCCGAAGCTCATGGCCGCGGGTACGAAATTCGGCAACAGGCTGATGAGGCCGAAGCGAAAACTCCTGAAGACCAGGACGAGGATGACCGAGATGAGCGCCATGGCGGTCACCGTTCCGCGCAGCATCGACTCGATGTTGCGCTGGGAGATGTGGGCGAAGACCACGCTCAGCCCGGTGGCTTCGGTCGCGAGCGCAGGCGCGTTCTCGCGCAGCCAGGTCTCGCCCCGGCCGGCCAGGTCCTGCAGATCCTGGCTAGACCGGCCGCGGATCACGACCGTCATGCGCGTCGCGGACTTGGACACATCGATCCGGTCGTTCAGATCGCTGCCGAAGGGCAGTGACAATTCGTAGAGGAGCAGGTACTGCGATGCGAGATCCTGGGCATCGGGGATCCGGAAGAAGGCCGGATCGTCGCCGTTCATATTCTTGTTCAGCCGCTTCATGATATCCGTGAAAGCCTGCACGTGCCCCACTTCTGGCTGACTACGGTTCCATTCCGCGAAAGCCTCCACCTGCCGCAGGTATTCCGGATCGGTGATCCCGCCCTCTTCCTCCGCGGCCAGCGTATACTCCATGGACAGCAATCCGGTCAGGTTGTCCATGACGTAATCCGTATCCCGCCGGAACTCGTAGCGTTCATCGAAGTAATCCGGCCAGCTGTCGGTCAATACGTTCCTGGGCACGCCGGTGATCAGGACGACCGTTAATATCCCGACGAACCAGAGCAGCGGTGTCCTGCGGGAAACGACGAAATCACCCATCCGATCGAAGAAGACGGGTTGCCGGAAACTGCCGGCACGAGCCCGCAATGGAAGGACCGAAAGCAGCGCGGGCAGGAGTGTCATAGCGTAGAAGAAAGTGATGATCACCCCGAAAGCCACGAAGTTGCCGAGAATGTGAAACGGCGGCGAATCCGAGAAGTTCAGGCTGAGGAACCCGATCGCGGTGGTGATCGAGGCCAGGAATACCGGGTAGGCGTTCGTCTTTATGGATTGCGCGACCGCCGCGTTCCGGTCCTCCCCCCGTCTTATACCCGAGAGCGTGTGGGTGATGATGTGGACCGCCTGGGCGACGGAAATCGCCATGACGATAATGGGCACTCCTGAATTCACCGGGCTGAATACCGTGTGGAACCAGCCGGCAAGCCCCATGGTCGTCGAGATCACGAAACCGATCATGATGATGATGATGCCGGTTCCCAGAAAGGACTTCATGAGCAGGGTCGAGGTGATCACGATGAGGACGAAGACGATGGGCAGCAGAGTTTCCAGGTCGTCTCGGGTGGCATCGGCGAAGGCCCGGTTCATGACCACGTCGCCCGTCAGGTAGAAGTCCACGTCCCCGTTCGCCGCCCTCGCATCGTCCAGCATGCCGTCCAGGTAGTCGGTCAGCTCGATCACAGCGAGATCCGGGTTGTCGCCCAGCACGAAATTGACCGCCAGGCCGGCCACGCGGCCGTCAGGAGAAACGAGCCGTCCGACCACTTCCCGGGAACCCAGCGCGATCGTCCGGACGCGATCCAGGTCGGCCTCGCCCAGCGACGAGGCGTCTTCGACGAGCGGCCCTACGATGAGGTCGTCTTCCATCGCTTCGCTGTGAAAGTAGTTCGTAAGGGAATTCACCCGCGTCGAGTACGGAGCGAACCAGGCGGTTTCGGTGAGGTCTTCGACGACGCCGAGCACTTCGCGGGTGAAGACGGAACCGTCCCGGGGTGCGATGGCGATCAGGGCGGTGTTCGAAACGGAGTAGATGTCTTCCAGCGCATCGAAAGCGGCGAGTTGGGGATTGTTCTCGCCGAACATGACACGATGCTCGTTGGAGACGGTGATATTCCTGCCGCCGGCCGCCATGGCGAGCATGAACAGCAAGGTAAGCGAAATAACAAGCCAGCGATGGCGCAGGATTGCGTCGATGTAGTTATCCAGGTGCAATTGATCGCGCTACCATTTGCTGGATTCAGACGCTTTTACATTATCGGGAAGCCGGTAGCTCATGCCGATATCGTCGTAAGCCGAAAGCTGAAGCATCTGCGAGAAATTGTCCAGTTTCGTCTGCCGGCCTCTCGTTTTCAACAACAGGTTCTTCACACGGCTGATGCGGTTTTTCAAGCGATGGGCGGCCAGGACGCCAAAGGTACTGCTTTTCGGGTAACGCAGCGCATCGGCCAGTTCATGGCCCAGCAGGGCACGGGAGATATTATACAATGTCTTGAGGGCGGCCGCCACTTCATCGGGATCCGTGATATTCAGCAGCGCCGGCCCGGCATGGATCAGTGCGTTCGCGTTCGCGATGGAGTGCTCGTCTGGAGGCGGTTCGCACATGAAACCGATATCGATGATCGTCCGGGCTTCGTTCTCGTCCTTCATAAGGATGCTTTCCGGAACGCCCATGATGTAGCCGGTGTACCGAAAGACCTTTACGAAACTCTCCCTTTCTTCCTGGGAGTAGATGGCGCCCAGCGAGATGGAATGCTTCAGGATCTGCGCCGAGAAAATACTGACCGCCAGGCCTATATGGGCTGCGCTCAGCGGCATGCCCCAGGCCCCGGTGTCCCATATGTCGGACTCTTTCATCAGGCGGCGTACCATGGCATGCACGAAACGGATCCGGGCGGAAAGCCGGTAGCCGTCCCCTTCCCTGCGGAGGCCGCCGGGCAGGAAGATCTCCAGCAGATGACGGTTATTCTGCTTGAACCGGCGGGTTGCGTTGTCTGAATGAACCCGCCCGGTCAGGTAGAAGGACTTGCTGATGAGCGTCGTGAATCCTTCCAGCAGGGCCGCGGTCACGAAAGCCACCAGGATTTCCGGCATGTTCTTGTGGAATCCGACCACGGCGGGGCGGAAGGCTTCGAATTCGACCCATTCGGGGATCTTCGAATCGACCTCCCGGAAATAGCGCTGCAGGATTTCAGGCGCTTTACTTAACCATTCCTCCTCCTGGTGCAGCCCCGCATGGATGTACTGGTGCATCTCGCCGGGCGGCATACCGGAAAGCTCATCCATCACGGGATCCAGATCCTCGTCGCCGACCATGGTGTGCCGGATGTAGTTGTCGGCGAATTCCGGGTTCAGGGACCGCGCCTTTTCATAACCTCTGGCGTAAGACGTTGGGACTTGAAGCAAAACCGAATCCTGGCTCCAGGCGAACGGACACACTACTGCACTATTGAATTATTGCACGTTAACGTATAAACCACTGAATTGTCAAGTTTCCATTTTCTATTCGTGTTTACATTCACTGTCCTCGACTAATCATATAAACCCCATGTAGTACCGTTTTGTAAGCTAAATGAACACGCTCACATTTTAATTAATTTAATTTTATATAGCTGTTCTTTACATTGTTATCTTTATATACTGATATATGGAACGGCCGGTACGGCATTTCACTCACCATGCACTAAACCGGCCTTAGAATGCATCGTACCAGTACATGAAACCGGTCGGCCGCGACAAGGCGCCACGGGGCTGTCACCGGTTTGCGATACGAAGGAAAAGCAGCACCTGGGTATCCGGTCTGCACTTCGATGCATACAGGCGTGTACCATCTACCGCCTCGATCAGTACAGCAAGACAGTTGTGATGTCCGCGTCGCCCGTGGATGGAGCAGCGAACTGTTTCTGTGCCACTGTAATCAGCGTCAGTTGCCGGCATCCTTGTCCCTGCACCGTCGGAATCACGAAAGATCCTACGGCCGTGGGAACAGGGTAGTGGTATACCCGTAACCGGATACTTCGAACCGGGTATTCAATCGGTGCCGGATGCACCCGTCGCGCTTGATCGGCCCTTCGATCTCAAGCGCTTTCAATCAATGGAAAGGTAGTTTCTTTGAGACCATGAACAAGCAACCACACAGGCCAGGGGACTTCCATCTGATACACGCATGCCTCGAAGGTCGATCGGATGCGCAGAGTCTACTCTACAAATCGTTTTTCATGTCGGACATGCCCGTTCACTTCTGGGTTTACAAAAAAGCGTACTGGATACCGGCGGGTGAAAAGGAAGACATCCTCAATGACATATTCATCGCGGTCTTGCAGAGTCTTCCAAAGTTCGAATTCCGCAGTGCATTGAGCACCTACGTTATCCGCATCGCCAAGATCAAGTGTCTTGACGCCATGCCTTCGCGGATGGGGGTCGCAAGGGGGAGAGGAATCAAGTTTGTCGATATTGACTGGTTTGCGTCGAACACCGAGTCGGGGCTGCAGATCGTAGACTCCAATCCGAACAACGGTCCTGGCCGGTTATTCAAGAAGCTGGAAGAAGAAGAACAGATTTACCTGTTGCATACCGCCCTTAAATACTACACGGGTCCGCGATGCCGGACCGTCCTGAAAATGTACGTCAGGGAACTTAAAGGCGAACTGACCAGGGAGGACATTGCCGAACTGATGGGGGTGTCCGTACAACGCATGGGACAGATGATCTACGACTGCATGTATCGCCTCAGACGAAAAATGCAGAGCAGGTATCGTGATTACGAACACTTTACCAAGTGCGTGTGTGAAGGCACCAGGCGTCGTAGACGCAGAAGGAAGGAGTAGTCATGCATCGGCGAAAGCCGGGGCGCGGCCCGTAGGCCCGCTACACCTTGTTTCCAAAGCGGGGATGGATCGTTGTTGGAGCAATCGCCGGGACCGGGATTCCGCCGGAACCGGAGCTCCACCGGGACCGGAGTTCCGCCGGGTCCGGAGCTTCTCATCAATCATCCTCCCCGCTTATAGTGTGTCGATCCGGAACCGTGCGGACTTCGACGTGTTCCGCTCCACAGACCGGACATGCGCATTCGAGGCATGGCCGGCGGTCTTCGACGATTCCCGTGGGCCGGAAACCCGGCATTAAGGTATTGACAATCGCCTGTCGTCACTTACGTTACGAAGAGCCGGAAGGAGTTCAACGCGAAGGAGTTCACCGCATGGAGATGACTTATCCGCGGCGACAGACGCGTGAAGTACGCGTAGGAAACATCACGGTCGGCGGCGCGCATCCGATTGCCGTGCAATCGATGATCACGGAGAACACGCGGGACGTGGCGGCGTGTGTGGATGCGATCGTCCGATTGCACGAACTCGGTTGTGAAATCGTGCGGGTGACCACGCCTACGCTGGCGGATGCCCACAGCCTGCGCGAAATCAAGCATACCCTCGACCTGAGGGGCGTGGACGTGCCCCTGGTCGCCGATGTCCATCATCAGGGCACCCGGATAGCCGAGGAAGTCGCCCGGTCCGTCGACAAAGTGCGAATCAACCCCGGCCTGTTCGTGTTCCAGCGGCTGGCCGATACCATCGAGTACACGCAGGAAGAATTCGAAGCGGCAAGACGGAAAGTGGAGGAAGACCTGGCGCCGGTTATCGAGGTCTGCCGGGAACGGGACATCGCCATGCGCATCGGCGTGAATCACGGGTCCCTGTCGGACCGCATGACGGTGACCTACGGAGACACGCCCCTCGGCATGGTGGAGTCCGCGCTGGAATTCATCCGGGTTTGTGAGGCCCGGGACTACCGAAACCTGATCGTTTCGCTCAAGGCGTCCCGCGTGCCCGTCATGATCCAGGCCAACCGGCTCATGGCGAGCCGTATGGACGAAGAAGGCATGGACTATCCCCTGCATCTCGGTGTCACCGAGGCCGGCGACGGCGAGTACGCCAGGATCAAGTCCACATCGGGAATCGGCACGCTGCTGGCCGAAGGGCTCGGTGACACCATCCGCGTATCACTCGCCGAGGATCCGGCCAACGAAATCCCGGTCTGTTACGATATCCTCCAATCGCTGGGCCTGCGCCGAACCAAGGTCGAGTTCATCGCATGTCCTTCCTGCGGGCGGACCAAGTTCAACCTGGAACACGTGCTGGCGGAAGTCAAGGCGGCTACCGACCACCTCGCGGGCCTCGATATCGCCGTCATGGGATGCATCGTCAACGGTCCCGGAGAGATGGCCGACGCCGATTACGGATATGTCGGACGGGCCAACGGGATCATCTCGCTCTACCGCGGGCGGGAATGCGTCAAGATGAGCGTTCCGCAGGAACAGGGTGTCGACGAACTGGTCGGCCTGATCAAATCGGACGGCCGCTGGGTTGATCCTTAGCCGGCGGCCGGTCCTTTAGCCGGCGGACGGTCCCTTAGCCGGCGGCCGGTCCCGATTCAGCATTTCCATGACATCCTGCAGTTCGAATACGAAGCCGAACGCCAGGGCGACCCGCCACAGCGCGAGTTCCTTGGCCGCTTCCGTAGCCGCCGTTTCCCGGTTTTCCACGGCAGTCACGGCCTGGCGAATGGCGGAACAGATGACTCCGTAACGCCGCATGTCCAGCATCCCCCCGGGCGACATCAGCAGGCACCAGTTGATTGCAAAGCCCATGTAGATCAAGTGGTTGATGCCGTTGGCGCGGCATAGGGCGGCCAATTGCCGGCCGTTCTCCGCCACGCCTTCCTCCGGCTCAGGCCGATCGTATCGCCCGGAGCAGCGGGGGAAACACTTCCCGGCATATCTTCTCCGCCCTGGGAAAATACTCGACGGCCCGGTGCCATCCCGCGTAGTCCTCCGGGCTTCCGGTATCCCACGCGTGCATGACGACGAATGCCGTGTGGTCGGTGTCGATCCTTATTTCCGCATGCCGCCATCCCCCGTACCCCTGCCCCGGATGGTCCAGGGATGGGTCGGCGTCGAACTGCTGATAATACCCCGCGGGAATCTTTACTATGGCCATGGACTTGCTACGCGGTCGCGTCTCCTTTTGAGCGGCGGCCAAGGGATGTATTTACACGGCCGGTTGGGAATCGAATATCGGTTGACCGAAGGGCCGCGATTCGTTAATTTGTTGCTTTCACGGCGCGAAAATCCCGGTGCCTGCGCATTCTCCATCCTGTTTACAGGAGGTCGTACTGCATGCCCGATACGTTGACGGTCATCGACAACCGGACCGGCAAGAAATACGAGGTCCCGATCCAGTACGGGACCTATCCCAGGTACGGCGCCGCGATCCCCACCACGGTCTTTCGACAGATCAAGGTGTCCGAAGACGACTTCGGGCTGCTGGGTTACGACCCGGCATTCACCAACACCGCCTCCTGCCGGAGCAGCATAACTCACATCGACGGGGAAAAGGGTATCCTGCGTTACCGGGGCTACCCCATCGAGGACCTGGCGGTCAACAGTTCCTTTCTCGAAGTCGCTTTCCTGATCGTCCACGGCATGCTGCCGACCCTGACCGAGCTGGACGAATGGTCCTACGACATCACCCATCACGCGATCGTCCATGAGAATATCAAGAAGTTCATGGACGGGTTCCGTTACGACGCCCATCCCATGGGGATCCTGATCAGCACGGTCGCCGCGCTTTCCACATTCTACCCCGAGGCGAAGCGGATACGTGACGTGGAGATCCGCAACGAACAGATCCACCGGCTCATCGCCAAGATTCCGACCATCGCCGCATTCGCGTACCGGCACAGCCAGGGCTTTCCCTACACCTATCCGGACAATGGCCTGGGGTACTGCGGTAACTTCCTGTCCATGATGTACAAGATGACGGAGAAGTACACCCCCGATCCCGTGCTGGAAAAGGCCCTGGACGTGGTATTCATCCTGCACGTGGACCACGAGCAGAACTGCAGCGCCAACGCGATGCGGAGCGTAGGCAGTTCACTGCCCGATCCCTACGTGTCCGTGGCCGCCGCCGCCGCCGGCCTGTACGGTCCGCTGCACGGCGGCGCGAACGAGCAGGTGCTGCACATGCTGCAGGAAATCGGCCACATCAGCCGCGTGCCCGCTTACATCAAGAAGGTCAAGCAGGGTGATATACGGCTCATGGGGTTCGGCCACCGGGTGTATAAGAACTACGATCCCCGGGCCAAGATCCTCAAGGAGATGACCCACCGGGTACTGGGCGTGACCGAGAAGAACACGCTGCTGGACGTCGCCGTGGAACTCGAGCGGATCGCCCTTGAAGACGATTATTTCGTCAACCGGCAACTCTATCCGAACGTCGACTTCTATTCGGGTCTCATCTACCAGGCCATGGGCTTCCCGCTCGAAATGTTCCCGGTGCTCTTCGCTATTCCCCGCACCGTGGGCTGGCTGGCCCAGTGGGCGGAGATGCTGGACGACCCGGAACAGAAAATCGCCCGTCCCCGCCAGATCTATACCGGCGACGACGTCTGTCAGTACGTTCCGATCGAAGACCGTTAGCCAGGCGGCAGACCGGTAGGAATCTCGGCCGGCCGTCAGCTTCGCGGCACCCTCACGCCCGTCAGTTTCGCGGCACCCACCTGTAGGCTTCCCTGCTGTTCTTACCCATGATTTTATCCAGGGCTTCCGACCCTCTCGGTTCGAAGCAGGCCATGGCCAGTGCCTGCACCTGGCGGTAGGAAGCGAATCTCCAGGAAACCGGCCAGTTGCTGGCATACAGCAGCCGGCTCTCCCCGAAAGCGTTCCAGAGCACATCGAGGACCGGTTTATAGTAGGCCGGGTCCTCCGGCGGAGGATCGTCCCGCGCCAGTTCCACCATGCCCGATATCTTGCAGAATACGTTGGGATGTGCCGCGGCGGTGATGATGCCGGCTGTCCACTCCTCGTCCGGGCGGCCGCCGGTTACCGGCACGTGGGCGAGGTGGTTCAGCACGATCCTGAGACCGGGGAAACGGGCCGCACAGGCGGTCACCCCGGCCAGCCACTCCTTGCCCACGAGCAGGTCCAGCGTGAGGTCGAGGGCGGCGAGTTGCTCCAGCGCCTTGAGATACGCCGGATCGTCGACGGGCACCTTCCCCAACCGGATGCCGTAGAAGAGGTCATGGGCGGCAAAACGGTCCAGGTCGGATTCGAAATCTTCGTCCGGTGGTTCCAGGTGACCCACCAGGCCCAGCAGGAAGGGGTCTTCCTCGGCCAGGTCCAGTATCCACCGGTTGTCCTCCACCCAGGCACTGGCTTCCACCACGACCGTGCCCGTGACGCCTTCGGACCGCGCCTCGCCCTTGAAGTCCTCCGGCATGATACGCCGGTACAGGAATGCGTCGCCGGGATCGGGCCAGGGCACGCCCTGCGGCCTGGAGGGATCGTAAAAGTGGGTGTGGGTGTCGATGATCAATCCGCGTTCCCTTCTGCAATCTTCCGACAACTCTCGAAGTAGTCCTGGTTGGACGCCGAGAATCCGAACTGCTGCTCGATCTCGCGGACCGCGATTTCCGTTACGAAAAGCTCGTCCAGCGTGTCCGGGAATTCGACGCCCGCGGTGCAGTCGCGCAGGAACACGATATTGTATCCGTACCGGGCCATGGACCGTATGCCGTAGTCTCTGCCCAGGACGCACCAGTTGGTAGCGAAACCGGCGTAGACCAGGTGGAGCACGTTCCGTTCGGCCAGCACCTCGTGCAGTTCGGCGCCGGTGGTGATCACCACGTCTTCGTCACGGACCTCCACGGCCGGCGACACCGTCAGGCCGTCGCTGATGGGATCCCAGTGAAGACCGATGCCCGGGGGTTGGCTCCGGGGACCGCGGTAAGCCCGGTACGCGCCTTCCCTGCTCCTGAACGCCGGGGGCGGCCAGTCCGCGCCGCCGCGCGGAGGTGCCGGCGCCTTCGGATTCCGGGCCGACTGGGGAAACTGCCGCGCCACCTCCGGCGACGGGGCGTGGATCACCGGCAGGCCGGCCTTCCGGCTCATCTCGATGGCCGGCACGATCGCCTCCCGCGTGACCCGGGCGGCCCGTTCGATCCAACTGTCGATGAAATGGGCGTTCCACAGGTCCACCAGGACGAGCGCCGTCTGTTCGACGGGCAGGTTCATCCGGAACTCCCGGCGGATGAAGTGCTCCTCCCTGCAGGGCACATCGGCGGGGGTACTGTCCTGGAAATACCGCACTTTCAGGTCGAGTACGGCGGGGTTATCTGCCATTTTTACCTGCCTTCGTCTTAGGTTTTGACGGCTTCGCGGGCTCCGGTCCGGCCGGGACACGGTGCTGCAAACGCTGGACGATCTCGTCCACGTCGTAGACACATCCGCCCCACGCTCCGCCGCCGGCCTGCTGCAGTGCGGCCCAGAGCCGGGTGTCATCGGGCAGATTCGGGTCGACGGCCAGGTCATTCCTCGGCGAACGCCCGGCGAGCAGCCGGGTGCCCTCTTCCGCGCCGATCGTGCGGTCCCCGCTGCCGACCAGGTTGATGGATCCGGTCAGGTTGTTACGGTCGATGACGATTTCCACCAGGTCGCCGTCGATGACATTTCCGATGGGACCGCCTGCCAGGGCCTCGGGACCGACGTGACCGATGCAGGCGCCCGTCGAGATGCCGGAGAACCGGGCGTCGGTCACCACGGCGACGTGCTTTCCGAAGGACAGGTGCCTCAGCGCGGCGGTGATCTGGTAGGTCTCCTCCATCCCGGCGCCCATGGGACCCCGACAGATGAGCACCATCACGTCGCCGGGCTTGATCCGGTCATCGCCCCGGCTCTTGATGGCAGCGATGGCGTCCCGTTCCCGCGTGAATACGCGTGCGGGTCCCGTTTTACGGTATACCCCGTCCGGATCGACGACGTCCGGGTCGATCGCCGTACTCTTGATGACCGATCCTTCCGGAGCGAGGTTGCCCACGGGAAAGGTAACCGTGCTGGTCAGCCCCCGGTTTCGCGCGCGGTCGGGGGACATGATCACGTCGTTCGGGTCGATCCCGTCCACCTTCTTGAGGCGCTCGCGGACCAACCGCCGCCTGTCGGACGTCCGCCACCAGTCCAGTACGTCACCGAGCGTAGAACCGGACGCGGTAAGCACCGATTCGTTCAACAGGCCCGCTTCGCGCAGGTGCAGCATGACTTCCGGCACGCCGCCGGCCAGGAAGGCGGTCACCGTGGGATAGCCCGTCGGACCGTTCGGCAGCACATCCACCAGCCGGGGCGTCTGCCGGTTGATTCTTGCCCAGTCCTCGATCCCGGGACGGCGCAGTCCGGCGGCATGGGCGACCGCGGGGATGTGCAGCAGCAGGTTGGTCGAGCCTCCGAAGGCGGCATGGACCGTCATGGCGTTCTCGAGCGCCGCTTCGGTCAGGATCTTCCGAACGGTCAGCCCCTCGGCGTCCAGCCGCATCAGCGCCCGGGCCGACCGTTTCGCCATGTCGGTCCAGATGGGTTGCCCCGACGGCGCTAGCGCGCTGTGGGGCAGGGAAAGGCCGAAGGCTTCGCCCACGACCTGCGAGGTGGCCGCCGTTCCGAGGAACTGGCAGCCGCCGCCCGGCGACGCGCAGGTCCGGCAGCCCATGTCCGCCGCATATTCCAGCGTGATCTCACCGTGGGCGTACCGGGCGCCGATGGACTGGATCTTGCCGGCGTCTTCACCCTCCTCGGGCGGCAGCGTGACGCCGCCCGGCACCAGCACGCAGGGCAGGTCGTGTGTCGCCGCCAGTGCGATCATCATGGCGGGCAGCCCCTTGTCGCAGGTCGCCACGCCGATCACGCCGCGGCGCGTCGGCAACGACCGGATCAGCCGCCGGAAGATTATGGCCGCGTCGTTGCGGTAAGGCAGGCTGTCCATCATGCCCGGCGTGCCCTGGGTGCGTCCATCGCAGGGATCGGTGCAGTAGCCGCCGAAGGGAATGCCGCCCAGGGCCGTGAGCTCCTCGGCGGCCGCCTGCATGAGCAATCCGACCTCCCAGTGGCCCGTGTGGTACCCCAGGGCCACGGGTGTTCCGTCGGAGGCGCGGATCCCTCCCTGGGTGCTGAGGATCAGGTATTCCCGGCGATTCAGCGCCCCTGGACTCCAACCCATGCCCACGTTCTGGGACAGGCCGAAGAGTTCGCCGCTCGGACTTTCCCGCAACATGTCTCCGGTCAGCGGCAGGCTGCCTTCCGGACCCGGTGCACTGGACTGTATATCGTATATGCCGGGGTCGGACTGGCCGACGACGGCCTCGAAGGAGAGCAGGGAAGGTGTTTTCATGATGGGGATGCCCCGTTTCCTATTCGTCCGGTGGTCCATGAAGCGTACCAGTTGTCCGGGGTGAGCGCCGGCGGGACTTCTTCGAAGTAATATCGGGTCTCGCCGCCCTGGAAACCCGGCAGCAACTGGTTCTCGTCGGATTGCATGAGGTCGTCGACAGGCTTGAACCGCGCCCACAGGACTTCCGCTTCCTCCGGGGTGAAGCGGTCCCCGAGCGGCCTGCCCCATTGCAGGGTCATGGGATGGACCGACTCTATGCCCAGGGATTCCGGCGCAGTAAGGTCGTCCGGGTCCACGCAATGCTGGTTGTAGATATGCCGGGCCGTTTTGCTGAGACAGATGGTCGACTTGACGACGCCCTTCTCGCCCCTTCCGGGATGCAGGAGACCCAGCGCGCTTCGATAGGCGCCGGCATCCGCGGCCAGGACCGCGCGCAACGCCGCCTCTCCGTGGTTCATGTAACCGCCGGCGCGATCGCGCCAGCGCAGGCAGGTATCGCGGGCGTGGGGTGCGAGGTGCTCGATCCAGGCCGTCGTATGCCAGTGCGTAAGGCGCGCGAACCCCCCGTGAATGGTGCGGCGCAGTTTCGTGGTGTAGTTGCTTCCCCAGTGGAGTATGGGCAGAATGTAGACGACCCCATCCCCCGCCTGCAGTAGGGTCTGCACGCCGCCCGGAACCGGTGATCTCGGATCCCTGGACATGGACGCGTTTTCCTCGGTCGTGTTGCGCCGGACGTGGCTGCCCGGGACGACCCACAGCACGCTGTCATCATAGAGCGGTACGTTCCACTGGACGTACCGGGGACCGCTTTCCAGAATATCGTCCGCATAGGCCATGAGCGGACAGTTCAACGGCGGATAGAAATCACGGTGCCACCGGGCGGGACCGTGGTCTCTCACCGGGTTGCACATGAGCATCATTTCCGTGGGCGGCGCGTCGGCTTCGGCGAGGAGCACACTGCTCACGCCCTGGGTGTTCTCGTGGAGCCAGAACTCGAAAGCCGCCGCCGTTTCCCGGTCGCCCAGGTCCGGTGGCCGCGTGATGTTCAACCTCGGCTGGGCCGAGGACCGCCACACGTCGGCCGGCGCCTTGCCCCGGGCCGCCTCGTCCGTCCAGATCCTCCGCTGCCGGTCCACGAGGATTTCGTAGCTGCGGCGAAGGACGTCGAGATCCCGCATGGAGATCATGCCGCGCAAGACCAGGAAACCCTCTTCAAGGAACCGGTCCCGGTCGACGCGGATCACGCGACACCTTCCCGGCATCGCCCGACGTTGTCCAACAGCGCCTTCATGTAGCCCAGCGCATAGGCCCTGGACGTGTTATGGCGTCCCTCCGGATCTGTGGCCAGCCGCGGCACGTGGTCGTCGATCATGGGACAGTCCACGCCGGCTTCGTCGTAGGCCAGCAGGGATTCCATGGGATCCACGTGTCCCTGGTCGATGAAGGTTTCCGAGAACGCGGGAACGGGTCCGGATACGAACCGGAAATGAACGTAGTTGATCTTGTCCCGGCTGCCGAAATACCGGATGGCGTCGAGCACGTTGCCGGGCATTTCCGAAATGGTACCCTGGCAGAAGCCCAGGCCGTTGCAGTCGCTGGGAACGATGTCGACGAGCCGTGCGAGAGCCTCGTGGCTGCGGAAGACCCGGGCGATTCCCGCGATGGGCGATATGGGCGGGTCGTCCGGGTGCAGGCTCATGTGCACCCCGGCCTGCTCGGCCGACGGTATGACCGCCTCCAGGAAATAGGCGACGTTGCGCCACATGTCCTCGTCGGACCGTTCCAGGTCCCGGGGAACGGGGGGACGCCAGTAGTCCTGCCTCGCGCCCCGGATCTGTTCGTAGTCGAAACGGGTGACGATCGCGCCGCCCCGGCTCCGCGTCGATTTGGACGTGCGCAGCCCGTAGTTGCCGCCCACGTTGCGCAGGCTGAAGAAGTAACCCAGGACGGGGATGCCCACCGCGCCCATGTTCTCCAGCGTCCTGCACCAGTTGTCGATCTGCTCGTCGCGACCCGGCAGTCCCAGCTTGATCTTGTCGCACCACTCGGGGGGTACGCCCTCGAGCACCGACCAGGCCAGGCCGGCATCTTCAATGCGTGCCTTCTGGAGCGACAGGTCATGGAAGTCGTAATACCCCTTAGACAAGTCGCAGTCCGGCACCCCGTTCACCACGTCCGTTACCCCCAGTTGACGGGCGAAGGCGAGGTGTTCGGCGTCCATCCTTCCGTTGACGGCCAGTTTCATCGTTGAATTACCACAGTCGGCCGCTTCCGGACCCGCTCAAGGACCGATGCGACCGGGGTTTGCCTTGACAGGACCATCGGCGGACCGTATCATTATCCGGTGTTTTCGGGGTGTAGCGCAGTCCGGTCAGCGCACCTGCTTTGGGAGCAGGGGGTCGGGGGTTCAAATCCCCCCACCCCGATTAACGATTCCCTCAATCGGCACGCTTTCTTCTACGGATCCTGGCTTCGGATCTCCACGTATCTTGCCAGCCGGTCCACCTCACCATCGTCCACGTACTTACCGATTTCACGGCGAAACTGCTCCATGCTGGTATACGGACGGTATTCCCTGAATTCATGGGCCATGCGCTCGCCCACGCCGGGCACGGCGAGTATCTCCTCGTCCGTGGCCGTGTTCAGGTCGATGGGGACGAACACGTACTGTTCCATGCGGGCGACCTCCGTGTCATCCACGTACTTGCCCATTTCCCGCCGCCACTGGGCGATGGAAAGATAGGGGCGGTACTCCTTGAATTCGTGGAGCATCCGGTCTCCCACGCCGGGTACCAGCAGGATCTCATCGTCCGAGGCCGTGTTCAGGTTCAGGGGTATGAACAACTGCGCGTAGAGCGCGGCGGCCTCATCGCCGCCCAGCTGCCCGGCGACTAGCCCGTCCAGTTCGATCATGTCCATGAAGGGACGCGCATCCAGCACCGCGTCCGCGAGCTCTGAGGTCATACCCGGTAGCATCCCGAGATCGTCGCTTCCGGCGAGATTGGGATTGATGACCGCCGACGCCGATTCGACGGCCGATTCGGCCTGGGCGGGATCGCCCGGAGTGCCCGTGCCGTCCGGTTCCGAACCGCCGCATCCTCCCATCACGACCGCGAACAGGCCGGTGATCAGCGAATGTAGTAAGACAGACCGGGGGTTCATTAAGTTCGTCATGATTTCTCCAGGGTTTTGGTGGATTCAGGATTGGTATGAAGGGCCGGATGCCGTAGGCAGGTCACCAGGCCAAGCAAACCGAACAATGTCATGGTGCCCGGCGCGAGGGACGGATAAGCGCCGCCCAGCGCTTCCCACACCAATTCGAGCCCTTGCCGCGACGGATACATTTCCAGTTCGAACTCCACGTTGCCCTGGTAGTGCAGCCACTGCCCGACGAATCCGGAAATGACGAACAGTACCATCATGGCCTGGTACGTCCGTACGATGGCGAAACCGGGCGAAAGGATGAGCCAGATTGAAACCGGCAGCGCGGCCGCCAGCAGTGCGATCGGCGCCCATTGCCAGGGGTCTTCCATGTGATCCAGCAGTACAAGTTCGAAACCGACGCCGACGATGCCGAACGTCAGCACGGCCAGGACGAGTCGCCGGAGCATTCCGGCATCGTCTTTCGGAATCCCACGGGGTGGTTGAACCACGGTGCGCGCCTCGGGTACATTTGATTGCGCCAAAAGATCGAGTCAAGCCGTCAGAACAGCGTTTGTCTCACCAGCGGCTTCAGGATGTCCGGCGTGTCGTTGGCCACCCGGTTTACCCGGTCGCTCACCGGACGGATTTCATAGGGTCCTTCGTGGGGCGTTCCAATGATCTCCTGAAGTGTTTCCACGGGCGTCCCGGGGTCGAGCCAGTCGGTATAATCGTCCGGATCGACCACCGCGGGCTGCCGATCGTGTATATCCGAAAGCGCGGGCGAAGCTTCGGTCGTGATGATGGTGAACGTTTCGAGATGCTGGCCGTCCCGGCCCCACTGTTCCCACAGTGCGGCGAAGGAAAGGGCCGAACCGTTTTCAAGCGCCAGGAAATAAGGTTTCTTGCCGCCCCCGGTCGGCCCGGTCCGTTTCCATTCGAACCATCCGTTCGCCGGGATGAGGCACCGCCTCGTACGGAAGGCCGTTCGGAAGGCCGGTTTCTCCTGGACGGTCTCCGCTCTGGCGTTGATCATCCGCGCACCGATCTTTACGTCTTTGGCCCAGAATGGGACCAGTCCCCAGCGAAGCACGCACATGGATCTCATCCCACTTTCGTCCAGGCGGCAGAGTGCGAAATCCTGGGTTGGCGCACCGTTAAACCTGGGTTGCGGATCAAGCCGGGGCGCGGAAACAGGCAACGTGTACAGCGTGTAGATCTGCTGCCAGGTCAGGTTCTGTGAGAGGCGGCCGCACATGGACGCAGTCGTCCCTTTCTGATCATTCGCGCGTCGTTATTACAGCGCAGACTGATAATACAAGGATGGAAATATTGACCTGGCCGGGTCGATGTTTTAGACTCCGCCGTCGACGATTCTATTCCCTTAAATTCAAAAATAGGTTTCTTCTTTTACAAGGAACCTGCTCAATTATCTTCTAGACAGCGAAGATACGTTGCTTTCCCCGTGATGCAAGCCCAATCAGTCAGGTACGGGAGCGCTAAGTTGAACTACAGCCTGGACACTTTTCGCGGCGATCTGTTCGGTGGGATAACCGCGGCGGTAGTGGGCCTGCCGGTCGCACTCGCCTTCGGCGTCGCGTCGGGCATGGGTGCGGCGGCCGGGCTGTACGGCGCGATCGGCGTCGGTCTGTTCGCCGCGCTGTTTGGCGGGACCCGTTCCCAGATATCCGGTCCCACGGCGCCCATGACCGTGGCCATGGCGGTCATCATCACAGAACACGCCAGTTCGATGAGCGAAGCCCTGGTCGTCGTCATGATGGGCGGCTTCCTGCAGATTCTGCTGGGCGTGCTGCGGATCGGCCGTTACGTCGCCTACACCCCCCACGTGGTGATCTCGGGATTCATGTCCGGTATCGGCCTGATCGTCATGCTGATCCAGGCTCTGCCCTTCATCGGCGCGCCCGCCGCCCCGGGCGGCGTCGTCGGTACCATCCAGGTGCTGTCGGATGCCGTAGCAGACATCAACTACAGCGCTTTCGCGATCGCCTTCGTCACCCTGGCCGTCGGCGTACTCTGGCCCAGGGCTTTGTCGCGAATCGTGCCCGGGACCCTGGTAGCGCTCGTCGTCGGCACGCTGTTGAGCGTGCTCTGGTTGACCGGAGTGCCTGTAATCGGGGTCATACCCTCTGGCCTGCCGGAAATCATCCTCGTGCCGCCCACCGCCGACTTCCTGCTGCGCGCCATCGAACCCGCGCTCATCCTCGCCCTGTTGGGTTCGGTGGACAGCCTGCTCACCTCCCTCATCGCCGATTCACTGACGGGGACGCGCCACCGGGCGGACCAGGAACTGGTGGGCCAGGGCATCGGCAACATGGTGGCCGGGTTGATCGGCGGTCTCCCCGGCGCGGGCGCCACTATGGGCACGGTAACCAATATCCGGGCCGGTGGTACCACTCGTTTGTCCGGCGCGGTCCGTGCGGCCATACTCCTGGTGCTTCTCATGGGCCTTGGCTGGATCGTCGAGCCGATCCCCCACGCCGTACTGGCGGGCATATTGATGAAGGTCGGCTGGGACATCGTCGACTGGCGGATGCTGAAGCGTATCCACCGTCTCCGAGGGGAACATCTCATCATTCTGCTGATCACCCTGGGACTGACCGTATTCGTCGACCTGGTCACCGCCGTGGCCATCGGATTGATCGTCGCCGGCATGGCCCACGCCAGGAAGTTGGAAAGCCTCGAGCTGGACAGCGTGGTGTCCGTTCCGCTGCTTGACCGTCAGTTTTTCACTCAGGAAGAAGATACCGACGGCATGGACGAATTCACGGCCCGCGTAGGCCTGGTCGCGCTCAGGGGCAGTTTCACCGTGGCCTCGTCCAAGAAGCTGGTGGGGGTGATCAGCGAGGACATCAAAGACCATGACGTCGTCATCTTCGATTTCTCCGGGGCTACGTACATCGACGACAGCGCGGCCATGGTCGTCGAACAGCTCATGGACGTAGCCACGAGCGAAAATACCGCGTTCATCGTCATGTCCCTTTCGGGTTACGTCGAGGATACCCTTTCCGCCCTCGGCATCATCCAGCGCGTTCCCGTGGCGCATATCGTGGAAACGCTGGATGAAGCACGCGAGGTCGCCAGGAAGTTGCTGGGGATGTGAGCCCGAGGAACACCAAGGGCAAGGCGAGGGCACATGCTAGTATCTTGCAGGCCATACCACCCGTTTTGCATATATGGATTACTCGTCGCCCTGCTTTCGGCCACGTCCTGCGGCTACCGCACCGCCGACCCTCCCGGCCATCCGTTTGTCGAGACCGTCCCGTCGGAAGAAGCCGCGGCCAGGCCCCTCCCGGCGGACGCGGCGCCCCCAGAACGCCAGGTATTCCGCTACTTCTCCAACGAACCCTCCAGCCTGGACGTCAGCGTCGCCCTGTACGAGTCCCTGGGCAGCGCGTTCCTCTTCGAACGGCTCTGCATGGTCGATGAGAACGAAGCGCTCATCCCAGGTGCGGCAGACCGGTGGGAACGCTCTTCCGACGGAAGAACCTGGACGTTCCACCTCCATCCCGGGGCGCGCTGGAGCGACGGCACGCCCGTCACCGCCCACGACTTCGAATACACCTACAAGCGCCTGCTCCACCCGGACAGCGGCAACGTGTACGCCTTCTTCTACTACGACATCAAGGGCGCGAAGGCATACAACCAGCGAAAGATCGACGACCCGGACCTCCTTGGAGTCCGAGCGATCGATGATCTCACCTTCGAAATTGAAACCGAAGAACCCTGTGCTTACCTGCCCTACGTAACCTCCTACACGGCGTCCTCGCCGGTGCCGCGGTGGCAGGTGGAAAAGTATGGCGCGAGGTGGACGGAAGCCGGACGGTGCGTGAGCAACTCGGCCTTCCGGCTGGATGAATGGGTGCAGGGCAAATACATGACGTTTCGGCTAAATTCACATTACAGCGGCAATAACCCCGGTCATCTGAGGAAGATCGTCCGCCTCTTCTCGGGGACGGCGGGGACCGGCAGCGCGTCCGGCGGCGTGGGCCTGCTTCCGTACGAGAACGACGAAGTGGACCTGGTCGGCGTGGGAAGCCCGGCCGATCTCGACCGCATCCGCAACGATCCCGGGCTGAAGGAAGAACTCTGGAAGTTCAACGGGGTATCTACGGTGTACCTGTTCTTCCGGACCCGGGAACCTCCCCTGAACGACGTCCGCGTGCGCCAGGCCATAGCCCGGGCCATCGACAAGCGGACCATTGCCGACGTCCTGTTCAAGGGCGCCGTCCGGCCGGCCTACGGCATGCGTCCCCCCAATTTCCCCGGATATGCGGGTGACAGGCTGCGGCACCTGCAGGAATTCGATCCGGAAGCCGCCCGACGCCTGCTGGCCGAAGCCGGATATCCCGGCGGGAGGGGATTCCCCGTCCTCGAGGTATGGCTACGCGACGCGCCGCCCTCGTCACAGAGCGGTCAGGCCGTACAGATGATCCAGGAACAGCTGCTCGACTTTCTCGGCATCCGGCTCGAGATCCGCAACATGCAGGCGAACGCCTTCAACCGGTTGATGTACGAATGGGAGATACCCATCGGCATGGTCAGCTACGGTGCCGACTTCTCGGACCCACAGAGCCTGCTGGGCGTGCCCTGGCGCTCCCAGCCCCGCGGTTTTACCCGGCACGACTGGAACAATGTGCGTTATAATGACCTGATCGACCGGGCCCGGACGGAAGCCGACCAGGACAGCCGGATGCGGCTTTACGAAGAAGCGGAATGGATTCTGACCTCCGACGCAGGCGGGGCGTTTCTGTGGCACGACCACCGGTTCCAGCTCCGCAAGCCGTGGCTAAAGGGACTGAAACAGGATCGCGCGGGATTCTATCCTTTCTGGGAGAATAATACCGTGTACACCGAGATGTACATCGGCACGGAGAGACTGGAGAGATGAAAGGATCAACGTCATGGACGTTCCCCATCGAATAGACGGCCATATCGCGGTCGTGACCGGTGCGGCGCAGGGGCTCGGACTGGGCATCGCGGAGCGGCTGGCGCGCAACGGCGCAACCGTCGTGATGGCGGACCTGCAACGCGAGAAGGTCGAGGAGGAAGCCGGCAGACTCCGCAAACCGGGCCTGCAGTTGCTCCCTGCTTTTGTGGACGTTTCGGACAGTGCCTCGGTCAAGCGTCTGTTTGAGGAGGTCGCCGAAGCGCACGGCCGGCTCGACATTCTGGTCAACAACGCCGGGGTCGGCCAGAAGGTCGCTCCAGTCGTCGAACTGGACGACGGGGAATGGGACCGGGTCATCCGGGTCACGCTGACCGGGACCTTCTACTGCTGCCGTGCGGCGGCCCGGATCATGGAGGGTCAGGAGTCGGGCGCCATCGTGAACATCTCATCCATCAACGGACAGAACCCGGCGGCCCTGGTAGCGGCCTATAACGCGGCCAAGGAAGGCGTCATCAGCCTGACACGGACCATGGCCCTGGAACTGGCGGCCTACGGAGTCCGGGTGAACGCCGTCTGTCCGGGCCCGGTCTACACCGCGTTCAACCGGTCCAACATGGCTCAGCGCAGCAAGACGCTGGGGCTTTCCGAAGAAGAGATGATCGAACGGATTCGAAGCGCCATACCGCTCGGGAGGTGGGGCGAACCGGAGGACATCGCGAACGGCGTGGCCTTCCTTTGCAGCCCGGCTGCGGGATGGATCACCGGCGAAGTCCTGCGGGTTAGCGGCGGCATGGAAGGCGTGGCGGCCGCGCCGGGGAGGCGGGAGCGGGACGCATAAGCCCTCCATTGAACGATCATTCCCCCCCCTTCACCCCCGCCATCATCCGCATCACCGCGCCCTGGTCCGCCTCATCGCGGGAGAGTTCCCCGGCCATGCGCCCGGAACGCAGCACGAGGATCCGCGTCGACAGGTTAAGCACCTCGGGCAGTTCGCTCGACACGAGCACGATGGCCGTGCCTTCATGGGCCAGCTGATCGATAAGGGCGTGCATCTCCGACTTGGCGCCCACGTCCACCCCCCGGGTGGGTTCGTCGATGAGCAGGATCGGGCAGTTCGCGGCCAGCCACTTGGCCAGCACCACCTTCTGCTGATTGCCGCCCGACAGGCCCGCCGTGTCGTACCGGACATTGTCGGGCCGCACCGACAGCCGCCGCACATATTCCCGGGCCAGGTCTTCCTCCCGGCTTCCGCGGATCCATCCGAAATCGGAACGGTTGGCCAGGGTGGGCAGACCGATGTTCTGATCCACGCGGAGCGACAGGACGAGGCCGAATCGCTTGCGGTCTTCGGGCACGAGGCCGATGCCTGACCGCATGGCGTCGATCGGATGCCGGATCCTCGACGGCCGGCCGGATACGCTGATCCTGCCCGTGGCCATGGGGTCCAACCCGAACACGGCCTGCAGCACTTCGGTACGGCCGGCGCCCACCAGGCCGGCCAGGGCCAGTACCTCCCCGGACCGTACCGAGAAGGACACGTCCTCGAACCTGCCGGGACTCGACAGGTCTTCCACGGTCAGCATCTCTCCGCCGGGCTCGGTGTCCACGTGGGAGGGGAAATAGGCCTCGAAGGTGCGGCCGATCATGAGGTTGATCAATGCCGGCCGGTCGAGTTCGGCGACCGGCCGGGTGGCCACGTGCCGGCCGTCTCGAAGCACCGTCACGACGTCACACAGGCGGAAGATCTCGTCCAGGTCGTGGGAGATGTAGATCGACGTAACCCCCTTCGACTTGAGATGACGGATGTTCTCACGTAGCCGTTCCGCTTCCACGTGGGAAAGGCTGCTGGTCGGCTCGTCGAAGACGATCACGCGGGCGCCGCTGCCCAGGGCCGCCGCGATCTGAACGAGTTGCTGCTGGGCCACCGGCAGCTTTCCGATGGGTGTCTCCACGTCCATGTCGACCTCGATCGCCGACAGCAGCTGACGTGCGCGTTGCGCCATCTTCCGGTCGGAGACGAACCCGCTCCGGGCCGGCAGGTTCCCCAGGCAGAGGTTCTCGGCGACGGAGAGGTTCTCGCAGAAAACAAGCTCCTGGTGGACCATGCCGATGCCCAGTTCCAGGGCGTCTCCCGGTTCAAGAAGCTGCACGGGCCGGCCGTCGATGCGGATTTGTCCGCCGTCGAGGCCGTATATGCCGGTCAGGATGCGGCCCAGCGTACTCTTGCCGGCGCCGTTCTCGCCGACCACGGCATGGCAGGTACCCGCTTCGATTCCGAAGGTTACTTCGTCGAGGGCCGTCACGCCAGGAAACCGCTTCGTGATCCGGTCGAATTCGATGTAGGGGTTCGGTTGCTTGCGGTCCATGAGGAAACCGGAGGGTCGGACGACCGCATATGACGGACGTCTCATCCGGATCAGTCGCCCGAGGCGGATCAGTCGCCCGAGGCGGGTTGTTCATCCATCTGCAGGTACCGTTCGGGCACGTCGGTGAATCCCCACCCCTGGAGCATCGCCGCCCATTCGCCGAGGTTCTCCTGGGACACGTGGACCAGTTCGAGGGGGTTGATCACGGGCACATCCTGCTTCAGGTGGATCTTCTCGACGATCAGGCGGACGGATTCGTATCCCCACAGGTAGGTCGGCTGCCCCCACAACACGGGTACGATGCCCTGTTCGATGTAGGTCAGCTGGGGCGGCAGCGCGTCTACCGAGATGATCTTCATGCGCTCGGGATCCAGGTCGGTGAGCAGAGTCTGGGTGAAGAGCGCCCATCCGCCGACCATGGCCCATCCCTCGATGTCCGGATAGGCATTGTTGACGCGCACGACTTCGGCGGCGGCGTCCTGGGGGGTCTCAATGTGATAGAAGGTCCCCACGATCGAAATCTCCGGATACTCGGCGGCCTTCTGCAGCACGCCTTCCACACGCTTGCGCAGGTTCGGCGCGTTCTGGTTGCCCGCGAGGATGGCCACGCGGCCCCGGCCGTCCATCGCTTTGGCCAGTTCCCCCATGATCAGGCCGCCGGTCTTGATGTCGTCCACACCGAAGAAAGCGAACCGTTTCGAGTCCGGCGCGTCGCTGTCGAAGGTCATGACCGGTACGCCCCGGTCCACCGCGTCGTTGATGGCGCCCGTGACCTTGGCGGCGTCCGAACAGGAGATCAGTACCACGTCGGCGCCTTCGTTCACGGCCTGCGCGATACGCTGCGCCTGTACCTGGCCGTCCTCCGTCGGCGGCGTGCGCCAGTCGATCACGATGTCGACGCCGTGGGCTTCCGACAACTCCCTGGCCGCTGCCTCCGCGCCGGTACGGGACGACAGGAACACGGGATTGGTCGTGCTCTTGGCGATCATGGATATCACGAGCCGGTTGTCGTCCGGCGGTGCGGCGCCGCCGCAACCTGCCGCAACAATGGACAGGCCCGCGGTCAGCATGGCCAGCACGGTCAGCCTGGTCAGCCTGGTCAGCGCGGCCGACACGACCGGCAAGGCCGGCACGAGCATCGTTCGTAGCGTCTTCTTCAGGGGTATCATCGATTTCATTCCTTTCTGAACGCGTCTATATGGTCACGGACCGGTCCGCTCCGGCCAGTCTGCGTGCCGTGAGCCGGCGGTTCACCTGGTCGAGGACGACGGCGACGATGATCGCGCAACCGATCACGACCCATTCGTAGTTCTGGTCCAGGTGCAGGGTGCGGATGGACTGGCGGATAAGGACGATCAACATGGCGCCGAGCATGGCGTTGACCGCGCTTCCCCGGCCACCGCGAAGGCTCGCGCCGCCGACGACCGCTGAAGCGATCACGTAGAGTTCGTAACCCGTGGCATCGGCGCAGGAGGCCGAGCCGTAGTAGCTGCTGCCCACCAGCGCGGCGATGCCCGCGGTGAGTCCAGAAATCACGTATACACCGACCAGGATCCGGTCGATCCGCAAACCGGCGTATCGGCCGGCCTCCACGTTGCCGCCCACGGCGAAAATATGGCGGCCCATGACGGTTCTGGACAGGTAAACGGCGCCGGCGGCCGTGATGAGGAGCATGATGATCATAGGCATGGGGTAGAGGGCGTCGGATCCGAAAGACAACTTGATCGCGTCGGTCAGAGGTTGCGGCACGAGTATGCTCTCCGCCTCGCTGGCCACGAAAGCCACACCGCGGAACACCCACATCGTACCGAGCGTGACGATAAAGGGGTGCACGCGGAGTCCGACCACCATCAACCCGTTCAGGAGGCCGCACAGCACCCCCAGGCTGACGCAGGTCACGACGGCCAGCGCGACCACCGCGAAGGGAGCTTCCGGGGCCACGGCCCGCAGGACCATGGCGGTCATCACGCCGGACAGGGCGTAAATCGAGCCGACCGAGAGATCGATCCCGCCGGAGATGATCACCATGGTCGCCCCGACGGCCATGATCACGAAGAAACTGGCGTCCGTGGCCGTCTGCATCAGCGTACGGGAATTCAGGAAATTGTTGACAAGCTCGCCCGTGGTACGGTCCACGTGATACCCCGCGAAAACGGAGAGTACCGCGCCGAGCAGCAGGATGACGAGTATCAGTCCCGTTTGCTGGGAACCGAGCAGGATTCGTAGCATCGGCAGCATCGTCGTTCCGGGCGTTTGCATGGTTTTTCTCGGTGGACGGGGTGTCCTGAAATTGTAAGGGACCGCAGGCCTAAATCAAGGAAAACGTATCGGAGGGGAAACAGAAAACCCCGGCATGCGTCGACGGCATGCCGGGGTCGGTGCTCAACCTTTCATCCTGCGTGGCGGCGCCGCGTCAGGAGGCCTTCTTCTCCGCGGGTTCCGCATCCTCGCGCTGCAGTTCTTCTTCCCGGTCCTCGATGTTCTGCTGCGATGCCTTGATGCGATCCAGGATGCCGTTCACTTCCGTATCTCCCGACACGTCGGTGATGCCATCATCGACCACCAACTGGTGCACCCTGCCGCCCAGTTCGGTCATCTGGTTGCGGATATCGGCACGGGCCGACTGGATCTCCAGCTTGATCCGGCCCTTCCGCGTGAGATCTTCGGCCATGTCCAGCGCGCCGGACAGGCTCTTTCGCACGGTTTCGATCGGACCGTCCAATTCCGACTTGATCGTTTGCCAGAGGTTCATGATGGGACTCCTTTTCCTGGTTCCTTCGTGCGTTACTGAACCGCGGCTTCAGCGGCCGTATGGTCTTTAGTGGTTAGACGTCCGTTTCGCCTTCCGGGTTTCAGTATACCGCAAGCCGGCACCCGCGTCAACGATAGAGCGCGTATGCGACGATGTTGATGCCCATTCTGAACGCGGCTTCGCGTTTCGCCGGCGGATCGTTGTGGGTCTTTTCGTCGGCCCAGCCGTCGCTGACATTGCTTTCGTACGTGTAATACACCACCAGCCGTCCGTCGTGGAAGAGCCCGAACCCCTGGGCCGGCTTGCCGTCGTGCTCATGATGTTTGGGCGGACCGGCCGGGAAGTCATAGATGATGTGGTAGATCGGATGGTCGAAGGGCAGCTCGACGAAATCCTTGTCCGGAAAGACCCGTTTCATCTCCCTGCGGAATGCCTCGTCCATCCCGTAATCGTCATCGGCGTAGAGGAAACCGCCCCGCGTCAGGTAGGTCCGGAGGTTCCGGATTTCCGGTTCGCTCCACCTGACTTCGCCGTGGCCGGTCATGAAAAGGAAGGGGGAAGAGTACAGGAGATCATCGGTCAGGGCGACGACGCGCTGATCCGGGTTCGTCTCTATGCCCGCACGCAACTGCAGCTCCCGGGCCAGGTTGGGAATGGCCTCGGGGTCGTTGTACCAGTCGCCTCCGCCGTCGTACTTCATCCGCGCGATGGTCAGCCTGCCGTTTTCGCGCTCGGCCGCTCGCCCTTCGTAACCCGCCCACCCGAGGACGATGCCGCACAGCAGGAGGGCGCGCACGCTTCTGCGAAGGGGGATCATCGCGGGAAGCTCCGGGTCATCCACGGTCGCCGGGACGGGAGGGCCGGGTTCTGCCGCCCGGGCGCCGTGCGGAGGCGCGTACGCGCTGCCCGCCTCCCGCGAGGGCCATCAGGTAGACCAGGCCGATCGCGACAAGACCCAGGATTACCGTACCGATCACGCTGAAACCAATCGTCGCCAACATACGCTCTCCTCAACCTGTGCTGAAGATACGTCCACCCGGACGTTCTCCGATCGTTTTCACCCCGTATTCGGTCAGCCGCCGACACCGGCCTGCGTCAGCCGCCGACCCCGGCCTGCGGTCCCGCGGCAGGGGCGGTTTTCACGCTCCAGTCCAGCAGGCGCCGCATGTCCGTGAACCGGGTCCTGCTCGTCGGACCACCGAGAATGACGGCATAAAGGTCGTCGCCTTCGTTGCCGACGGCCCTGAGCACGAGACAATACCCGGCTCTACGGATGTATCCGGTCTTGCTGCCTACGCACGCCCACCGGCTTTCGGATACCGGTTCGCGGACCAGCCGGTTGGTGGTCCTGATGGTGTGCGTGCGCCTGTTCGTGCCGAAACGGTACTCCTTCGCCAGGAGGATTTCCGCCAGCAGGTCGTCCTGCAGCGCATTCCACAGAAGGGCTACGCAGTCCACCGCGGTGGACGTATTGCCTGAATCCAATCCGGTGGGTTCGGTAAATCGCGAGTTCGCCAGTCCGAGTGAAGCCGCCGTTTCGTTCATCTGCTCCACGAACGCCTCGATCGTCAGGCCCGTCGCCCGGGCCAGCGCCCGGGCCGCCGCGTTGTCCGAAGCGACCAGGGTGGCGTATAGCAGATCCCGGACCGAGACCCGTTCCCTGTATCTCAGTTTCGTCCAGTTCGACCGGTAGACGTCCTGCCGGGTGATGCTGATCTTCTTTTCAAGGTCCGGATTCAAACCCATGTAGGTCACGGCCGTCATCAGCTTCGTGATGCTCGCTACCGGGAACGGCGACGTCGCGTTCTTCTGGTAGATCACTTCGCCCGACTGCATGTCGACCACAAGGGCGGCCCGCGCACGTACACGGACGCCCGTGCTCCACCTGCTCGACCTGATGGGCGCCGCAGGCGTTCCGTCCACTTCGGCGGGTGGCCCGGCCGGCCCGGCCGCAACAGGGACCGGCGCATTGATCGGACCGTCTACCGGAGAAGATCCATCGGACGGTCTTGTGTCCGCGGATACGGAAGCGATCGAAAGCAGCAAGGCGCAACTCGCCCATACCGCCCTCGGCCAGATCGGGTTAAGGCTGCTCATAGCATGGGAAAATAGGACGGGATGTAAGGCTAAGTCAAGGTGAATTCAGCCGGTTATTCAGGCTGGTCTGCGGGGAAGCCGCTACCCGGTCCAGTCCGGCGGTTTCTTCTGATACCGATTGGCCATCGCCGACGGGTCTCAGGTCGATATGGACACTGACCTCGCGCCCTTCGATGCTGAACGAGGCAAACGTCAGGTTTTGAGGAAGGACTTTCAAGGTGCAGTCGAAAATCTGGCTTGCGGTGAGCTGGGACAGGTCGATCGCAGGCGACGTTATGATCCGTTCGATCTGGTCGAGCTCCATTTCACGGCCCGTGATCGGCACCGAGGGTGGATCCACCCTGACGTCTCGCGCCAGCTCCAGCCCTTCGGGCAGCTGGCCGGTCAGGTCATAGTCGATCATGATCCGTCGGTTTACGATACGGTCGGATTTTATGGTCAGGCTTCTCGGATCGATCGAAGTGGCTACCACGCCGTAGGGCAACTCCACGTTCGCGTCCGTGAGCGGCATGGTGAGCGTCCCGGGTTCCATATCGTCCAGGTCTACCATAACGCGGACCTGGTCCGCCGTCTGCGTCGAAATACTCCCCTGGGGTCCCCGCACGCGGACGTTTACCTCGCTGGTCGAAACGTCTATCAACTCGATATTGGCCGGGATGTTCTGGAATTCGAGCGCGGCGGTTATGGCGATCTCGGACAGCTGCTGCCCGATCAGAAAGAACCAGAGCAGACACGCCACGCCGATGGACGCCAGTTTGGCGGTAAGGTTGTTGCGATTGAACCGGTATCCCTGCCGGAGGGCGACGATCTTCTTCATCGCTTCCCGCATCGACGGCCTGCTTCGGGGGATCTCGATGGGCAGCAGTGACTTTTCGAGCGTCTGCCAGAGCTTCTCCCGGTCCGCCATGGCCGAAATATCTCCGCCGGACGCCACGGATACCTCGCCGCTCTCTTCGGATACCACGACGCAGAACGTATCGCCGAGTTCCGATACGCCAAGGGCCGCCCGGTGGCGCGTGCCGTACCGTGGCGGCAGGTGCTCACGGGTTGAAAGGGGCAGATAGGTGGCGGCTTCGACGACGCGGTCCTTCTCCACGATTATCGCGCCGTCGTGAATCGGCGATGACGGATGAAAGATGCTGACGACCAGTTCCTGGCTCACGAGACTGTCGAGCTTTACACCGTGCTGCACGACGCCGGATATCCCGGTCGCCCGGGGGAAGACCAGCAGGCCGCCGATGCGCTTCTCCGACAGTTCGAAACAGGCTTCGGTGATCTCCTTCAGAATGCGCCGGGAGATGGGACTGGACTGGAGCCTGAATATGACCAGGGGACTGACCCGTTCCAGCAGTTGCCGGATTTCGGGCTGGAAGACCACGATGATCAACAGGAGCGTCACGCCGAGCAGGTATTGCAGGATCTGGCTGGTCAGGAGCAGCCCGCTCCAGTTCGCGATGCTGTAGAGGATGCCCAGAATGCCGAGGCCGATCAGGATATGGTACGCCCGGGTCCCCTTCAGCCACATGTAGAGGCTGTAGATCAGGGCCGCTATGATGAAAATATCCAGGAGGTTGACCAGATCAAACATCGTCGAGGATTCCTTGGGCGCTGGCTATATTAAACCATACGGTTGGTAGAAGATATATAATCACTATAAAGATAAGAAAACACAAGACTTTTGCGAAAACCCCGGAGACACAGGATCCGGCCGTTTCTACACCGGGTCGTCGGACCGGGTCAGGGGAACGCGCCGGCCACGCATGGATGCGGGTGCCAAACGGTTGCCTCGGGATGGGGAGACCGGATGTCCATCCCGTGATGCGGAATCCGGAAGGTCCGACAGGGACTCCGCCGAACGGGACTCCGCCTGCCGGGACGCCGTTTGATTGCGCGACGGCAGCGCGGGCAGGGTCAGTACGTTGCTGAAGGCCGTTCCGCCCGAAACGACGAATTCCAGCGCTTCCTCGACCGACAGGTCCACGGGTACCACGTCCCGGCGCGGCACGATGACCACACGACCCGCGGCGGGATTGGGCGTATTGGGCACGAAAACGCTCACCAGATCCTCACCTGGTTCTTCACTCGGCATGTCACCAGCGATGAAGGCGATCATCCACGCGCCGCGGCGAGGGTACTCGACCACGACGGTCTTCCAGGTCCTGGTCTCCCCCGTCATCGTGAAGGTGTCCAGGATTTTCCTTACCGGGTGGTACACCCTTCGCGCGACGGGAAGCCGCATCATGAGGTCTTCGAACCAAGTGATCAGCTTCCTGCCCACCACGTTCGAAGCCACGAAGCCAGCCAGGAAAATCACGATCAGCATGAGCAGGATGCCCAGTCCCGGGATGCGGGTGTCCAGTCCCAGCAACCCGCGTATGACCGGCGCGGCGAAGGAGTCCAGCCAGGTCAGCAGCCAGCTCAGCACGGCGACGGTGATGGTGAGCGGAATGAGTGCGATCAGTCCGGACACCATCGTACGCTTGATTCGCTGGCGGAATCTGGAAAATCTGGATGGACGCTTCCGGAGGTTATCCATATTGAAGGTGGACATGGTTTGCGCCTTGTCTTCCGAAACCGGGAACCGTTTCAACTCTGGAACCGTTTCATCACGCGAGACCGTACCATTCACGCGGCCGCATGCCGTACCATCCGACCCGCGACCGAAGTTCCGGCCTCTCTCGCACAAATCCTGCTATTCCGTTAGACGCAGATTCCGTGTGGTTGGTTCTATACCTTGAACAGCTGGCCCATTCTTCTGCCGAGTACTTTACCAGTAAACAGCAAACTGCATGCCAGGAGGATCATGCCCAGCATGCCCATGGCGCTCGCCATGTAGGGTCCGTCGGTAATGCGCCCCATCAGGCTGTAGATGGCCTTGGTTATGGGGTAGTACTGTTCCTTGATGGCCAGGATCAGGCTGTCGCTCACTTCGAGCATGGCGAAAGAGAAGGAGAGTATGGCGCCCGCCGCCACGTTGGCGAGGACGAGGGGCATGGTGATTTTCCAGAGCGTTCTCAAGGGGCCGGCGCCCATGTTCATGGAAGCCTCTTCCAGGGTGACGCTCATCTGCTGGAACCCGGCGTAGGCGGCCCGGACCATGTAGGGAAGGCGACGAACGGCATAGGCGATGATGAGCAGGGGCACCGGGGAGACGCGGACGTCCAGGAAGGTCCCCGAAAAACCGGAGATGTAGCCGAAGGCGAGTACCAGGCCCGGCAGCGCCAGGGGCAACATGGCCACGGCGTCCAGCGCGTCCCGGAACGGGAAGCGCCGGCGGGTCAGCAGGTAAGCGATGGCGACGCCGAGGACGATATCGATGATGGTGCTCATCACGCTCAGCCACAGGCTGTTCCGGATGGAAAGCAGGGTCAGGTCGTGGGCGAAGATCTGCCCGTAATAGGCGACGGTGTAGTCGGTGGGGAGCACGGTCATGAACCAGCGTTCAGTCACGGAGGTGAGGACCACGCTGAGGTGGGGGATCAGCGCGATGCCCGTGATGGAGAGGAGCATGCCCCAGATCAGTACGGTCTCGAACGAGGTCGCGCGCTTCGAGGCCGACGCCACGTGGCCGCGGGCGACCATCTCGTAATGGCGGCCGCCGAAGAACTTCTTGGAGAGGTAGAACAGGGCGAGGGTGACCAGGACAACGAAGACGACCAGGGCGTAGCCCAGGGGATTCGCGTGAACGTCGGTGGACATGTTGAAGATCTGGACCGCCACCACCTCGCGGAATTCGAAGATCAGGGGCGTGCCCAGGTCCGTAAAGGCCCAGATGAAGACGATGATCGCGCCGGCGAAGTATCCGGGCAGCATGAGCGGGAACGTAACGGTGCGGAACAGTCGGAAGCCGCCCGCGCCTACGTTGCGGGCCGACTCCTCCAGGCTGGGGTCCACGTTGGCCAGCGCGGCGGCGATGTTCAGGTACATGATGGGGTACAGGTGCAGCGCCTCGAGGATCACGACGCCCCAGAATCCGCCGCCTCCGAACCAGTCGATGGGCGCGTCGATCAGGCCCGTTTCCAGGAGGAACAGGTTGATCGAACCGAACCGGGCGAACATCTGCTTCATCCCGATGGCGCCCACGAAAGGGGGCATGATCATGGGCACGAGGGCGAGTCCGCCCAGCAGGCCCTTCCCGATGAAATCGTACCGCACGAGGGCGACGGCCATGGGCAGGGCGATGATCGTCGTGAGGGCGGTCGTGACGATGCCCAGCTCGAAACTGTTGATCAGCGCCCGCTGCTGCACGGGGCTCTGCAGCATCAGCCCGAAGAACTCCACGGAAAACTGTTCGTCCGTGTAGAAGGCGTTCAACAGGACGTGCAGGATCGGGTAGAACAGGAAGAGGCCGAAGAAAAGGACGAGAATGCCCAGGATGGCGACGACGCCGGGGGTCAGGTCCGAGAGATCGAATCGGCTACTGGGCATGAGGGCAGGCTCCGCGGTACCGCTATCCCGGTTTCCCGAGCACCACGACCTGTGACGCGTCGCATTTCAACCGGACCGGCGCACCGGGGCCGGCGAGCCGCCGGCCGGGACGGTGGTCCACCAGCTTCATCGGCGTGCCGTCGTCCAGACGGACCGAATACTGCTCGTGGTCGCCTAGGTAGACGGTCTGCCGCACGACGCCGTCCATCACGTTCTCCTCCTCGTTCTCGTCCTCGCCGGTGGCGGCGTCTTCGCCGGCGGCGGTGTCCGGATCCGAAACACGGATGGCCTCGGGCCGGACGGAGCAGACCACTTCGTCGCCCGGCGACAGGTCCTCGACGGGTTCGACCGTCGAATGGAGGACGCCGACCGCGGTCTCGACGGCCAGGGGAAGCTCCGAACGCGTCAACCGGCCGGCCACGAAATTCGTCTCTCCGATGAAATCCGCCACGAACGCGTTCGCGGGCCGATCGTAGATCGAACGCGGCTCCCCGGTCTGGGCCACGGCCCCCATATCCATCACGGCCACGCGGTCCGCCATGGAAAGGGCTTCCTTCTGGTCGTGGGTCACGTAGATCATCGTCGTGCCGGTCTCATCGTGGATCCGCCGGATCTCATCGCGCATTTCCAGGCGAAGCCGGGCGTCCAGGTTGGACAAAGGCTCGTCGAGCAGCACCACGTCGGGCCGGATCACGAGGGCGCGGGCGAGGGCCACGCGCTGCTGCTGGCCGCCGGACAACTGGTTCGGCGACCGCTGCCCGTAGGGATCCATCCGCACCATCTTCAGGGCTTCCGAGACGCGGTCGTTCTGCTCCGATGACGGGATCTTGCGCAGGACGAGTCCATAGGCCACGTTCTCCCAGACGGACATGTGCGGCCAGAGCGCGTAGTTCTGGAACACCATGCCCGTGTTCCGCCGGTGGGGCGGCGTCCTCGTCACGTCCTTGTCGTCGAACAGGATGCTTCCCGCGTCGGGCGCGTAGAACCCGGCGATCAATCGAAGGAGCGTCGTCTTTCCGCAGCCGGATGGGCCCAGGAGAAAGAACAGTTCACCTCCGGCGATCTCCACCGACACGTCGTCGACCGCCGTCACGTCACCGAATTTTCGAGTTATTCCCCGCAGGGTCAGACTGACCATGCTTCGTTCTCCCCAGATATGCAAAACCATTCAGGGTATGAAATATCACGCATCCGTCCGTACCTCAACCGCTTCTCCGCTTCAACCTCCAAAGGTAAAGCACCATCCCCGCCAGTACCAGGCCGCTGCCGGAGAAGAGCAGGTACCTGGCGCCGGCCCAGCCGGACGCGCCCGATCCGTACTTCTCGGCCGCCAGCCGGCTCCACGAGAGCAGGGTCCGGTTCCGGAAGGCCTGGTCCCGCCAGCGGTCGTCCAGGGCCAGCGATTCCTCCTCCGTGATCGGTACGGCGCCCAGCGACGGCAGGAGACGCTCCACGTCGCCCGTTTCGATGGCGCGCCGCCATGTTCGCTGCAGGGCCGCGTGGGCGTCGATGACGAAGACGCCGATCATGTCGTCGACGATATGACGCCGCGCAGCGCCTTTCACGGCATCGTACACGAAGGACGATTTCCACGCAAAGGGATTGAAAGTGACCGAAGTGTGCGCCGGATCGATGCGCTGGTAGAGGCGGGGCAGCACCGTGAACCGGTTCAGCTGGAACTGCTCCGGCCCGCCCGGCGTACCGGGTTTCTGCATCCACAGGCGCTGTCCGGCTTCGGACAGGACATAGCGAAGGAAGGCCTGCGCCACGGCCATATTGGGCGCGCCTTTCAGAATGGAAATGCCGTCCGGGTTCAGGATCGTGAGATTGTCCGGCATGGTATATCCGATCATCTCGGGGCCCACGGCGTTGATCTGTGCCCAGGCGTAGAAATCGATGGCCATCCCGTAGGCCACTTCGCCGGACGTCACGTCTTTGGGCACCTGGCTTCCCGAGTTCGCGAACCCCCGGGCGTTGGCGCCCAGGGCGGTAATGATCTGCCAGCCCCGTTCCCAGCCGTAGACCTGCAGCATGATCTCGAAAGGCACGTGCGCGCTGCCGCTCTTCCGGGGATCGGCCGAGCCGACCCACGAGTAGAGCCGGGGATCGGCCAGGTCTTCCCAGGTCTCCGGCACGGGCAGTTCCACGAGTTGCGCCACCCGCTTGTTGTACATGATGCCGAACCCGGCCATTGTCGCGCCGTACCACCGGTATTCCGCGTCGTATATCGGATATCCGCCCGCCTCGGCCAGCAGCCCGTCCAACTGGTCATCGGGAAGGCGGTAAGGCGCCAGGAGGTCGAGGCGCGCCAGTTCCACGAACGGATCGCTGCCCCCGCCGTACATCATGTCGATCCCGATGCCTTCCGGCTTGCCGGTGAACTCGGACTTTATGAACCGGATGATCTCTGAAGTCCCACCCACGTCCATCCACTCGACCTCGACCCCGCGGCCGGTTTCTTCGCGGTAAAAGGCGTCGAAACCCCGGGTGAATTCGTAGCGGATGCCTTCCCAGTGCGGAGAGACGATGACCAGGCGGTCCTGCGCGGAGATGAAGGCCGGGTCGCCGGCGTGAAATACGACGCCCGTAAAGAGGAGTCCCCGTAATAGGAGACCCCGTAGGAGGGAACGAATGACTGGCCGACGGTTCAACGGTACCTCGAGGAGTTTAAGTCCGTTATCGCTTTCTCGCTGTGAGGACCAACACGATGGCGACCAGCAATGAAACCGCCAGGCCGATGCCCACGACCGCCGGCGTGGCCACGTTGCTCATCGGGGGATCGTCGATCCCGAGCAGGACGGCTATGACGAGCACGGGAAGCAACAGGGCGACCAGGAAGGTCAGGCGCCGCGAGGAGGCGTCGATTCTCCTGAGGGCTTTCGTCTGGGCGGCCATCGCCGCGTCGTTCAGCATTTCCCAGGTGCGCGTGAGCGCGTCGGCCATATTCCTGAACCGGTGATACGCGTCCTGCAGTTGGACGACCGCATCCGGCTGCAGGGAGAGTTTCTCGCCGGCGTATAGCGAGTGGACGATGTCGCATTGTGGTTTTACGAGATGGATCATGTCGTTCAGGCGGCGCTGCCTGTCGTAGATCCATTGGGCTTCCAGGTCCTGATCCGGTGGAATCGTTTCCACGACAAGCTCGGCAACCAGCGGGTCCTGGCAGTCAGCAATGGTCTGCATGATCAGGCCGACCGCCTGGTCCGTGGACCGCATCAGCTGGGCATCCCGCTGGATCCGGTCCTTGACTTCCTGCAAAAAGGCCAGCGGGGTGGCATGAACGGTAACCAGGTAGTCGGGCGCCAGGAAGAACCCCAACTTGGCCAGCGGCGCGTCCGGACCCTCCTGCACGTGCAAGACGATGAACAGGTGTCCCGGAAACACCGCCGAATAGGGACGGGTGGAGACCTCCCGGCAGGCTTTCACCGACAGGGGGTGGACGCCGAACTCCTTGAAATCGCTCAGGAACGCCGCGTCTTCGTCCGTGATCTGCTCGATGTCCAGCCAGAACAGGCCCCTCGAGCCGTCGAGGGTCTCCTGGAGATGGGAGAGTGACACGTCATCGTAGCGAATGACGTTATTCTGTTCCACGATCAGCAAATCCCGCATGAAATCCCTCAGTTTCCTTTGTTTTTCTTTTCCCAGTAGAAGTAGAAGGGAAAGCCGGCGGCGACGATGGCCAGGCCGATGAGCGTATTGTAGATGAACGCCACGTTAGTCAGCAGAGACACAAGGTAACCGGATATGACGGCGAGGAAGAGGAGGGGCGTAACCGGATAGCCCCAGGTCCTGTAAGGTCGATTCGCGTCGGGCCGGCTGAAGCGCAGCACGATGACCGCGGCGATCGCGAGGATGGAAAAAAAGTAAGAAGTGAAGGAACCGTAGGAGATGATATCCTCGAATCTCGGCGTCAGCGCGAACAGGGCGGCCAGAATGCCCTGGGCGAGAATGGATGCCGCCGGTGTGCGGAATCTCGGGTGTGCGCGGCTGAGCCCCTTGAAGAAAAGACCGTCCCTGCTTTGGGCGAAAAACAGGCGGGGAGCCACCAGCATGTGGACGTTAACCCCGCCGAAGGTGGAACACATCACGCCGATCGAGATGAAGAGGGCACCCCCGTCGCCCAGCAGGACCTTCATCACGTCCGCCGCGATCCACTGCGAGGTCTGGACCTGCTCGAAGGGCAGGACCAGCATGTACACGAAGTTCGCCGCCAGGTAGATCACGATTACGAAGAGCGTGCCGACGATGATCGACAGCGGGAGATTGCGGCGCGGGTCGCGCATCTCCCCGGCGACGTAACTGGAGAAGGTCCATCCTTCGTACGAGAACAGGCCGGTCACCATGGCCGCGCCGAAAGCGCCCAGTGCGAATCCGCCGACGGCCGTCCCGCCACCGCCGAACAGCGGCGAGAAATGGGCCATCGATCCCTTCTCGGCCATGAACAGACCCAGCAGGATGAGTCCGCCAAGCGCGGCAACCTTGATGAAGGTAAACAGGTTGGTGACCCGGCCGCTCCATCGGACGCCGACCACGTTGATCATCATCAGGATCAACACGCACGCCGAGGCGATCACCGCCTGGGCGCCGTCGCTCAGGACGATGCCCTGGCCGCCCGTGTCGGCGGTGATGATGTTGACCACGCTGGCCAGGTAATTGGCGAATACGTTGGCGACGGCGGCGATGGAAACCGGCCACACGAGCCAGAAGGCGGACCAGCCGTAGATGAAGGTAACCCAGCGCCTGCGGTAGGCTTCGCGGACGTAGACGTACTGGCCGCCGGTCCGGGGCAGCATGGCGCCGAGTTCGGCGATGCAGAGCCCGCCGCACAGGGCGAGGAGACCGCAGACCAGCCAGACGAGCAGGCTCATGCCCGGCGAGCCTACGTTGGAGGCGATGGCGCTCGGCGCCTGGAAGATGCCGGAACCGATGACGCCGCCCACGATGATGGTGGTGGCTTCGAGGGGACCGAGCCCCCGAACGAGACCTTCGTCTTCGGTATCGACTACCGGATCAGCGGCGGTATTCGAATCGATTTCAGCCAATCCTCACCTCGACGGAAATGCCTGTGAAATCTAGCACAAACATGTGTAATGCATCCCTATTCGCAGGTCAATAACAATCACAATAGAGCCGGCTGTACGTACCGGTAATTGCCTTGACACTCTACCCGTCCGGGTCTATATTGGGATGTTCGATTCGAGGCGGCGTAGCTCAGTTGGTCAGAGCATCGGAATCATAATCCGAGTGTCCGGGGTTCGAATCCCTGCGCCGCTATGTTCCATGGCCTTTCTGCACTCGGAAGGCCATTTTCATTATGTCTCCCCCGCTATTCCTCATGCCGGGATTTCCCATGCCGAAAGACTTGGAACATAAAGTCGAGTATACGGTCCGGCGCCACGGGATGGTCAAGGCGGGCGACCGGGTGATCGCCGCGGTTTCGGGCGGCGCGGACTCGGTGGTCCTCCTGCACGTCCTGCACGGCCTCCGCGGCAAGATGGACATGGAACTGGGGGCGGCGCATCTCGACCACGGTCTCCGCGGCGGGGAAGGACGGGAAGACGCCGCCTTCGTCAAGGACTACGCGGCGTCACTGGGCCTGCCCTGCGTCGCGGAACGGGCGGACGTCGCCGCCTACTGCCGGGAAAACGGCTGTTCCGTCGAGCAGGGCGCGCGCGAGGTGCGATACGGATTCCTGAGAAGGGTGCTTCTGGACCAGGATGCGGATGCCGTGGCAACCGGCCATACGGCGGACGATCAGGCCGAGACGGTATTGATGCGGCTCTTGCGTGGCAGCGGCAGTTCGGGGCTGTCCGCCATCCGGCCGGTCAGGGACGGATGGGTCATCCGGCCTCTGCTGGACGTCACTGCCGGCGAGATCGCCGAATATGCGCGGAAGCACGGCTTGACCTACCGTACCGACCGCACCAATGAGGACCAGGACGTTCTCCGTAACAGGATCCGGCACCACCTGGTACCCTTGCTGCAAAGGGAGTACAATCCCCACATCGTGCAGGGTCTGGCGCGCCTCGCCGACGTGACGCGCGGCGAGGCGGAGTACCTGGACGCAGAGGCGACGACGTTCCTCGCCGATCATGCCCGGCACGAGGACGGGAAGATCCTTCGGGTGGACCTCGATGCCTGGGGGAACGCGGCGCCCGCCCTTCAGCGGGTCCTGGTCCGGCGCCTGGTCCGGACCCTGGGCGGCAACGAGGAGCGACTGCGTTTCGACCAGGTGGAGGATGCCCGTGCATGGATCGGCAGGGGGCCGGTCGGCCGGATCCATGAACTGCCCTGCGGGATCCGCATGGAATGCCGCAAGTCCGAACTGGTTTTGTGTCGAGGTGTGTTAACGCCTTTCCGACTGAATCTGGAAGTTCCCGGGAAGGTGGAGGTGCCGGGCACGAACCTGTCGATCCACGTCGAGGAGGGGGCCGCGAAAACCGCGCCCGACGCGACGGCCCATCGGGCCGTTTTCGATGCGGCGGCCGTGCGCCGGCCGTGGACCGTGCGTTCTCGCGAACGGGGTGACCGCATGACGCCCTTCGGCCTGGCGGGACACAAGTCCCTGAAGAAGCTGTTCAACGAGTGGGACGTGCCCCGGCTCTTGCGCGACCGCGTGCCGGTCGTCACGGACGGTACGCAGATCCTTTGGGTGGCGGGCTACCGGCAGAGCAACGAGGGCTTGGTCACCGGGAAGACCCGGCGGGTGATGGTCGCCGAGCTTATGGTGAAAGATCCGAAGTGATGAGAATCCTGCTCACCGAAGAACAGATCGCGGAGAAGGTAAAAAGCCTCGGTGCGCGGCTTTCCACGGACTACCGGGAGAAGCACCCGGTACTCATCGGATGTCTCAAAGGGTGCGTGGTCTTCCTCGCCGACCTTATGCGGGAAATCACGATACCTCACACCATCGACTTCGTACGCGCTTCAACCTATGGGACGGGGCAGGTTTCCGCCGGTGTCGTGAAGGCCGAAATCTTCGATGTGAACATCCGCGGACGGCACGCCGTGATCGTGGAGGACATCGTTGACACGGGGCTGACACTGGGCTATCTTACGGAAGTGTTGACGAAGCAGGAACCGTTGTCCCTGAAGGTATGCGCCCTGCTGGTCAAACCGGGGGCGCACCGTGCGCCCGTGACGATCGATTACCGGGGTTTCGACATACCGGGCGATTTCGTCGTAGGGTACGGCCTCGACTGGGGCGAGCGGTATCGGGACCTGCCGTACATCGCCGTGGTCGATGAACAGGATGCCTGAGCGTGGGGGCATGCGGGCGTGAATACGGCCTCGCATATCCTCACGCTTATTTATTGGCGCAACACACAAGCACTCGGGACGAGCAAGTTCAAATGACGAACTCCAGGCAGCACAAGGAAGGGCCGCGGGGACGACGCCCCGTCCCACCGCGCCAGGACCGAGGCGGCCGGCAGCAAGCACCGCGCCGTACGCGCACCATCGTCATGTGGGTACTCCTTGCCCTGCTGTCGGTGGTGCTGGTACAGTTCTTCAGCCGGAACCGGTCCGACGGGATGGAAATCGGATACTCCACTTTCCGGGACCACCTGGCCAACGGGAACATCCTGAGCGTTACGATACTCGAAAAGACCATCGTCGGCGAATTCAGAAACGGGGTCAGTACACCCGTGCCCGGCGGCCGGGAATCCATGGAGACCCGATTCAAGGTCGAGATTCCTTTCGAAGACACGGAACTGATCGATGAACTGGTGCGAAGAGACGTAACCATCACCGCGCGGCCGAAGTCGAGCCCCTGGTATGCGCACCTGGTCACCTGGCTGCCGCTGCTCCTCATCATCGGCCTGGGGATCCTCATCTTCCGCCAGATGCAGGGCGGCCAGAAGGGGCTCTTCTCCATGGGGAAGAGCCAGGCCAGGCTTACGGGAGAGCGCGAAGGCGTGAAATTCAGCGAAGTGGCCGGCGTCGAAGAGGCGAAGCGCGATCTGCAGGAGGTCGTGGCGTTTCTCAAGCATCCGGAAAAGTTCAGTCGGTTCGGCGCGCGCATTCCGAAAGGCGTGCTCCTGCTGGGTCCGCCCGGCACGGGAAAGACCCTCCTGGCCCGCGCGGTTTCCGGTGAAGCGGGCGTTCCTTTCTTCACCATGAGCGGCGCGGATTTCATGGAGATGTTCGTGGGAGTCGGCGCGTCCAGGGTGCGGGACCTGTTCAAACAGGGCAAGGAGAACGCGCCGTGCATCATCTTCATCGACGAGCTGGACGCGGTGGGCCGTCACCGGGGTGCGGGCCTGGGCGGCGGGCACGATGAACGGGAACAGACGCTGAACCAGTTGCTCGTGGAAATGGACGGTTTCGAACCGAACAGCGGGGTCGTCCTCATCGCCGCCACGAACCGCCCCGACGTGCTGGACCCGGCGCTGCTCCGGCCCGGACGGTTCGACCGGCACGTCACCGTGGACCGCCCGGACGTCCGGGGACGCGAGCAGATCCTGGAAATCAAGGCAAAGGGCAAGCCGATGGCGGAGTGCGTGAACCTGAAGACCATGGCCAGGCTCACGCCGGGCATGTCGGGCGCGGACCTGGAGAACATCATGAACGAGGCGGCCCTCCTCGCCGCGCGGGAAGATCACAAGCGGATCGCCATGTCGCACCTCGAACGCGCCAGGGACCGCATCGTCATGGGCTCGGAACACCAACTGGTCATCTCGGAAGAAGAGCGCAGGACCGTCGCCTACCACGAAAGCGGCCACGCCCTGACCGCCGCCCTGATCCCCGAGATCGACTCTCCGCACAGCGTCACCATCATTCCCCGCGGACAGGCCCTCGGGATCACCTACTCCATTCCGGAGGAAGACCAGTACCTGTATTCGGAAGCCTGGTGCCGGGGCCAGATCGCGTGCCTGCTGGCCGGACAGGTGGCGGAACGCATCGGGGTCGGCGACACGTTCAACGGGGCCGGCGACGACATCAAGCGCGCCACGGAACTGGCGCGACACATGGTCTGCGGCTGGGGGATGGGCGAACTCGGTCCCCTGGCCCTCGGCAACCAGGACGGTGAAGTTTTCCTGGGCCGGGAACTCACCCGGAAGCGGGATTACAGCAACAAGACGGCCGTGAAGGTCGACGAGGACATGAGAAGCATCCTGGATACCTGCCGGCAGCATGCGGAAACCATCATTTCGAAGCGGGAAGACGCCCTGCACCGGATGGCCGAGGCCCTTCTCGAACATGAAACGCTGGACAGGGCCCAGATGGAACAGTTGCTGGCGGGGAAAACGCTGGAACCGGCCGTAAAGCCTGAAGCCGCATCGGTGCAGGACGCGAAGAATGAAGCGGGGCAGGCGGAGGAGGCCCGTACGGACGATGAAAAGGCGCCGGCCCCCACGCCTTTCAAGGAGCCTCCCCTGGCCGCACCCGGAGTCTGATCGTGGATGATGAACGGGTCATCGAGGGTGACGGGTTCCTCTGGGATTGTTCGCAACGTACACGAGTCATGGGCGTCCTCAACGTCACGCCGGATTCCTTCTATGACGGCGGCCGGTACTGGGATCCTTTGGCTGCCGTACGGCACGGTCAGCGATTGGCCGAAGAAGGCGCGGACGTCATCGACGTGGGCGGAGAATCCACCCGGCCGGGCGCGGAACCGGTCGATCCGGAGGAGGAACTTCGGCGGGTCATTCCCGTCATTGAGAGATTGAAAGACCGGATCGAACAACCGGTGTCCATCGATACACGGAAGGCGGAAGTCGCCCGCAGGGCCATAGGCGCCGGGGCCCGGTTGGTGAACGACGTCAGCGGCTTGACCGCCGATCCGGATATGACCGGGACGGTCGCCGCTGAAGGAGTTCCCGTGGTAATCATGCATACGGCGGGAACACCACGGGACATGCAGCGAAATCCCGGCTACCAGGATACCGTGGGCGAAATCGTCGAGTGGCTGGACGCCCGCATAGCCCATGCCGTGGCGCACGGCATCCGGAGATCGCGGATCATTATCGATCCCGGCATCGGTTTCGGCAAACGGCTCAGCGACAACCTGCTCCTGATCCGGTCCCTGGCGTCATTCCAGCGACTGAATCGTCCCATTCTGATCGGCCCGTCGCGGAAGTCCTTCATCGGCCGTGTGCTCGACGCGGAGAAAGACGACCGGATGGAGGGCACGGCGGCCGCGGTCGCACTAAGCGTCGCCAACGGCGCCAGCATCGTCAGGGTCCACGACGTCAGGGAAATGAGCCGCGTGGTCCGCATGACCGACGCGATCTGCAAGGCGCGGCAGGCGTAGGTGCCTACCGAAAACAAGGCCATCCATCTTCCATCATGACCATAGACATCGTTATCCTGGGCTCCGGAGGCGCCATTCCGACCCTGACGCGAAACCTGCCGTCCGTGGCCGTCCAGTGCGACGGCCGCGTGTTCCTCTTCGACTGCGGGGAAGGCACGCAGACGCAGATGGTCCGGGCGAAGTTGCCCCTGAGCAAGATCGAACGGATCTATATCTCCCATCTGCACGGCGACCACGTGATGGGATTGCCCGGCCTGCTGATGACCATGGGGCAGATACCGCGGGAACGGGCTCTGCACATTCACGGACCTCCGGGCATCTCAGAGTTCGTGGAAGGCAACCGGCGCTTTCTGGGCCACCAGTGCCCCTTCCCCGTGATCGTCACGGAGACCAAAGGCGGCCTGGTCGCCGAGGACGACACGGTCTTCGTCGAGGCCGTACCCGTGGACCACAGCTGCTTTACGCTGGCGTTCGCCTTCCAGGAAAGGGAGCGGCCCGGTCAGTTTCAGGTCGAGGAAGCGCGGCAGCTGGGCATACCGCCGGGACCGCTCTACGGGCGGCTGCAGGCCGGTGAAGCCGTGACGCTGCGGGATGGACGGGTGATCGAGCCCGACCAGGTCCTGGGCCCCGCCCGGCGGGGCCGGAAGATCGTGTACGCCACGGATACCCGGCCGTGCGACCAGGTGGTGTCGCTCGCCCTCGAGGCGGACGTGCTGATCCACGACGGCATGTTCAGCGACGACCTGCGGGCGCAGGCCCGGCAGAAGCACCACTCGACGGTCGTGCAGGCCGCCCGCATCGCCCGGCGCGCGAAGGTCGGCAGCCTCGTGCTGACCCATATCAGTTCACGCTACATGCAGGACGGGCCGCTGGCCGCCGAGGCGCGCAAGGTCTTCCCCGCCACCCGCGTCGCGCGGGATCTCATGGAATTCAACGTACCCATGTATAAATGAGGCCGGCCCGGTCTGCGTAGCCGACCCGGTCTGCGCTCCACGGGCCCATCCCCCGGATCACTCCGCGGTCTCATGCTGGACGGCCTCCCAGGCCGCCAGGCCCCCGACCAGGTCCATCACGTCCGCGATACCGTTCCGCTTCAGGATGCTGGCCGCCATGGCGGAACGATAACCGCCGGCGCACTGGACGACCACCGTAGTGCCGGTGGGGATCTCGCCCAGCCGTTCTTCCAGGTGGTTCAGGGGAACGTGGAGGCTGCCCAGGATGGATTTGCCGGCGCGTTCCTGGCCGGATCGGATGTCGAGCACCAGGGGCGGGCGTTCCGTGTCCAGCCGGTCCCTGAGCGCCGCCGCGGTGATGCGGTCGGTCCGGCCAAGCAGGTCGGGCCGTTCATCCAGCGCGTGCATGCCGCCCTTCAGGTATCCCGCGATGTGGTCGAAGCCGATGCGGCCCAGCCGCAGGGCGGATTCCTCCTCGGCGCCCGACTCCGTGACCAGCACGATCGGCCGGTCCCGCCGCAGCAGGGTGCCCGCCCAGCTGGCGTACTGGCCCCCGAGGCCGATGTTGACGCTCCCCTTCAGGTGCGCACCCTCATAGTCCGCGGCGTCTCGCGTGTCGAGCAACTGGGCGCCGTCCTCCGCCTTGCGCAACACCTCCTCCAATGAAAGGGGGTTCAGGTTGCGCTTCAGCAGATGGTCCAGCGTTTCGTGTTCCTGCGCGTTGAACGCGGCGTCGTAGGTGAAGTACGAAGGCGCCTCGGGCTGGTCCGTCGTGATGAGGCGGGTAAAGGTCTCCCGGTCCATGGGCTGCAGGGCGTAGTTGTACTTCTTCTGATCGCCCATGGTGGACACCGTGTCCGTACTCAGGTTCTTGCCGCACAACGAACCGGCGCCGTGCGCAGGATAGACGAGCGTCTCGTCGACAGTCGCCGGGATCAGCTTCCCGTGGAGGGAGTCGTAGAGCAGGTTGGCGAGGTCCTCGGCCTTCCAGCCGAGCGCGGCCCGCAGGTCCGGTCGGCCCACGTCGCCGATGAACAGGGTGTCCCCGGTCAGCACGGCGTAAGGCGAGGCCGCCTCATTGGGATCGAAGACCAGGATGCAGACGGACTCGGGAGAATGCCCGGGCGTCTCGAGAAACGCGAGCCGAATCGCGCCCAGCCCCATGCCGCCGCCGTCCCTCATCGCCTCGAAGGGGTAGTCCGCCTCGGCGCGCGCGCCGAGATGGATCATGGCGCCGGTGCGGTCTCTCAGTTCCAGGTGGCCCGCGGCGAAGTCCGCGTGGAAGTGCGTCAGGAAGACATGGTCGATGGTCATGTTCCGGGCTTCGGCCTCTTCGATGTACTGGCCGATGTCGCGCTGCGGGTCCACGACGGCCGCGACGCCGGATGATTCGTCCCCGAGGAAATAGGACGCATGGGCGAGACAGCCCAGGTAGTACTGGTTGAGTATCATGTCGGACTCCTTCCGCGCTCCGGCTTGCCGCGATTCGCCGCGCCTTCAGCGCTCCGGTCCTGGCCTCACTATCTCCGAGCAGGCAGGGCAAGTCCCGGTTCGTCTTCCGCCAGGTAAAAGGTGATGGAGGAACTCATCACCTGGTCGCCCCGCCACGTCCGGTAACCTGCCGCGTTCGGTTCAAGCGCCGAACCTTTAAGGTAGGGCTTCCACACCTGCGCGCGCTGCCGGTGCCAGAGGAACACGCCGGCCACGTCTTCCACCAGCAGCCTCTCGGCTTCCTTGTACAGTGAAATCCGACGGCGCGGGTCCCTGACCTCGGCCTCGGCCTCGGTCATCAGTTCGTCGAAAGCGGCGTTGTTCCAGTTGTGCCGCCCGTTCGACCGCCAAAGTCCCAGGAGATTGCTGGGATCCACGAAATCAAATTCGTAGGGTACCATTCCGAAGGCCAGGGTGTGGTTGTTCAGGCCGTCCATGAAGACCTTGTTCTCCACGTTGCGTACTTCGACCTCTATGTTCAGGTTCCGCTGCAGCATCGCCTGGATCCCCTCCGCCGCGTCACGGTGCATGACGATCTCGTTCCGCAGCCACATGTCCAGTTCGGGAATGCCGCGACCATCCGGATACCCCGCATCCGCAAGCAGCTGTCGGGCGCGTTCCGGGTCATAACCCTGGCTTTCCGCGTAAGCATCGTCGGAGTAGGCCGGGAATCCGGGCGGCAGCATGGCGTAGCCGGGAATGGCGAACCCCTTCAGCGCGGAACGGCATATGGCGTCCCGGTCGATGGCGAGGCTCAGCGCGAGCCGGACCCTCCGGTCGTTGAACGGCGGCTGCGTCACGTCGAAAAACAGGTAATGGGTCCAGAAATTGGGCCAGGTATGGACCTGGTCGCTCAGTGCGTCGTCGGAAAGGAGGCGAGCCAATTCCGCCTGGTTCTCCACCTCGGTGAAATCGATCTCTCCGGCTTCGTATGCCGGTATCCTCGGAGGCGGCGTGGTCAGGTTGAACATCTTGTAGATCAACCTTTCCAGATAGGGCTTGTCGACCCCGCGGTACATGGGATTGGCCTCGTAGACCATCCGCTCGCCTTTTATCCATTCCACCATGATGAAAGGACCGGAAGACACGCAGGTTTCCGGCCGGGTGGACCACGTGTCGCCATACTTGCGCACCGTGTGTTCGGGCGATACCCACGAGTAGGTCAACAGCAGAGGCAGGTGGGGCGTGGTCTCTTCGGTCGCGATGTGGAGGGTCAGATCGTTGGATGCCCACACCCCAAGGGAGTCCACCGGCACCGTGCGGGCGACGACGGCCTGCCAGTTCCGGATCGGCTGGTAGTACCACCCGAAGTCGTAGGCGTTTTCCGGATCGGCGCCGCGGCGCAGGGAGAAGACGTAGTCGTGCGCCGTCAACGGCCGGCCGTCGCTCCACTGCAGCCCCGGCCGCAGGTAGAAGGTCCAGTCCAGCCCGTCGTCCGACACCTCCCATCGTTCCGCCGCGCCGCCCCGCAACTCGAAATTACGGTTGGTGCGGGTCAGGGGTTCGGCGATGATGTACTTCCCCGCGGCGCCCTTGTAAACCGTCCGGAACCACTCGTTATAGGGCCGTGACTCGGAGAAAACGCGGATGACCTGTTGTTCGGGAGGAAGGGCGTCCCCGGGGAGCGGCACGCCGATGGAATTGACGTGACGCGGTTCGGTTTCGGCGAAGAGGGTATCTATCAGGCCGTAGGCCGACCAGGCCATACCCGCGACGAGGATCAGTAATCTCGAACGCCTTAACATCGAAATGCCGGTCTTGATTCGCATGTTGCACCTGCCATAGGGCGGGAAGCCCTACTCGTTCATCCTCGGGTCGAGGGCGTCGCGCAGGCCGTCGCCGATGAGCGAGAATCCAAGCATGACCAGGGCGATCATGAATACCGGAAAGAGGGCGAGGTGCCAGTAGTAGATCACGTTGGGCAGGTGGCTGCTGACCATCTGTCCCCAGCTCGGCGTAGGCGGGTTGATGCCCAGTCCAAGGAAACTCAGTCCTGCCTCGGCGAAGATGGCCTGGGGGATGCCCATGGCCAGGCCGACGATGATGGGACTGAGGGCGTTGGGCAGCATGTGGCGCACGATGGTATGCACGTTGGAGGCGCCCATGGACCGGGCGGCACGGACGAAGTCGGAAGCCCGCAGCGACAGGAACTGCGCGCGGACCAGGCGGCATACGCCCACCCAGCCGGTCACGCCGATGGCGAACAGCACGTTGCTCAACCCGCTGCCCAGCCAGGCCATGATCAGTATGGCGAAAAGCAGGCTGGGGAAGACCGACATGACGTCCACCAGGCGCATGACGATGTAATCGGCCTTGCCCCCCTTGAACCCGGCGATGGCGCCCAGCGGCACGCCGATCAGCAGGGAGATCATCTGCGCGACGAACCCCACGATGAGCGAGATCCGGGCGCCGTACACGATCCGGCTGAAGTAGTCCCGGCCGATGCTGTCCGTGCCCATGGGGTGAGTCCAGGACGGAAACTGCCACGCTTCGTCGAAATTGGCCTCGGAATAGTGGGACGGCGAGACCCAGGGCGCGAAGACGGCCATGAAGGTGATGACGATGATGATGATCCCCGCGGCGACGGACAGCTTGTTCTTCATATAGCGGCGCAGGGCGTCGCGCCAGAGGCCGCCGGCAGGTGAGGTGATTTCGGTCAAGGTGCTGGTCATTCGTGTGCTGGCCTTCCGTGTGCTGGCCTTCCGTGTGCTGGTCTACCGTTTGCTAGTCTACCGTGTCTCCTGCGGGTCGCCTGGCCGCGATCCGCTCGATGATCACTACGATCGCGCAGCCCGCGATACCCAGGCCGATGGACAGCAGGACATCTCCCGACAGCGAAGCGGGCAGGACGTTCTCGTCGACTTCCTTCCACGGCCAGATCTTGCGCAATGAACCGGCCATGAGGCCGATGAGGGCCGCCACGGTCACGTCATGGCAGCGGCGCAACAGCCACCTGAGCACCCGCGCGAAGAAGACCAGTCCCAGGATCCCGCCGCACCCGAAGATGAGGATGGGCAGGAAATTACGCTCGACCACGGCGGTGAGCATGTACTGGTATTTCCCCAGGATGACCAGGATGAACGAGCCCGATATGCCGGGCAGGATCATCGCGCAGATCGCGATCGCCCCGCTCAGGAAGACGAACCAGGCGGCGGAGGGCGTCTCGACCGGAACGGCGCCCACCAGGACGAATGCGGCCACGGCCGCCAGCAGCAAGGCGAGTGCTTCCTTCGCGGTCCAGCGAGACACCTTCACCCGCACCGTGATGATTGACGCCAGCACCAGTCCGAAGAAAAAGGCCCAGACGTGGACGGGATGGTGTTCGAGGGCCCACGCGAAGAACTGGGCCAGGCTGAATATGGCCACGAAGATGCCGGTGACGAGGGCGATCAGGAACCGGTGGGGGAAACCGTCGAAGGCATCGCCGAACCGGAAGGTCACCAGCGAACGCAGAAACCTGGCGTTGACGGCGTGCACGGCGTCGAGCAACTCTTCGTATACGCCCAGTATGAAGGCCATCGTCCCTCCGGACACGCCGGGCACAACATCGGCCACCCCCATGCAGAAACCGCGGGCCGAGATGCCCAGGTAATCCCGGAACGTCCGTTTCGTGCGCGGAGAACCGTTGTCCATTACTTGCTCCCGCGCACGTATCTGACCCGGGGATCCACGAGCGCGTACAGGATATCCGTTATCAGGTAGACGATCCCGATCAGCACCGCGACGAGCAGGGTCAGGGCCATGATCATGGGGTAGTCCCGTTCGAAGATGCTCGTGACGAAGAACTGTCCCAGACCCGGGATGCGGAAGATGCCTTCGACGAAGAGCGACCCGGTCATCACCCCGGGCAGCATGGGCCCCATGATGGTGAGCAGCGGGATCAGGGAGTTCTTCAGCACGTGGATGAACAGGACGCTGCGCTCCTTCAGTCCCTTTGCCCGCGCCGTGCGCACGTAGTCCATGCGGAGGTTCTCGAGGATGCTCGATCGGGTGTACCGTGCGACGATGGCCATGGGACCCAGGGCATAAACGATCACCGGCATGATCCAGGTCTCCGGCCCGCCCCATCCGCCCGTGGGCAGGACCCTCCATATGGTCGCGAAAAGGACGATGAACAGTATGGAAATGGCGAAACTGGGCACAGTGATCCCCAGGGTGGCGATGACCGTGGTCCCGTAATCCACCCACGTGTTCTGGCGTATGGCGGAAAGGATGCCCAGGAGGATGCCGCAGGAGAAGGCCAGGGCGAGGCCCATGCCGCCCAGTTGCATGCTGATGGGCCAGGTCCGCGCGATGAGGTCCGTCACCGTCTCGCCGGGACTCTGGAAGGGGATGCCGAAATCGAATTGGAGCGCGTTCCACATGTATCTTCCGTACTGCTCGTAGAGGGGGCGGTCCAGTCCGTACTTGCGCAGGATATTCGCCTTGGCCTCGGCCGACAGGGGCATCTTCTCCTCGTCGAAGGGGCCGCCCGGTACCGCGTGCATCAGGCTGAAGGTGATGACCGTGACCAGGAACAGGACGCCGACCAGGCCTACGATGCGGTATACGATGTATCGGAACATAGGTTCGGGTTTTCTGATGCGCCGCGGCGGCAAAACGGGGCGAGTCCGGGCCGATCCAGGCGTGACCGGGCGAGTCCGTTTGAGGCCAGGCGAATCCAGGCAAATGGGAGCGAATCCGGGCGAATCCGCCGTTCTGTGCAACGAGCGGGAATGCCGTCAATCCAGCCTCCAAAGTGCAAGCGGACGCTCGGAGGTGTCAAGGTTTATTTCCCGGTTACGGGGTGTTAGCCGGTGCGGTTCCGGTGACGTCTCCCCGGCGGATTCAGACCGCGCAAAACCTGCGTTCTGGCAGGTTGTCCGTGGGCTTGCGTCCCGCCGCCTATCCAGGGGCATCTCCCCTTGACACCCCCCGTGTCGACCCACACATTACCGACGTGATTCTACATTCCCGGGATGAGGGTCAAGGAGGTCGTTCGCGTGCGGATCGTTGAGGTTTCCGCCCTGGTTCTGCGACTGCCCCAGGTGACGGAGGCCTGTGACGGGACGCAGGATACCTGCCTGATCAAAATCGAAACGAACGAAGGGATCACGGGTTGGGGCGAAGTCGATTCGTGTCCCACCGTGGTCAAGGCCGTCATCGACGCGCCGCGGTCGCACCAGATCTGCAACGGCCTGGCCAACGCGCTGGACGGAGCCGATCCACTGGACATCGACACCTGCACGGACCGGATGATGGCGTCGGCCAACTACTATGGCCGGGTCGGCGTGGGGCGGCACGCCATGGCGGGGATCAACCTGGCGCTCTGGGACATCGCGGGGAAAGCGAGCGGACAGCCCATCTACGAACTCCTTGGCGGCGCGCACCGGCTCAGGTTCCGGGCCTATGCCTCCGTACTGTTCGGAGACACGCCGGAGCAGACCCGGGCGATCGGCCGGAAATTCGCCGACCAGGGATTCACGGCGGTGAAGTTCGGCTGGGGCCCCATGGGGAAAGACGAAAGGCAGGACGTTGCCCTGGTGCGGGAGGCCCGGCGAGGCACGGGCGACGAGGTGGACGTGCTCATCGACGCCGGCCAGGTATGGGACTGGAAGACCGCGCTCACCCGGTCCCGGCAGTTCGCCGAGTACCGGCCCTTCTGGATCGAAGAGCCGCTGCATCCGGACGACATCGAAGGATATGCCGCGCTGACCGCGGAGAGTCCGGTGCCCATCGCCACCGGGGAAGCGGAGTCCCGGCTCGAGGACTTCGAACGCCTGGTCACCGAGGGCGGGCTGGACTGGATCCAGCCGGACCCGGGACGTTGCGGCATTACGACCATGGCGGCAGCCGGCCGGACCGCCCACCGGCACGGCCGCAAGGTCGTCAACCACAGTTACAAGAGCGGCATTACCATGGCGGCGTCGCTGCACGCCCTGGCCGCCCTGCCCAACGCTTCCGTCTTCGAGTTCTGCATGTCCGATTCGCCGTTGCGGCTCGAACTGACCCATGAACGCTTCGCCATCGATGATGATGGTTTCGTGGCGGTGCCCGAGGGACCCGGGCTGGGCGTCACGGTAAACGAGGAAACCGTATCGAAGTACCGGGTCGCGTAGGCCCGGTTCACCAAAGGAGCATCTCGATGGCCCCGCCGAACCCGATCATGCACGCCGCGCTCAACCGCATCAATATAGACGAGATCAAGGAAAGGATCGGTCCGCCGCCCGCCTCCTGCGCCGTCGTGGCGGCGGACCACGTGACCGCGGCGTTCATCTGGCAGGAATCGGGCACGATCAACGACAATCACTGCCATGATTACGACGAGTGGTGGCTGGTGCTTGAAGGCGAGATCGACTGGGTGATCGAGGGCCGTGAAGAGACCGTCCACGCGAAGGCGGGAGATTTCATCTTCGTGCCGGCCCTGACGTTCCATCACATTTTCCCCGTGGGCGGCAAGCCGTCCATCCGTCTCGGCGTGGCGCTGACGGGACACGGGCACCTGCACGAGCGGCCGGAGCGCCAGGTGAAGGTCACCCTGGAGTAACATCCGTTGGAGTATATCCATGTCTTCGAGATCTGAAAACCTCGCTTCCATCAAGGCCTGCGGCGTGGTTGCAGTGCTCAGGGCGGACCGGCCCGACGCGCTGGTCCAGGTCGCCCAGGCCATCGGCCGGGGCGGCATCGGGGCCGTCGAGATCACCATGACGACGCCCGGGGCCCTGAACGCCATCGGCGAATGCGCGAACCGGCTGGGGGACGAGATCCTCCTCGGCGCGGGCACCGTGCTGGACCCCGAATCGGCCCGGGCGGCGATCCTGGCCGGCGCCGAATACATCGTGACGCCGACGCTGAGCCCGGACGTCATCACCCTTTGCCGGCGGTACGACAAGGTCATCATTCCCGGTGCATTGACGCCTACCGAGATCCTGACGGCCTGGGAATGCGGCGCGGACATCGTGAAGGTGTTTCCCGCGACGGCGGTGGGCCCCAGGTATTTCAAGGACCTCAAGGCGCCGCTCCCCCAGATCGATCTCATACCCACGGGCGGAGTGGACCTGGACAACGCGGGCGACTTCATCCGGGCGGGCGCCTGTGCCGTCGCCGTGGGAGGGAACCTGATCGACAAGGCCGCCGTGGCCGCAGGCGAATGGCAGGTGCTCACCGACACGGCCCGGAAATACGTCGATACAGTCAGGAACGCGAGACAGGAAGGTGGGGGATGATCCGCAAGGCCGTCGTGCCCGTCGCGGGCCTTGGCACGCGGATGCTTCCGCTCACACGGTCTGTCCCAAAGGAAATGCTGCCCCTCGGGCGAAAACCGGCCATACACCATGTCGTGGATGAACTGGCGGCCGCGGGGATCGAACGCATCCTCTTCGTGACCTCCAACCGTAAAAAGGCGATCGAGGAATACTTCGTGCCCGGCGGAACGTCCGATGGTCCGCCCGCACTGGATTATTCTTTTGTCCGCCAAGAAGTTCCGGGGGGAAACGGCGACGCCGTTCGCCTGGGTGAAGCCTTTGCAGGATCGGATCCTTTCGTCGTGGCCTGGGGCGACGCCGTCATCCGGTCTACAGGAAAAGTCTGTGTCCTGCGACGCATGATGACTACCCACGGGAAGGAAAACGCCGCGTGCACCATCGCAGTGGAGCACGTGCCCGAAGACAAGGTGTCGCGGTACGGTATCGTGAAGCCCAGGTACGAATCGGACGCGGCCTTCCCCATCGACGATATCGTGGAGAAACCATCCACGGAAAGCGCACCAAGCCGATACGCCGTTTCGGCCCGATACATATGCGGCCCCGGCATCTTCCCGGCACTCGAGGCGACGCCGCGCGGTAGAAACGGCGAACTCTGGCTCGCCGACGCCATCCGCGGCTTGCTCAGGGCGAGCAACCCAGGTGGCTCGGGCGATCCGGGGGGCGACGTCGGCGCGCGCGGACCGGCCGGCCCCGGTGGAAATGTCTGGTGCGTACCCCTGGGGTACGCCGACCGGCGCTACGACATCGGTACGCCTTTGAGCTACTGGGAAGCCTTTGCCGATTACGCCGTGGAGGACGAGGTCGACGGACCGGCTTTCCGCGATCTTCTCCGAGGGCGGTTGAACGAATCATGATTACCGAGTGCATACCTCCCAAGATTCGACGCGATTGTCGATCAGGTGGTCCGCATGGTCCGCACGGGCTGCGTGGTCTGCAAGGTATGCGACGAGTGGAGTCCAATTGAACGGGACCTTAACCGCATCCGCCCCCGGCCGAGTGGGCATCGTGGGCAACCCGACCGATATGTACGGCGGCAGCGTGATCTCGTGCTCGACGAAAGAGAGGGCACGGGTCAGGATCCAGCCGGCGGACCGCCTGGTCCTGGACGCCGGTACCGAGCAGCGCGTAATCGCGTCGCCACACGGCCTGGTCCCATGTGAGGACATTTTCGATATCGCCCGGGTCGCGTTGACCGGGACCGAATCCACGGACCTGCTCGCCAGGATCTCGTGGTCGACCGGTATCCCCTTCCGCGCCGGCCTGTCGGGATCGACCGCGCTACTCGTATCGATGGTCGCCGGGCTGCTCGCCTACCGCGGTATCCGCCACAATCCGTACCACCAGGCGGAGCTCGTCCGCGGAATCGAGTACCAGAACCTGACTTTCTGCGGGTACCAGGACGCCTACATGTGCACCTTCGGCGGGCTTCATTACATGGATTTCAGAGGAAAGGAATTCCATTTGGAATACGGGACCGATCCTTTCGCCACCATGGAACCGATGGCTCCCGACCCGGTCCTGCCGCTTGTCGTAGTCATCACGGGAGGCCAGAGCGTCTCCGGAGGCGTGCACACCCCCTTGCGGGAACGCTGGCTCGCCGGGGAAACCGAAGTGGTCGAAGCATATAGCGCCATCGCGGCCCTGGCCCGGGAAGGCAAGAAAGTGATCCTCGATAACCGGATCGACGCGCTGGGGGAGCTGATGAACGAAAACCAGGCGCTGACGCAGTCACTCGGCGGATCCAATCCCGAGGACGACCGGTTCATCGAACTCGCCCGGCGTGCAGGCGCGTCCGGCGCCAAGCTGGCGGGCAGCAGCGGAGCCATCGTGGCGCTCCACGACTCCCCCGGCGAACTGGCGCGGGTCATGATGGATGCCGGCGCCGCGGGCATACTCGAACCTTCGCCGGGACCCGGGCTCGAAATCGAGCGGGAAGAGCCGTAGGGAGCCGCCGTGAACATCACCCTCGACTACCATAAATCCGGCCTCGAGGTAAGCGTCCCGGACGAAAACCTGGCCGCTGTCCTCAATATGCGGGAAACGCCGCCGCTGGATGACCCCGTGGCCGCGACCCGGGCGGCCCTGCAACGTCCCGTGGCCGGTCCGCCCCTTGCGGAAATCGCCCGGAGCCGCCACAACGCATGCGTGGTCGTTTCCGACATCACCCGGCCCGTCCCCCACGACATAATCCTGCCGCCCCTCCTTGAATGCCTGGAGCGAAGCGGTATCAGGCCGGCGGACATCACCCTGCTGGTCGCCACGGGCCTGCACGCCCCCATGGACGAGGAACAGCTCCGCGAGACCCTGACCGGCGACGTGGTGGACCGGTATCCGGTCGTCAACCACGTCGCCCGCAACGGCAACGAACAGGCCGACCTGGGCGCCACCAGCACGGGGATCCCAATCCGCGTGGACCGCAGGTACGTGGAGAGCGATCTCAAGGTACTGACCGGGCTGATCGAGGCGCACTTCATGGCCGGGTACTCGGGCGGACGCAAGCTGGTCGCGCCCGGACTCGTGGGCGTGGAGACGATCGAGCATCTTCACGGACCCGGTATCCTGGAGCATCCCAACGCCACAACGGGCGTGCTCGACGGCAACCCCCTCCACGAGGCCGCGCTGGAAATCGCCCGGCGGGCCGGGGTCGATTTCATCCTTAACGTGGCCATGGACGAGGACCGCCGCGTCACCGGGGTGTTCGCCGGCGAGCTGGACCGGGCGCACCGGTACGGCGTCCGCCACGTGGACGGCATGGTCGTGGCCTCCGTCGAAGAACCGGTGGACATCGTCGTGACCTCGTCGGCGGGCTATCCCCTGGACACCACCTTCTACCAGGCCGTGAAGGGCATGGTCGGCGTGCTGGACATCCTGAAGGAAGGTGGATCCATCGTCATCGCCGCGGGATGCGCCGACGGGATCGGAAGCGCGGAGTTCGAAGGACTGCTCCGGCGGACGGAGGACATCGACGCCTTCATCCACTGGATTCAGCAACCGGACGTGTTCACCATCGACCAGTGGGAGATCGAGGAACTGGTCAAGGCGCTGAAGAAGGGCCAGGTTTATCTTTACACGGACGGACTGAGTGATGAAGACGCCCGGGACTGCCTGGTCCAGCCCATTCCGTCCGTCGAGGCCGGCATCGCGCGGGCGCTGAAACGTCACGGCGCCGACGCCACCATCGCGGTCGTTCCCAGAGGACCCTACGTGATTCCACGGGTGTTTCCAGGACAGGACGCGGCCGGGTAGTTCGATGGGGGCGAGGCGGAAGCCCCCCAGCCGGATTCGCCGTCGCGACCTGAAAACGAGCCTTACATGGCCTCCAACCAGTACGTCCACCATGCTCCCCGCATCCATCCGTCCGCCTTCGTGGCAGAAAGCGCCGACTTGATCGGCGCGGTCGACATCGGCAAGGACGCGAGTGTCTGGTTCCAGGTGGTGATCCGGGCGGACGACGAACCGGTCACCATCGGCGAGGGGACCAACGTGCAGGACGGCAGCGTCCTCCACATCGACGCCGGCATGCCCACCGAACTTGGCAAGGGCGTCACCGTGGGGCACCGCGCCATAGTCCACGGCGCGGTGGTGGAGGACCACGTGCTGATCTCCATGGGCGCCGTGATCCTCAGCGGTGCGCGCATCGGCAGGCACAGCATCATCGGCGCCGGCGCACTGGTATTCGAAAACATGGAAGTGCCTCCGGGTTCCCTGGTCGTGGGCGTTCCCGGACGGGTGGTACGTTCCGTCACGAACGAGCAGATCGAACGCATACATCGGACCGCCGAGGGGTACGTTGAGCGGCGCGGAATCTATCTGGAACGGCGGGCTCACGATTCCTCCTGACCGCCTGATTCTGGACGCTCCGGCCGCCGATTCAGGCGTCAGAATCCACTTGACTTTGACGGGCCTGTTCTGTAGTTTGCGGTGCTCTGTTATGCTGGTCCTGAGCGCCTGTAGCTCAATTGGATAGAGCACCTGACTACGGATCAGGAGGTTGGGGGTTCGACTCCCTCCGGGCGTATTTTTCGTGGGACGCGGTAGCATGAGAAGCAACGACGGCGAACACGAGAATTGGCTCAGGCTGGCGCTTGAAGAAGCAAGGTCAGCGGGAGCCGCCGGTGATGTGCCCGTCGGGGCCGTGATTGTTCACGATGGCGTGATTATCGGCCGGGGCCAGAATCGCGTGGAGCGTTTGCGCGATCCCACCGCCCATGCCGAGATGCTCGCGATCCGCGAGGCCAGCGGCGCGCTGGGCTATGAACGGCTGGCCGGAGCCACGCTTTACGTAACGCTGGAACCCTGCGCCATGTGCGCGGGAGCGATCGTCCTGGCCCGTCTGGAGCGCCTGGTGTACGGGGCAGACGATCCCAAGACCGGGGCCTGCGGATCCCTGCGCGATATCGTGCGGGATACCCGGCTGAATCACCAGGTGGCTGTAACGCGAGGTGTGCTGGCGGAAACCTGTTCAAGGCTGCTGAAGGACTTCTTCTGGGCGAAAAGGGGAGCGGGCGATACAGCTGACGAACCGAGGTTGCCGGAGAGGTGCGAGAGTGGTTGAATCGGACGGTCTCGAAAACCGTTGTGCCTTCGGGCACCGTGGGTTCGAATCCCACCCTCTCCGTTCTACAGCCCGCTGAACGGAATCCCGGAGGATGGCTACCGGCCACGGTAATGGCTTCAAACATTGACCTGGGAGAGGTGCGAGAGCGGTTGAATCGGCACGCCTGGAGAGCGTGTGTTCACCATGTGGACCGTGGGTTCGAATCCCACCCTCTCCGTTGAACTCCGGGGAGACCCGGACAGGGAACGAAGGGGTGGTGGCCCTTGCCTGGCATTGTATGGTCCCGCCCGGACCTTATGTCCAGGCCTGGAACCTATGTCCCGACCCGGCCCTGTCGTTCCACCATAGTTTTGGGGCAGTAGCTCAGTTGGGAGAGCGCCAGAATCGCAATCTGGAGGTCGGCGGTTCGATTCCGCTCTGCTCCACTCGGAAGGCCGGGCGACTGGCAGTCGGTGTTCAAGTCAGCCGGTGTCCCGCCATCCCGTATTACAGGCTTGGATCGATTACGGTCGTGCTAGATGGGGAGTTAGCGGTGCCCTGTAACCCGCAACCCGCTACAGCGGGATCGAATTCCCATCCCGAGGATCGCACTTGCGTCGCCGGTATGCGCTGCATCCGGTATTGAAAGTCAGGTCCCGCGCAACGTGACAACGCCCAATCCCGTCAGGACCGGAAGGTAGCAGCGGTAAGCGCCTGAAGCGTGTGCCGTGGGAGCGCCTGGCCGGAGCCGGCGGCACGGATGCCTCGATACGAGTAGATTCGAGGGTGGGTGCACGACCGCTTTATCGTTTCCCCTTCGTTCCGCCTGCCTCTTGTCCCGAGTAAACCAGGCATGGAGGGTTGGGCATTGGCCTACGAAGTCACCGCCCGAAAATGGCGCCCCCAGGAATTTGACGGCGTGATCGGGCAGGAACACGTCACCACCACACTGAAAAACGCCATTCAGGCGAGCCAGATCGCCCATGCCTACCTCTTCGCCGGACCCCGCGGCGTGGGCAAGACGACCACGGCCCGCATCCTGGCCAAGGCCCTGAACTGCGTCGACGGCCCCACGGTGACGCCCTGCAACGCCTGCACGTTCTGCCAGGAAATCTCGGAAGGACGCAGCGTCGACGTATTGGAGATCGACGGCGCGTCCAACAACCGGGTCGAACAGGTCCGGACGCATCTGCTCGAGAGCGTCAAGTACACACCCAGCCAGGGCAAGCACAAGATCTACATCATCGACGAAGTGCACATGCTGACCAAGGAGGCCTTCAACGCCCTGTTGAAAACGCTCGAAGAACCGCCTGCCCACGTGTACTTCATCTTCGCTACGACGGACCCCCGGAAGGTGATCCCCACCGTGCTCTCCCGGTGCCAGCGCTTCGACTTCCGGCGCATATCGGGGCCCACCATCGTGGATCACCTGGCCATGATCAGCGAGAAGAGCGGATACGACGTCCAGCGTGAGGCCCTCGCCCTCATCGCACGCCGGGTGGACGGCAGCATGCGGGACGCCGAAAGCCTGCTGGACCAGGTCGTCGCCTTCGGCGGCACCGCGCTGACCGCCCGCGAGGCGGCGGAAGTCCTGGGCATCGTGGACCAGGACGTCTATTTCGAGTTACTGGACATCGTGGCGGAGCAGGATGTACCCAAAGGGCTGGACCTGGTCGACCGGATCTTTGGTCAGGGCCACGATCTCGAAGAGATTGTCCTGGGCATCCTGGAACACCTGCGCAACCTGCTCGTCGTCAAGGCGGCGCCCGAAGCGGAAGTGCTGATCGGCGACGCCGCCCTCGCGTTGGACCGCTTCCGGGAACAGGCTGGACGATTCGAGACGGAAGACCTGCTCCGGCTCTCCCAGCTGGCCACGCAGATGGAACAGGCGGTTAAGAACAGCGCGCTTCCCCGGGTGCAGCTCGAGACGGGCGTCGTCCGCATGATACGCATGGCCCGCTCGGTTCAACTGACGGACGTCATGTCCCGGTTGTCCGAAATGGCCCAGCGCGTGGGAACGGAAGAGGGGGGCGAAGGTTCTGGCACAGAGGCTTCCAACACGGAGGCTTCCAACACGGAGGCTTCCGAAGCCCCGGCCTCTCAGGCAGCCGATCCATCGTCTGACTCCGCACCCGTACCTTCACCTCCCCCATCGGTAGCAACCCCATCGGGACCTGCACCAGCCGATGATGCGGACCGAAGTCCCGCGGCATCCACCGAATCATCGGCGGCATCCTCCGAGTCATCGACGGCCACACCGACTTCGGCGGCATCCTCCGAGTCATCGACGGCCACACCGACTTCGACGGCATCCTCCGAGTCATCGGCGGGCGCCCCGGCTTCGCCGAAACTGGATCTCCAGACGGCCCGCAACCGATGGCCTGCCATCGTGGAAGAGATCGCCAGGCAACCAGGCTTCCTGGGCAGGCAGTTGAAGGAAGTCGAGATAAAGAGTTTTTCGCCGCCAGATGAAGAAGGGTCGGGAGGTCCCGCCACGATTACGCTCGGGTTCGAGACAGGACAGGTCTTTGTAAAGGAACGGGTCGAAAAACGTGAGAACTCGCAAATGATACAGTCGGTATGCAAAGAAGTGCTGGGAATCCCAGTACGTATCGAATGCGAGATCGACGAAAGCGCAGCGGCGGAGGTCAACACACCGAAAACCGAAGACGCCGGTGTGGAGATCGCCGGCGACATCGACCGGGCGGTTGACGCCGGTGCGGAGATGACCGACGGCGATCGGGTGGATGACGCCGAAGAGGAGATGGCCGGCGGCACCGACCCGGCCGATGACGCAGGTGCCGGTCTGGATGAATATCCCGGTTCGGCCGAATATCCCGGTGAAGCCGAAGAAATCGTCAGAGAAGCGCAGGACACCTCTACGGCCGGCAAAACAGGCGGCCAGGCGGCAAACACCCGCGCGGGCGCCGCGAAAGATCCGGCCGTCCAGAAAATCGTGAAGGCCTTCGACGGCCGGATCGTGACGGACTGAGTCCGGGTCGCGGCTAGCGAAGGCGGGCAGGAAAGGAAAAGGATATGGCCAAAGGCATGTCGGGCATGATGAAGCGCGTCCAGCGGATGCAGAAGAAGATGATGCAGATCCAGGAAGAAATGGCCGGGAAGCGGGTCGAAGGCACGGCGGGCGGCGGGATGGTGACCGCGGTGGTCGACGGCAGGCTCAGCGTCGTGGAGATCAGGATCGATCCGGCCGTGGTGGACGCCGATGACGTGGAAATGCTCGAAGATCTCATAGTGGCCGCCGTCAACCAGGGCCAGCAAAAGGCGCAGGAACTGGTGAACCAGGAGATGGGCCAGATCACCGGCGGACTGAACATCCCCGGCCTGGGTCCGTAACACGCCAACCCTTTACGATTCGCCGATTCCGGTCCGGTCTTTCTGCCCGGTCGTATTATCCGGTCGTACTGGATGTAAACCCATGGTGCGCAAATACAGTTCTGAGGCCCTGGCCATCCTGGTGGACGAGTTGAGCCGCCTGCCCAATATCGGCAGGGTGACGGCCCAGCGGCTGGCCTTCCATATCCTGAAGGGGCCCGCCGAACGTGCCTTTTCGTTGTCCGACGCCATCCGCGCGGTAAAGGAAAAAGTCCGGTACTGCAGTGTATGCTGGAACATCACCGAGTCCGAGACCTGCGGGATCTGTCACGACGCCCGGCGAAAACCGGAGACCATCTGCGTGGTGGAAGAGCCTCGCGACGTGATCACGCTCGAGAGCACGGGAGAATACCGCGGCCTGTACCACGTGCTCCACGGCGCGCTTTCGCCCCTCGACAACATCACTCCGGACGACATACGCGCCCGGGAGCTCGTGGACCGGATGAGCGAATCGGTGGAAGAGGTCATCATCGCGACCAATCCCAATATCGAGGGAGAAGCCACCGCGCTCTACCTCAGCCGCCTGATCAAGCCTCTGGGCGTGCGGGTTACCCGCCTCGCCAGGGGTCTTCCCATGGGCGGCGACCTGGAGTACGCCGACGAAGTGACCCTCGCACGCGCCCTGGAAGGCCGCACGGAGTTGTAACACGGAACTGAATCAAGACCGCCGGACCGATCCGGCGATCCCCATGCCGCCATGAACCTGCCCAACAAGCTGACCATATTCCGCATCATCCTGAGTCCCATCTTCATGGTCTTTTTCTTGGTAGATACATTGTATACACGGTATATCGCGCTGGTCATCTTCATGATCGCGGCGCTGACGGACCTGTACGACGGCTACCTGGCGCGCAAGACCGGGGTGATCACCAGTTTCGGAAAGTTCATGGACCCCCTCGCGGACAAAATCCTCACGTCCACCGCGCTGATCTGCTTCGCGTCCCTCGGCTACATCTACACCTGGATGGTCCTGGTCATCATCGGAAGGGACTTCATCGTGACCGGCCTGCGGTGCATCGCGGCCTACCGGGGCCTCCTCATCCTGCCGACCCAGGTGGCCAAGTGGAAGACCGCTTCGCAGATGGTGGTCATCGTGATCATCCTGCTCTATATCAACGTCCAGACGACCATGATCGCCTTCGGCCAGTGGAACGGTGAGTTCGACGATATCGCATGGTGGGTGCTCAACGGCATGGTCTTCGTCTCCATGGTCCTCACGGTCAGTTCCGGCCTGGACTACGTGGTCAAGAACCGGTCCATCATCACCAGTCTGCTGAGGTAGGCATGCGCACCTTGATCACCTTGCTGTCGACCGGATGTTACGTCGGCTACACGCCCCTCGCGCCCGGCACGGCGGGCAGCATTCTGGGGCTCGGGCTGGTCTGGGCGCTGACCGGTCCGCTCGGGCTAACCGTATCCTATTACCTGCTGGCCACCGCGCTCTTTTTCGTATTGGGCATCTGGGTATCGAGCCGGGCGGAACCCCTGTTCGGCCACGACGGGCCCAGGATCGTCATTGACGAAATCGCCGGCGTCCTGATCGTCTTCGCCGCCATGCCCTTCGATCTTTTGACCGTAGTCGCGGGGTTCGTCCTGTTTCGCGTCCTGGATATCTGGAAACCCTTTCCCTGCGACCGGGCGCAGCGCCTCCCCGGCGGGCTGGGGGTCATGATGGACGATGCCGTGGCCGCGGTCTACGCCCATCTCCTCTTGCGGATCGTAACGGGGTTCTTGTCATGAAGTCCGCCGCGATAATCACGATCGGCGACGAACTGCTCTACGGTTCCGTGGTCGATACCAACGCCGCCTATATCGGCCGGCGCCTGACGGAAACGGGTATCGAGCCGGTCTGTTCCATGACCGTCGGAGACGAGGGACCAGGCATCGGCCGGGCCCTGGAAACCGTGTGCCGTCAGGCGGACGTGGTGCTCGTCACGGGCGGACTCGGTCCGACGCACGACGACGTGACCAAGACCGTCATCGCCGAGGCGATCGGGCAGGACCTGGTCTTTCATCCCGAAATCATGGAGACCGTGGAGCGGATGTTCACCCAACGGGGCATGACCATGCCGGAATCGAACCGCATCCAGGCCTATATGCCCCGGCACGCCGAGGTGCTCGACAATCCCGTGGGCACGGCGCCCGGCTTCCTGGTTCGCCACCACGCCGCCGCCGTGTTCGTCATGCCGGGCGTGCCCCGCGAGATGATGAAGATGCTGAACGAACAGGTGCTGCCGCGGCTGAAGGACCAGGGCGCGGGGAGGGTCATCCTGCACCGGTGGATCCGCACCACGGGCATCGGCGAATCGAATCTCTCCCAGATCATCGGCGATGTCATCGAAGCCGCGGAGGATGTCAAGATCGCCTCCCTGCCCCAGGAGTCCGGGGTGAACCTGCGGCTCACGGCCGAGGGCCGCACCGGGGAGGAAGCCCGGCGGCGCATCGAAGCCGTCGAGTCCAGGATGGTCGCCCGGGCCGGTGAGCATATCTACGGCGTGGACGACGATACCCTCGAAGAGGTGGTGGGGAGCCTGCTCCGGGAGGCAGATGCGACGGTGGCGATCGCCGAATCCTGCACCGGCGGCCTCGTGTCTTCCCGCATGACCGACGTGCCGGGCAGTTCCGATTACCTGCTGGAAGGGGTCGTGTCCTACAGCAATGCCGCGAAAATGGCGCGGCTGGAGGTGCCGGTGAGCACGATCGATCGTCACGGCGCCGTCAGCGAGGAAACGGCGGCCGCCATGGCCCAGGGTGTCCGGCATACCAGCGGCGCCACTTACGGACTGTCCACGACCGGCGTGGCGGGCCCCGGCGGCGGGACGCCCGAGAAGCCGGTGGGACTGGTCTACCTGGGTCTCGCCTCGGCGGACGGCGTCGAGACGCGAAAACTCATGCTGGGTCCGGACCGGCAGGTCAACAAGACCCGGGCCGCGCTGGCCGCCCTGAACCTGCTGCGGCAAGCGCTTACCCGCGCGGCCGGCACGAACCGGATCCCCGGGAACCGCAACCCGCAGGCCACGTAGACAACCCGCAGGCCACGTAGAAAGGTATTCGATGCGAACGTTCATCGCCGTGGAAGTCCCGGATTCCGCAAAGGACCGGATCGCGCAACTGATCAATCACCTGAATACGACGGGGACCGACATCAAGTGGGTCGAACCGGACAACATCCACGTCACGCTGAAATTCCTCGGTAACATTGGTACGGACCAGCCGGCGGTCATTCGCGATGGGCTGAGCGCGGCGCTCGATTCGGCGGGCGCCTTCGACCTGAAACTGGGACGCATCGGCGCCTTCCCGGATATGAACCGCCCGCGCGTTTTCTGGGTTTCGATCGTAGAAGGACGGGACGAACTGGTCGCCATGCAGCAACGCATCGAGGCCGAACTGCACGCCCGCGGCTTCGTTCGCGAGGAACGGCCCTTTTCGCCGCACCTGACTATCGGTCGGGTGCGATCGCCGCGGGGCCTGACCAAGCTGACGGATCTGATCGGAGACATGGCCTTCGAGACCGAACCATTTGCGGTGAAGCGCGCGGCCGTGGTGAAGAGCGATCTGAAACCGGACGGGCCCTTGTACACGGTCATCGATCATGTCGAACTGGAATGACCATGCCGACCATAACGGATATCACGCCGCGGGGGAGTGGAGGTCGACGGGAACGCAAGGTCACGATCGACGGGGAACGCATCCTGACGATTACGGAAGAGACCTTCCTCCGGTTCGGACTATTCGACGGTCAGGCGATGGACCCGGAACGGCTGCAGGAAGTGGAACTGGCCGACGGCGTCTCCCGGGCCATGACCGAAGCCCACCGGCTCATCGACCACCGCATGCGGACCCGCCGCGAGCTGGCGGTGAAACTCAAGTCCAGGGGCCGGACGGACGAGGTGATCGACCAGGTGCTGGACCGGCTGGAACACGCGGGGCTGATCGACGACGGGCGCTTCGCCCGGCTGTGGATCGACGAACGGCTTCGAAGAAGGCCGGCCGGCCTGTCCCTGCTGCGCCGCGAGTTGCGTCAGAAGGGGATTGACGCCGAAGTCGTCGATACCGCCCTCGAGGAAAGTGCATCCCGCGAAGGGGAAACCGAACGGGCCTACGAGGCGCTGCGCCGCCAGTCCTATCGATATGCCCGGCTCGACCGCGATGCGGCACACCGCCGCATGGTCGCCTTCCTGGGCAGGCGCGGGTTCGGGCAGGCCGTCATCTACCAGGTCGTCCATCGCGTGCTGGACGAGATAGAGGAGTCCCGAAATTGACCGGAGCCGAACTGCGAAAGTCCTTTATCGAGTTTTTCGCCGACCGTGGCCATACGATCGTGCCGAGCGCCAGCGTGGTGCCCTGGGATGATCCCACGTTGCTCTTCACCAACGCGGGGATGAACCAGTTCAAGGACGTTTTCCTTGGGAAGAGCACCCGCGAATACGTGCGCGCGGTGGATTTCCAAAAGTGCATTCGCGCCGGCGGAAAGCACAACGACCTCGAAGACGTGGGCCGGTCGCCCATCCACCAGACCTTCTTCGAAATGCTCGGGAACTGGTCCTTCGGCGACTACTACAAGGAAGAAGCCATCACCTGGGCCTGGGAACTGCTCACGGAGAGGCTGAAACTCCCCGCCGAACGACTGTGGGTTACCGTGTTCCGCGAGGATGACGAGGCCGAGCTGCTCTGGCAGCGTCACACCGGCGTGCCCGCCGACCGCATACTCCGATTCGACGAGAAGGACAACTTCTGGGAAATGGGCGAGACCGGGCCCTGCGGTCCCAACTCGGAAATCCACTACGACCTGGGTCCGGAGCGGACAGGTCGGAATGAAGATCCCGGCCATGTCGGCGGGGCCAACGGAGACCAAGCACTTGAAGACCCTACACGCTTGGTGGAAATCTGGAACCTGGTCTTCATCCAGTACGACCGAGGCGCCGATGGCGCGTTGACGCCCCTGCCGTCCCGCCACGTCGACACGGGCATGGGGTTCGAACGCATGCTCAGCATCCTTCAGGGCGTGGATTCGAACTACGAGACCGACGTGTTCCGCCCACTGATGGACCACATCGGCGAACTGTCGCAACATCCCTACGCGGAAGGGGATACGGACGTGGCCTACCGCGTCGTCGCCGATCATATCCGGGCCCTGGCGTTCGCAATAACCGACGGCGCTCTGCCTTCCAACGAAGGGCGGGGCTACGTCCTCAGGCGCATACTCCGGCGCGCGGCAAGGTTTGGCCGCAATCTCGGCCTGTCTGATCCCTTCCTCTACCGGCTCGTGCCGACGCTCACCGAAGAGATGGGCGCAGCCTACCCGGAACTCCGTACCGCGCAGGAAAAGGTGGAGCAGGTGATCCGGTCCGAAGAGGAAAGCTTCGGGCGCACGCTCGATCACGGCATCGAACTCTTCGAGGATATCGTCGAACGGGCAGGCGCCGAAGGTCGAAATAAAATCCGGGGCGAAGAGGCCTTCAAGCTGTACGATACCTACGGTTTCCCGGTGGACCTGACACAGCTGATGGCCGATGAGAAGGACATGACCGTGGATATGGCCGGCTTCGAGGCGGAGATGGAGGGGCAGCGGGAGCGGTCAACAAAAGCGAGGATCACGAGCGGTACGCCATCAATCACGGTTGATGTCAAGGTTGTGAACCCTACCATATTTCTGGGATACGATAAGCTCGCCGTCGAAGATGCCGAGGTCGTAACTGCTGAGGGTGATTACGTCATCCTCACCCAAACCCCCTTCTACGCCGAATCGGGCGGACAGGTGGGCGACGCCGGCTGGCTGGAGACGGAATCGTGCGGTCGGATCGCCGTGCTGGACACCACGCGGGACGGTGACACCATCATCCACCACTGCGACCCCGAAAGCGCCGCCGATCTCAAGCCCGGCATGACCGTCACCGCGCGGGTCGACGCAGCCCGCAGGCAGGCCATCATGCGGAACCATACGGCGACCCACCTCCTGCACGCCGTGCTTCGGGAAACCCTGGGCGCCCACGTGGAACAGCGGGGTTCCGTGGTCGCGCCCGACCGCCTGCGTTTCGATTTCTCGCATTTCAGCGCGGTCACGCCCGAAGAACAGAACGCGATCGAACGCCGGGTCAACGAGCTCGTCTGGGAGAACATCGGCGTGGAACCGTTCGAAACCGACCTGGAAGACGCGAAGCGCCAGGGCGCTATGGCGCTTTTTACGGAAAAGTACGAGGACCGGGTGCGCGTGGTGCGCATCGGCGAGGTAAGCCTGGAGCTGTGCGGCGGCACCCACCTCGGCGCCACGGGCGAGATCGGGTTGTTCCGGCTGGTCCGGGAGTCGGGCATCGCCGCCGGCGTGCGGCGGGTGGAGGCCCTGACCGGCGCCGGCGCGTACGAAACCGTCAAGCGGGACGAAGGACTCGTCGCGGGGGCCGCGGAAGCCCTCAAGGGCGATCCGGAGGACCTGGTGAAAAGGGCCGGTGACCTGACCGCGCGGGTCCGCGAACTGGAACGGCACGTCCGCGAAATGGGCCGGTCCTCGGCGGGGAACTGGGCCGATGAACTCGTAGACGGCGCCGTGGACGCGGACGGCGTCGCCGTCGCCGCGGGCCGGGTGGATTGCCCGGACGTGGACACCCTCCGCGCCATGGGAGACACGCTGCGCGAACGACTTTCCGGCGCAGCGGTCGGCGTGCTGTTCGCCAGCTTCGAGGAACGCCCCGTATGCATCGTCGTGGTGACCGACGGCGCGATTTCCGGGCGCGGCCTCCACGCGGGCAAGCTGGCGCGGGACGTGGCCGCCTTCATCGGGGGCGGCGGCGGGGGCAAGGCGCATATGGCGCAGGCCGGGGGGAAGGACGCGTCCCGGATCGACGAAGCCGTGGATCAGGCGCCGGGGGTTGTCGAGCAACACCTGCGGGACGCCTGACCGGCAACCCGCCGGCTCCTGGATTCCGCGTAGCCCGGCCGCCAGAGTTCCGCGTAGCCCGGCCGCAACCGTCGACGACGACCTGGACCAGATGAACACAAGAAAATGAGCATCCTCATAACCGGGGCCCGGGGACAACTGGGTACGGACCTGCAGCGTTCGCTGGTGGATCACGAACTGATTCCGTGCACGCACGGTGAACTCGACGTCACCGAGAAACACCGCGTTTACGGCCTGCTGAAGGACCACCGGCCCGAAGCGGTGATCAATACCGCGGCGTACCACCGCGTCGACGAATGCGAGTCCCATCCCGACAAGACCTTCGCCGTCAATGCCTTCGGCCCCTGGCACCTTGCCATGGCCTGCCGCATGTACGGGGCGAAACTGGTGCACGTCAGCACGAATTTCGTCTTCGACGGCACGGCGGACCGACCTTACCGAGAGGATGACCTGCCCCTGCCCCTGAATGTCTACGGCACGGCCAAGCTCTCCGGTGAACACCTAGTGCGTTCGACCTGGGACCGTCATTTCATCATCCGCACCACCGGTCTGTTCGGCCACTCCGGCGGGGGCGGGAAAGGATACAATTTCGTCGAGGCCATGATCCGTGCCGGCACCGAAAGACGAGAAGTGGTCGTGGTCAGCGACCAGGTGATGTCGCCCACGGGGACGGCCGACCTGGCCCGCGCCCTTGCGGAACTGGTGACCACCGACGCCTTCGGCACGTACCATGTGACCGGCGCAGGCGCGTGTTCCTACTATGACTTTGCACGGACCATATTTCGAAAAACGGGCATCGAAGCGGCCTTGAAGCCCACGACCACCGAAGCGTACGGCGCTCCCGCCGCCCGGCCCCTGTACACGGTGCTGGACAACGGCCGGATCAGGTCCATGGGCATCGCGGAATTACCTGCCTGGGAGGACGCCCTGGACGGATACCTGGCGCGGCGGGCAGGCCGCGGCGATTCGCAATTGGCTGGCCCGACCGACGCGCGGGGGGCGCACCCGGACGCCACCGACGAAACCACCGGCGGGAATCCATGATCATCACCCAGACGCCCCTGCGCATCAGCTTCGCCGGCGGCCTCACGGATTTCGCCGATTTCTACGAACGGGAGGACGGTCTGGTCGTCAGCGCGGCCATCGACAAGTACATCTTCGTCATCATCAACGAACGGTTCGACGACCGCATCTACATCAACTACTCGAAGCGGGAGGCCGTCGATCATCCGGATGAGATCGAGCACGACCTGATCCGGGAGGCGCTGCGGCTCACCGGCGTGACCCGGGGCGTGGAGATCACGACGCTGACGGACATCCCTTCCGAGGGATCGGGCCTGGGGTCCTCGAGCAGTATCACGGTAGGCCTGCTGAATGCCCTGTATACCTATTGCGGCAACCCGCAGCCGACCGAGAAACTGGCGCGGGACGCCTGCGAGATCGAGATCGAACGGTGCGGCCAGCCCATCGGGAAGCAGGACCAGTACATCGCGGCCTACGGCGGACTGTGCGGGTTCACGTTCCGGCCCGGCGGCGTGGAGGTGGAACGCCTCGGCCTCGCCGACGGCCACGCGGAACGGTTGAGCGAAAGCCTGATGCTGTTCTACACCAACAAGACCCGCAAGGCGGAGACCATCCTGCGCGAGCAGAAAGCGAACATGACCGACAAGTTCGCCCTGGTGAAAGAGATCAAGTCCGTGGCGCAAAGCGCGCGATCAGCCCTCGCGGCAGGGGAGATCGACCGCATGGGCGAGCTACTGGACCGGGGCTGGACCTGGAAGTACAAAATGTCCGGACTCGTGAGCAACGACGAGATCGACACCATGTACCGGAAGGCCAGGGACGCCGGCGCCACGGGCGGCAAGGTGTGCGGCGCGGGCGGCGGCGGCTTCCTGCTCCTGTGCTGCCCGGAGTCTACCCAATACCGGGTGCGCGACGCGCTGTCCGACTACCGGGAACTGCCCTTCAACCTGGAACGCGACGGCACCAAGGTGATCTTCAACATGCGAAGGCAGGTATCGAAATGATCCGCGAATACCTCGAATGGACGGGGGTGGTCCGATGATCCGCGAGTACCTCGAATGGACAAAGGAGGTCCTCGGCCGGATCGAACCCGGCGAAGTGCAGGCGCTCATCGATCTCCTGATGGACGCGCGGAAGAACGGGCGGGGGATCTTCGTCATCGGCAACGGCGGCAGCGCGGCCACGGCTTCCCACTTCGCCGTGGACCTGGGCAAGGGCACGCTCCGCGGCACGGAGGACGCGTCCCGCTTCCGGGTCAACAGCCTCACCGACAACCTGCCCTACGTCACGGCATGGGCCAACGACTTCGACTACGACCTGGTCTTCGAGCAGCAGCTGCGCAATCTCGGCGCGCCTGGAGACGTAGTCATCGGCATCAGCGCGTCGGGGAACAGCCCCAACGTGATCCGCGCCATGGAGTTCGCCCGTTCCGCCGGGATGATAACGGTCGCGGTGACAGGGTTCTCCGGCGGGAAGCTGAAGGAAATGGCCGATCACTCGGTCCACGTCCCCGTGGACGACTACGGCATGGCGGAAAACATGCACATGATCATCGTCCACATCATCATCACGCAGACTACCTCCCGCATTGCGGACGGCGAATGACCCTTCGTTCCTTTGCCAAGATCAATCTCGCCATTCACCTGCTCGGCAAGCGGGCCGACGGCTACCACGAGATCGTCACACTGATGGAGACCGTGGACCTGGCCGATGAACTGGAAGTGTCCGCACAGGAGCAGGGAACGACCGTCTCCTGTTCCGATCCGGCCGTACCGACGGACGGGCGCAACCTGGTCCACAGGGCGGCCGGACTCGTGCGTGAGCGCTGCGGACTCGGCGAACGGGGCGCGCGGATCCACATCGAGAAGCGCATCCCCGTGGCCGCGGGACTCGCCGGCGGGAGCGGCAACGCGGCCATGACGCTGCACGGGCTCAACGCGCTCTGGTCGCTGGGGTTGGGGGAAGAAGACCTGGCGGACCTCGCCGCGGAGCTCGGATCCGACGTGCCCTTCTGCCTCCATGGCGGTGTGGCCGTAGCTTCCGGACGGGGGGAAAAGGTCGCCTGGCTGGATGCGCCCGGACCGCGCCACTACGTCCTGGTCTGCCCGCCCCTCGAAGTCGCGAGCGGATGGGCCTACAGCCAGTGGAAAATGGAATTGACAAAAGACGCGTCCTGTATTAACTTAATCTCTTCTGTCATGCAGGCCGGGGATGCCGATAGACTGGCCTCCTGTCTGCATAACGACCTGGAACCGGCGGTCCGGGCAGCCCACCCCGAAATCGAAAGGGCGAGGGACCTGCTTGCGGGCGCCGGACTGAAGGGTATGCTGATGTCCGGCAGCGGCCCGTCGGTCTTCGGACTGGCACCCGGCCGGGCGGAGGCGGAACGGATAGCACAGGACTTGCGGGGACGGGTTGAACCGTCCTGGCGGGTCTTCGCGGTCTCCTCGTCATCCCGGCGGGATGCCGCGGTTTAATCGAGGTACTAGAGGAGGGCGGCACGTGGCGGTCGGTTTGAAGATTCTGAGTGGGAATTCAAACGCACCGCTTGCACAAGACATCTGCGAATATCTCGGCGTACCCCTGGGCAACGCCGCCGTTTCCCGTTTCAGCGACGACGAGATCCGGATCCACATCAACGAGGACATCCGCGGCACCGACGTGTTCGTAGTCCAGTCGACCAACTCGCCGGCGGAGAACCTCGTCGAACTTCTGTTGCTGCTGGACGCGGCCAAACGGGCATCGGCGCGAAGGGCCACCGCGGTGATCCCCTACTACGGCTACGCCCGCCAGGACCGCAAGGCGGGACCCCGGGTACCCATTTCGGCAAAGGTCATGGCGAACCTGATCGCCGCGGCCGGAGCGGACCGCGTGCTGACCATGGACCTGCACGCGCCCCAGATCCAGGGGTTCTTCGACATCCCCCTGGACCACCTGTATTCGGCGCCGGTATTTACCCGCCGGCTCAGGGAACTGGGTACTTCGGATGACCTGGTGATCGCGTCCCCGGACGCCGGGGGCATGGCCATGGCCCGGTCCTACGGCAGGCGGCTGAACTGCCCGCTGGCCTTGGTGGACAAGCGTCGGCCGAGACCCAACGTGTCCGAGGTCGTCAACGTGATCGGCGAAGTGGAAGGAAAGAACGTGATCATCCGCGACGACATGATCGACACCGGGGGGAGCCTGACCGGCGCGGCCGAGGCCCTGAAGAAGAACGGCGCGGAGACGATCTACGCGGCGTGCACCCACGCGTTGCTCTCCGGAAACGCCATGCAGAAGGTGGAGGATTCCGTACTGGACTGCCTGATCGTCTCGGATTCGATACGCCTGAACGAGGACATGTGTCGGGGCAAGCTGGAACAGTTGTCCGTGGCGTCCCTGTTCGGCGAGGCGATCAAGCGCATACACGAAGAAAAATCCGTCAGTTCGCTCTTCGAATCGTCGGATCAGACTTGAAACAGGAGAAGTAGATGAACCAGGTATCGTTAAAAGCCCGTCAGCGGACGGACACCGGCAAACAGGTCGCCAAGTCGCTTCGGCGGGACGGCGCGCTACCCGCCGTGGTCTACGGCAGCGGGGAATCTTCCACGCCGCTGACCCTCGACTATCGCGAGTTCGAGGGCTTCCTCAGAAAGACCCGGGGCGAGAGCGTCGTCATCAACCTGGAAATCGAGGGCATGGAGGACAAGAAAGCCCTGTTGCGGGATATCCAGCGGGACTACCTGAGAAACCAGTTGCTCCACGCCGATTTCCAGCAGATCAGGATGAGCGACCGGATCACCACGGAGGTTTCGCTCGTGATGATCGGTGAGCCCATCGGCGTGACGAGAGACGGCGGCGTGCTCGACCAGTCCCTGCGGGTGGTCGAAATCAGTTGCGTGGCTTCCGAGATTCCAGAGCACCTGGAAGTGGATATCAGCGAACTGAGCATGGGCGATACGATCCACATCAGCGATCTTTCCTTCGAGAACGTCGAAATCGTCACCGACGGAGAGGTCGCCGTGGTATCGGTACTGACGCCGATGGCCGAGGAGCCGGAGGAAGAGGAAGTCGACCTGGAGCAGGAAGAGCCGGAAATCATCGGCCAGGCCCGGGAAGACGGCGAGGAAGAAGACGGGACCGAGGACGAGCAAGAAGACTAAGGCAGCCCGGATATGTGTCAGCATGCCGATTCCGGTTCCTTGCGGCCCGCAGAGCGGCCTGACGATCCGTCCATGCATGCCTTCATCGGCCTTGGCAATCCCGGTGTCCGGTACGCGGACACGCGCCACAACGCCGGTTTCGACGTGATCGACACCTGGCTTCGGCGCCTCGGTCTTGAGCTCGCCCCGGTCAGCGAGCGGTTTCACGGCGCCGTCGCGAAGATCTGCGGACTGCCCGTGGCGCTGGTCAAGCCGGTGACCTTCATGAACCGCAGCGGTTACGCGGTCCGGGAGGCGGTGGGACATTACGAACTCGACGTCGATCGCATCGTGGTCGTCTGCGATGACGTCAACCTGCCCTTCGGTACGCTGCGCCTCAGGGCGAAAGGCAGTCATGGCGGCCACCGGGGCCTGGAGTCCATTATCGAGGCGCTGGGCACGGAAGCATTCGCCCGCCAGCGCATCGGCATCGACGTCCCCCGGGACGCCGATACGCTGGTCGATTACGTGCTGGAGGTGTTTACCAAAGAGGAAGCAACGGATCTGCCCATCGTCCTCGACCGGGCCTGCGACCAGCTGGAGGTGTTCGTAAGCGAAGGTTGCGGCGAGGCCGCGAACCGGTATAACGGTCCGTCGTTCACGGACTGAACCGTCGTTCACGGACTGAAGGCCGTCCGGCTTGAGCGAACCCGCAAACAACTTAAGGAGCATGCACGTGCGGTCTTATGAAACAGTGGTGATTATCGATTCCAAGCTCGAAGAAGCACCGCTCGAGGAAGAAATCTCCGCCATCGAGGGGCTTATCGCGTCGAACCAGGGAGAAGTCATCGACACGGAACGTTGGGGAAGCCGAAAGCTCAGCTACGAGATTAACGACGCCCATCAGGGCAATTTCACGCTGATCCGATTCGACGGCGAACCGGCCCTGGTGGACGTGCTGGACCGGTCGTTCAAGTTGAACGGTCGCGTGCTCAGGCACATGACGAAGCGGGTCAGGAAGCATCCGGCCCATGTATACGAGAAGGCGGAACAGGCCGAGAAAACCGAGCAGGCCGAGAAGGCGGAACAGGCCGATAAGAAAACGGGAGCGGAAGCATGAACCAATCCAGAATGACCAGGGGGAGAAAGCAGAAACGCATACCGGGCCGCATCAAGAACATCGATTACAAGGACCCGAAGGCGCTCCGGCGCTTCGTCACCGAACGGGGCAAGATCGTGCCGAGCCGGATTTCCGGCGCGAGCGCGTTATGCCAGCGGCGCCTGGCAAAGGCCATCAAGCGGGCCCGGGCCATCGGCCTGCTCCCCTTTATCGAAGAAACCTACAAGTAGCCAGAAACCTACAAGTAGCCGAGGAGTCGGACGTGAAGCTCATTTTGACCGAGTCGGTGCGGAACGTGGGAAGCGTCGGTGAAATCGTGGACGTTTCCAACGGGTTCGGCAGGAACTACCTGATGCTGACGAAGAAGGCCATTCCGGCAACGCCCGGAAACCTGAAGATGCTCCAGGGCAAATTGAAGCGGCAACTGGCCCTGGAAGCCAAAACGCGGGAACAGGCCGAGGAACTCGCAGGCGTCCTGGAAGAGGTCTCCCTCACCGCCGTCGTCCAGGTCGGCGAAGAAGACCGCATGTTCGGTTCCGTCACCCATCAGCACGTCGCCGATCTGCTGAAGGAGAAGGGCTACGATATCGACCGGCGGAAGATCCATCTCGACGAGCCCATCAAGGCGCTAGGCATATACACGATTCCCATCGCGCTGCACGCCCAGGTAGAGGCCGGCGTGAAGCTCTGGGTGGTCAAGGAATAAGGGCCTTTCCGCCTTGATTTGGACTTGACGCGAAGCGCCTTTTTACCTATATTGGCCGGTCGTGGAGGCTTAAGGAGAAATGGGAAGAAGATCGCAGTCAGCGTCCGGTTCAAACCGGTCTTCCGGACGGCGGCGCGCCACGGCACCCCAGGCTTATGTCCTGCCGTTCCGTGGAAGTCACCTTCGTCTCCTCGCCATCGTACTCGGCGTCATACTGGCGGGTTTCATCGCGCTGGCCTATGAATCGATCACCCTGGCGCCGTTGCTTATGGTTTCCGGTTACTGCGTGGGCATTCCCGTGATCTTGATCTGGAGAGGGAAGTTCCCGCGAACCGGTTCGGCCAGCGACCGGGAATCGCGTCGACCGTAGCGTGGATACACCTGCGGGCGATTAGCTCAGTTGGTTCAGAGCGCATGCCTTACAAGCATGAGGTCACTGGTTCGAATCCAGTATCGCCCATGCATCAAATCGGGGGCGTAGTTCAATCTGGTTAGAGCACTGCCCTGTCACGGCAGAAGTTGCGGGTTCGAGTCCCGTCGTCCCCGTTTTATATTGACCGATAGCCCGCCTGACGCGCATGTCTCCGGCGGGCTATCTTGATTGTGCCGGAGTGGTGGAATTGGTAGACGCGAGGGACTCAAAATCCCTTGACCGCAAGGTCGTGTCGGTTCGAGTCCGACCTCCGGCATTCCAACCTCAACTCCGTAATATCCCCTATAATATCACATTGTGCCGCAAATCCCCCGACACGAAGGGGATTCACGTTCCTCGCGAAATACACGAAATAGCCCTGTGTGCAACGTTGGTAACACAGTTGAACAGGCTAATTCAAAAAACGAATTGTAGAAGACGGGGTTTGCTTATGCAACGGTGGGGTGACTTTCCGGGCTGATTAACGCGACTTGGGTTTACGCTTAATCAATTTCAACCGTAGCAAATCGTCATCAGTCCACATTGTCCTGCCAAGAATGTCTCTCAGGAGGTCTTCCCCGAAGGTTTTCTTGGGATGAATGTGTATGATGATAGGTAGGGGCATGCCATCTTTCACATAACGAGCCATGTTGTTCCTACGTACGACTTTCACCCATCCATCTTTTACAAGGGCAGTCATTAACTTTTCAACATGGACTGACTTAAGTTGTTCCCACGCTAAGCGAGAAATCGCCATGTAATTCAAGACTCCTGTAATCTTCATCTATCATTTCAGGTTCTGACACGACTTCTTCTCGCTCTAATACAAAACTGAAATTCGGACCTACCGGCAATGGTATGTTATGCACAATCCGATGCTCGATAGCTAACCCGATAGCGTCTGGTATCGAATCAAATCCTTCCTCCTCTGTCATACTTCCTATGAGAATCTCCGGGAAAGCCGGGCAAAAGAAATAGTAGCCGTTTCCATCAGGCTTATACCCTACTGTAACCCGAATAGTCATGGTAATACCCTCTGAAATATGGTAATATGGGGAGTAATATAACTATATACTTCTATATACTCCTCAAAGTTGCTTCTTGATGCAATTTGACGCAACGCGTCAGAACGGTCAACAGTAAAAACACATACATTTTGTTACTCTTTTTCATTTTTCCTTGACAATCCTAAACAAACGTGAGGGCATCATGATAACGGTCTTAGGCAACGTATTCATTAACGTACGGCCCGGCAATACCCCCGCCTGTTAGGTTTTAGTCAGGTTAAGTTCTGCAGGCTCGATTTATTTCAAGTATCTGGGACCTTGAAACCCAACCAGATATCCAGTTTCGGCTCCGATGAGGGTTAACCGGGCCTGCCGATAAAGCGGCAGCGGAATTGTCTGGCATATTAAGCTAACTCCTCGTGTTGCTCCTTCATGCTTGCTGTGTTTCGCCCTCCAGGCGTCGCGATCCGCCTTGACTTTCGCCGAGTTCCGATAGCGCCAATTTCGCATGTACTGACGCCGGTAGGGCCTGTTCCGTTATACCCTGCATGGGATGCAGTATGTCGCATTAGGACGTCCAGACAAATACGCTCCGAAATCACGACTGATTCGCGATCCTCAGCGCCTCGTCTTCGGGTACGTTTCCGCCCGCTAGGTTCTTGAAGACCGTGGACTGGTTAAGGAGCAGCGGGTTCCGAACCGGGTTCATGTTTCAAATGCAGGTCACCCAAGCGTCGCGATCCGCCCGGTCAAGATGTAGGCTGCGGTATTTTCAAGTTAAGTAATTGTTAGTAAGGAGTTGAAACGATATGAAGTAGCGTGGGGTATTATAAGAATGAATTGAGGCGCGGCGGTCGGGTTGCCGCGCCTATGCGGCAACGAGCTAGTCCTTTCTGTTTGGGTTGTTAGTCTCGAAATCCGCGATAGCCTTTCTCGCTCTTTCGTGGGCCATTTTCAAGAGCTCGGCATTGCTTTCAGAATCGCCCAGTGGGAATATATCTATATAAGCGTCATGCGCTGCACTATACACGTACGTGTGTTCAAGTATCACCAAGTCACTACGATACCTTTTCTCTTTAATCAACTTCATGATCCAAAGTACTAAATGCTGTAAAGCAAAGTGATGGGACTCGGTTGTCTTGGGGTACATCGTCACTCCTCCGTTGTAGTATCCCGCTGCTCGCGGAAACGGATCTCTTCAAGGTCATCCACGTCGTACCGCAGTATGGGACCGTTGGACGTCTGGACATCGATGCATCGGCCGCGCTTGCTTAGAACGATGGCTGACACCACGAATTCGCGACTAAACAGCCAAAACTGATCTCGGACCGATAATGTCCGTCCGCCGTTAAACTGGATCAGCGAGATTTCTTTTGTCATGAAAATCCCTCCTTGTGATGATAGTCATGCTGCTTTGATCTGCGCTTCGACCTTCCGAATCTGCCGCCTGCGGTTAGCGCTCTCCTCTTTACAAGTGGCCAGTTCCTTCGCCTTCTTGAGAGTGGCGGCCGCTCCCTCGTGCAGGCGTTTCTGTATGCCACTTAACTCAGCGAGCCGCCTGCCCACTTCCTCCATGCCTGATATTGTGCAGACCCGCCCGTAGTCTTCTGACAACCGGGAGATCCTGCTTTGCCTTCGTGAGCCAGACGCCGATTGACACTGAGCACTTCCTGGACGGTTACCCGGTTCAAGAATTGGGTGCTAAACATCGTTGACCTTTTCAGCCTTAGCCTTTGCTGCGTCGTATTTCTCCTGCATAATCGTACCAAATTCGCGAGCTGCTTCCTGGCACAACCCAGTCAGATAGCTCGAAAACTCGTTGTCTGGCCGCTTGTCCAGCTTGGCCAACAGGTATGCGTATGGGAACGCCAGACTCCCCAAGATTGCAGAGAACTTGAGAATCCGGCTGAAGCTCATTCCGGTAATCTCCCAATAAAACTGAAGAGACTCGACCTCCGCTTCATCCAGCCGCATCAAAACCTGCCGCGTTTTTTTCTTGTCGCCCTTCTTCCGGCGCCCTGGATCGCGTACTTCGAGAGTAGTATCCTTAGGAATCTCTTTGCTGGCATTCATGGAAATCTCCATTGATGAACGATGATAATATGTTATCTGGATATCATTATATCAAATTTGATTCGGTATGTCAAATCTTTTTTCGCAGACTTGCCTCACGCCGCCCAACAGGTTACATTTGCCTATATGAGGCCAAGCTAATTCGACGGCCCAAGGAAATTTACAACATGGGGTTATCGAATCTGTAACCCCAAGGTAGACAATTGATTACGGGCGACGTGTTTTTCCGACCTCCGGCATCCTCCCATTGGCATCCTCCAACCAAAGAAAGCAGGCTTTAAGCGATGTTCGATCCCCTCCAGGTCACCAGGGAGTTGATCGCGTTCAATTCGATCAGCGCCAACAGCAACGCCGCCGTATCCGATTACCTCCAGGACCAGCTCGACCGCGTGGGTTTTCAGGTCGAACGCATTACGTACCATGACGACAACGGCGTGGAGAAGGTCAACCTCGTCGGCCGCAAGGGCGAGGGGAAGGGCGGCCTCGCGCTGCTGGGCCATTCGGACACCGTCCCGGTAGACGGTTGGGAAACGGACCCCTTTAAGGCAGAGATCCGGGACAACCGGATATACGGCCGCGGAAGCTGCGACATGAAGGGCGCCCTGTCCACCATGCTCGCGGCGGGGGCGGCCTTCGAGGCGTCGGAACTCTCCGCGCCGATCTATCTCGTGTTCACCGCCGACGAGGAAGTCGGGTGCTGGGGCGCGGCCGAAGTCAGCGAGCGGTCCGAACTCCTGAACGGCAGCGGGCTGCGCTACGGGATCATCTGCGAGCCGACGCGCATGGAGGTCGTACGAGCGCACAAGGGCGCGGTTTTCATGCGGGGCGAGACGGAGGGGCGGGCGGCCCACAGCAGCACCGGCAGAGGCGTCAACGCCCATCACGCCATGATCCCCTTTCTCGTGGAGATGAAGGCCATCCACGACGAGCTCAGGTCGGAACCCCGACATCTGAACGACGAGTTCGATCCGCCCTTTTCCGACTGGAACATCGGGGTCAACGACGGCGGCGTCGCCCTCAACATGACGGCGCCCAAAAGCACATGCACGGTCTACTACCGATCGATGCCCGGGCAGGACCAGGAAGCCCTCCTGGACCGCACCCGAAAAGCGGCAGAACGGAACGGCGTTGAACTGACGATCCAGAAGATCGGGGACCCCTTCAGTACGCCCGCGGACTCGGAGCTTGTCCGGACGGCCCTGGGGATCACCGGCACGGAGAAGGCCCACACGGTTCCCTACGGCACCGACGGACTGGTCTTTGGCAGGACAATGGAGCTGATCCTGCTCGGTCCCGGAGACATCCGCCAGGCCCACACGGTGGACGAATGGATGGCCCTGGACCAGTTCGACCTTGCGATCGACGCGTACAAGGCGATGATCCGCGCGTTTTGTGTTTGATGGGAGGACACCGCTTTGCAGATCGGCCTCGTCGGGCTGCCCGGTTCCGGGAAGACCACGTTGTTCAACGCGCTGGTCAGGGCCAACGCGGATACCGGCGGTTACGGTGGGCAGAACACGGCCAACCGGGGGACGATCCGGGTCCCGGACCCGCGACTGGAACGCCTTTCCAGTCTGTTCAATCCACGCAAGACCACTTTCGCCACCGTTGAATACCTCGATGTAGGCGGCATCACGTCCGGTTCGGGAAGGCAGGAGGAACAGCAGGGTGCCGGAGGACTCGCCGACCTGCGCACTATGGACGTACTCGTGCACGTCCTCCGTGGCTTCCCGGATCTGGCCGGTACGTCCGTTACACCGGGCGCGGATTTCGAGACGGTGGAGTTGGAACTCGCCATCGCCGACCTCGAGATCATCGAGCGCCGGCTGACCCGCCTCTCCAAAGAGGCCCGGTCCACGAAACAGCCCGACCTGGTGCGGGAATGGGAGTTGCTCGAACAGTGCAAGCAGGAGATCGAGGGCGGTGGGTTGATCCGGAATCTCCAGTTTTCGCCGGAGGACGAGAAGAGACTTCGAGGCTACCGGTTCCTCTCGCAGAAGCCGGTGCTACTTGCGCTGAATATCCCCGAAGAAGATCTGGGCAAGGAAGCGAGCAGACTGGAAGAGTTGGATGAAATTACCGAAGGGCTGGATTCGCTGGCGTTCTGTGCGAAGGTCGAAATGGAGATCGCCCAGCTCGACGAGGACGACGCCGGCGCTTTCTTGGACGATCTGGGCATCGAGGAATCGGCCCTGAACCGCATGATCACCGCATCGTACCGGCTCCTTAACCTGATCTCGTTCTTTACCGTGGGCGAAAACGAAGTCAGGGCCTGGACCGTCACAAGGGGCGTTACGGCGCCCGAAGCGGCCGGGACGGTGCACTCGGACATGGAACGGGGATTCATCCGGGCGGAAACGCTGGACTGGCAGGCGATGCTCGATCTCGGTGGATGGCAGGCCGCGAAGGAGAAAGGCACGCTGCGCGTGGAAGGCAAGCAGTACGTCGTCGCGGACGGGGACGTGATCAACGTCCGGTTCAGCGTCTGAAAGCACGCTTCAACGTCTGACAGTGCGGACCTGATCTGACCACGCCGTCCCGGTCTAGTCGCATCGTCCCGGTCTAGTTGCGCCGTCCAAAAGGCTTAAGATTTCACTTGTCAATCTATACGCATAGTCGATATCATAGTTAACCCGACCGGCCCGGGACGACCGGGGTTTTAGTCCACCACCTGAAAATGGATCGATGCAAATGACAAACCGAATTCGCTTGGTCACCGCGCTGATCTTGGCCGGAGCCCTGTCGTGGGCTTCGCAGGCCGGCGCTCAACTCAACACCAACACCAGCTTCAACCCGGAACCGCTCAGCCTCGTGGATTTCAAGAAGGCGTTCAACGGCGATACCGGAAAAGTCCGCCTCGTCGTGATGTTCTCGCCTACCTGAGGCCACTGCATAAGCGGCGCCGGGGCGGTGCAGCAAGAGATATTGAATAAGTTTCCCTCCGATGACCTCCGGGTCTACGTGGTCTGGCAGCGTATACTCCGAAACGACGCGGTCAATACGGCCAAGATCGCGGCGGAGCAGGTGTTCAGCGACAAACGGGTCAGCCAGATGTGGGACCCCGCGAACGCACTGGGATTCTGGTACAAGAAGTCGGGGGAACTGGAACACAAGGACCCCATGGTCTGGGACGCCTATTTCCTCTACGGCAAGGATGCCGAGTGGAAGGACGCGCCTACCGGGCTGATCGACACCGGTTACACGGTGTGGAATATGAAAGACAGGCTCTTGAAATCGGTGGCAACGACGATGGAGACCGTGGACTGATCTCCCGGTAGCGGGGCACCCTGGAATTCAGGGTTCAACTACAGTACGACGAAGATCAATTGGACGGGGCGGTTCGACAAGGACCGCCTCGTTTTCTTTTGGGGATGTGGTCCGGCTGGCACGTCAGGCTTCAGTCCGGACTGGGGGATTCGGCAGGTACGATCCGGCAAGTCTGGTCCGGTACGTCAACCCTCCAGGCTGAGCAGGAAGGGTTCCTCGAAGGCCTGGACCAGCCACTGCGTGAAGCGGGCGCCGTCCGCGCCGTCTATGAGCCGGTGGTCGTAGGAAATCATCAGCGGCAGCATGAGGCGCGGCTGGAACGCGCCATCCACGTATATCTGTTCCATGCGGCTTCGCGCCAGCCCCAGGATGGCCACGTCGGGCGCATTGATGATCGGCGCGAAGAAGGTACCGCCGAACCCGCCCAGATTTGAGATCGTGAAGGTGTTCCCCTGCATGTCGTCCGGCGAGAGCTTCCTGTCCCGCGCCCGGGCGGCGACCTCGGAAAGTTCGACAGACAACTCGACCATGTTCTTCCGGTCCACGTCCCGGATGACCGGCACGACCAGGCCGCGGTCCGTATCGACCGCCACGCCCACGTGGTAGTACTTCTTGTGGATGATCTCCTGCCCGGCCATGTCGACGCTGGCGTTGAAGAGCGGAAATCGCTTGAGCGCCGCGGCCACGATCTTCAGTGCGATGGCCGTCATGGTCAGCTTGCCGCCGGCGGCTTCGGCCGCGGGGCCGAACTGCTTGCGCAGGGCTTCCATGTCGGTGACGTCGGCCTTGTCGGCATAGGTGACGTGGGGGATGTTCGACCACGCGGCGGACAGGTGTTCCGCGGCGGCGCGGCGCAGGTTGCTCATGGGCTCGGTCTCCACCGGACCCCATTTCGCGAAGTCCGGCAGAGAAGCCGGAGCGGATGGTCTGGGACCGGCAGCCCCTTGACCGGCGCTCAACTGCCTGGAATGAGACTTGACGTCTTCGACGGATATGCGGCCGTCGGGACCGGTTCCCGGTACCTGGCCGATGTCGAGCCCGATCTCCCGGGCGAAGCGGCGTACGGAAGGCGCTGCCGGTACAGGCGCGCCTGAAGTGGAAGTAGCTGCGGGAACGACCGGGGCCGGCGGCGAAGGGGGTGGTGGAGCTGCGGTTATCTCCGCTGGACCAGCGTCCGCGGCAGGTGGCGCGCTCGGTTCTTGCGAAACACTCGGTTCCGGCGGCGGCGGCGTCTGTGGGGCCTGTGGGGCCGGCTCCCGGGTTTCGGCGTCAGGCGCACCGGCAGCAGGCGCTACAGCCTCCGCCTCTACTTCCGCTTCTGCAGCGTCGGCCTCGCTGGCGTCCTCGATCTCGGCCTCGACGACTGCCGCGTCCCCGCCGGCTGCCGCACCCTCTCCCGCCCCTTCTTCATACATGAGCACGGGCGCGCCTACCTCGGCCGTCGCGCCGTTCTCCACGAGGATTTCAGTCACCACTCCGCTGAATCCCGACGGCACCTCGAGGTTGGCCTTGTCGGTCTCGATCTCCAGGACGGGCTGGTTTTCTTCGACTTGATCTCCGACGGCCACCAGGATACCTACCACGGTGCCCGCGTCGACGTTCTCACCCAGCGCCGGAAGATTGAAAGGCGTCGCCATAGGTCTTGCGTCCCTCTGCCATTAGTTTGTGTGGAGTCGGCCTGTCGGCGTCGATCTCCGGATCGGCCATCGCCTGCTTCGGCCCGTCACAGCATGAGCGGATTCGGCTTGTCGGCGTCGATCTCCAGGTCGGCCATCGCCTGCTTCAGTGTGGAAGCCGGCAGTTTGCCGTCGCGCATCAGGCCGTAGAGCGCGGACAGCGCGATATACCGGGCGTCCACTTCGAAAAAATCCCGCAGGGCGGCGCGGCTGTCGCTGCGTCCGAATCCATCGGCCCCGAGCGTGATCAGGTGGCCCGGGAACCAGGCGGATACCGTGTCCGGCAGCGCTTTCACGTAATCGCAGGCCGCCACGTAGGGTCCCGGCACGTCGGCCACGCAGGAGGTCACGTAGGGCACGCGCGGCGTTTCCTCGGGGTGCATGATGTTCCACCGCTCCACGTCCACCGCCTCGTTGTGCAGCGCCTTGTAGCTGGTGATGCTCCAGACGTCCGCGGCCACGCCGTACTGTTCCTCCAGGATCCGGCCGGCCTTGAGCACTTCGTTCAGGATGGCGCCGCTTCCGAAGAGCTGGACGCGCAGGTCGCCGTCCTCCATTTCCGATTCGCGGAAGAGGTACATCCCCTTGAGGATGCCCTCCCGGGTCGCCTCGGGGTCGCCGGGCATGGGCGGCATGGCGTAGTTCTCGTTGTGCACGGTCAGGTAGTAGAACACGTCCTCCTGATCCTCGTACATGCGCCGGATGCCTTCTTCGATGATCACCGCCAGTTCGTAGCCGTAGGCCGGATCGTAGGCCAGCAGGTTCGGAACCGGGTAGGCCAGCAGGTGGCTGTTGCCGTCCTGGTGCTGAAGTCCTTCGCCTGCCAGCGTGGTCCGCCCCGACGTGGCGCCGACGAGGAATCCCTTGCAGCGCATGTCGCCCGCGGACCACACCAGGTCGCCGACGCGCTGCAGGCCGAACATGGAATAGTAGATGAAGAAGGGGATGGTGTTGATGTCGTAGGTGGCGTAGGCCGTGCCGGCGGCGATGAAGGACGACATGGCGCCCGCTTCCGAAATGCCTTCTTCCAGCAACTGGCCGTCTTTCGATTCGCGGTAATACAGGAGCGTTTCGCTGTCCACCGGGTCGTAGAGCTGCCCCACCGGGGAGTAGATGCCGGACTGCCGGAACAGGGCCTCCATGCCGAAAGTCCGGGCCTCGTCGGGGACGATGGGCACGATCAGGTTGCCGATTTCCTTGTCGCGCATCAGGTCCGACAGGATGTTGACGAAGGCCATGGTCGTCGACACCTGCCGGTCGGTCCCCTCGTAGTACTTGCGGTACTTGTCCTGCTTCGGCGCGTGCAGCGGCGTGAAGGTCGTCCGCCGGGAGGGCACGTAGCCGCCGAGGGCCCTGCGCCGCTCGTGAAGATACTGGATCTCCTCGCTGTCCTCGGGCGGCTTGTAGAAGGGCACTTCGGCCACGTCTTCATCGGAAATCGGGATCCGAAACCGGTCCCGGAAGGCCAGCAGGTCGCTGTCCTCCATCTTCTTGATCTGGTGGGTGCTGTTGGCGCCCTGCCCGCTGTCGCCCATGCCGTATCCCTTGATCGTCTTCATCAGGATGACCGTCGGTGCCCCTTCGGTTTCCACGGCCGCCTTGTACGCGTGGTAGACCTTGAGCGGATCGTGGCCGCCGCGCCGCAGGTGCTGCAGCTGCGAATCGGACAGGTGTTCCACCATCTTCTTCAAATCCGGATGGACGCCGAAGAACTTGTTCCGGATGTATTCGCCGGACGCCATGCTGTACTTCTGGTACTGGCCGTCCACCGTCTCGTGCATGCGGTTCACGAGGAGTCCGTCGCCGTCCTTTTCCAGGAGGGGATCCCAGTCGCTGCCCCAGATGCACTTGATGACGTTCCATCCCGCGCCCCGGAAGATGGCCTCGAGTTCCTGGATGATCTTGTGATTGCCCCGGACGGGGCCGTCGAGCCGCTGCAGGTTGCAGTTGATTACGAAGATGAGGTTGTCGAGGTTTTCGACGACCGGCACGGTAATGGCGCCGAGGGACTCGGGCTCGTCCATCTCCCCGTCGCCCATCATGACCCACACCTTGGAGTCGCTCGGATTCTTGATCCCCCGGTTTTCGAGGTATTTCATGAAACGGGCCTGGTAGATGCCGGTGATGGCGCCGAGGCCCATGGACACCGTGGGGAACTCCCAGAAGTCCGGCATCAGCCAGGGGTGGGGATAGGACGACAGGCCGGGCGTATTCACCTCGTGGCGGAAGTGCTTGAGCTGCTCTTCGGTGACGCGGCCTTCCAGGTAGGCCCGCGCGTAGATGCCGGGCGCGGCGTGGCCCTGGACGAAGAGGAGGTCGCCCTCGTGGCTTCCGTTCCGGTTGCGGAAAAAGTGATTGAACCCCACCTCGTAGAGCGTCGCGGAAGACGCGTAGGTGGAGATGTGCCCGCCGATGGATGCGTCGGCCCGGTTGGCGCGGACCACCATGGCGAGGGCGTTCCAGCGCACGATGTTCTTGATGCGCCGTTCCAGGTCGCGGTCGCCGGGATAAGGTTCCTGCAGTTCGACGGGAAAGGTGTTGACGTAGGGCGTGTTGGCGGAGAAGGGAAGGCGTACGCCGGACTCGGCGGCCCGGGACTCCAGCGCCGCCAGGATGCGGCGGGTGCGTTCCGGGTCGCCCTGCGAAATGACGTACTCAATCGATTCGAGCCATTCGTGAAGTTCCAGCGATGCTACATCGGGTTCCACGTCCGTTGTCATCAAGCTTCCCCGGGGTATTCTGCACGTCGGCTGCGAGCCTTTTATCCATTCAAAAACAACGACACAAAATAGGGGCGTGGCACCCTTTCTGTCAATCATTATATTGGTTTACGGACCCGACCCGGACCCCTTCCGCAAAGGCGTCCGGGATGCCCCTGGAAGCGCCGCACAATCACGGATTAAACCTTAGCGATCACGGGAGGTTGGCATGACAAGCGACGGCCGGCATGGCTGGCACGGCATATTCACCATACCGCAGACGCCCTTTACCGACGACGGCGCACTGGACGAGGAGGGACTGCGGAGGCAAATCGATTTCTGCGTGGATACAGGCACCCACGGCATCGTCTATCCCGTCATGGTGAGCGAGTTCTGGCTGCTCTCGGACGACGAGCGGAAGCGGGTCGTGGACGTGGCCGTGGAGCAGGTGGACGGGCGCATCCCCATGATCGCGGGCGTGGCCGGGGTGAGTACCGAGGTCGCCGTGATGTTCAGCCGCCACGCGCGCGAGGCCGGCGCCGACGGCGCCATCGCCCTGCCGCCCTACGTGCTCAAGCCCGGGCTGGACGGCCTGGTCGACTACTACCGCCGGGTCGCGGAAGCCATGGGGAAACCCGTTTTCATCCAGAACTTCGATCCGCCACTGGGTTCCAGCCTCCCACCGGCCGTCATCCGTGAGTTGCTGCTGGACATTCCGCACGTGAAGTACATCAAGGAAGAGATGATGCCGCCGGGCCATTCGGTGACGGCGCTGCTGGAGACCTGCGGGGACGAACTGCACGGCGTCTTCACCGGGTTCGGCGGACGCTGGTTCATCGACGAGCTGAACCGCGGTGCGAGCGGCACCATGCCGGCCTGCGAGTTCACCGACGTACTGGTCCGCCTCTACGAGCGTTACCGGTCCGACGACGTGGAAGGCGCGCGGGAGATCCACACCCGGCTATTGCCGCTCATCAACATCGAAAGCCTGCAAGGCGTGATCTTCTGCAAGGAGATCCTGAAACGGCGGGGCCTGATCGCATCGACGTTCACGCGGGCGCCTGGGAGGCTGGACCGGCACGACCTCGCCGAGATCGACCGGCTCTTGCGGGACGTAGAGCCATTGTATATACGCTAAATGTAATCACTGACCGCAGTCGGCCCCGGCTACGTCCATTCGTGCAGGGCGTGCCCCTGACCGGGAGCCCGCGCAAGGCTACGTCCATTCATGCAGGGCGTGCCCCTGCCCAGGAAACCAGATCCAGTCCACGACGAACCCGAGAAAAACCCCCGTAGTGTACCCCACGAGCACGCCCCAGGCAAAGGGCTGGGCCCGGCGGTAGAACGTCACCCCGCCGATCCGCAGCAGCAGCATCTTGATCAGCCAGGCCAGGAACAGCGAGAACATGAGGAGCCGGGTCACGTCGGCGAAGGCCACGGTGAAACCCACCGGCGCCAGGGGCCAGCCGGGAAACCGGTAGGTCAGGGCCGTCATGACGAGCATGATGACGCCGCCGAGGGCCATGAACAGGAACTCGGGCGGCTGCAGCTGGCTGGCGTTCCGGATCCAGCGCACAATGTCGTCGTAGTAGGTCTCGTTGATGCCGCCGAAGGCGTCGCGCTCGCCGAAGTTGTACGCGCCTACGGTCGTATTCCCGATGTAGACCGTGTACAGCACGGAGGTGAGCAGGCTGATAACGAAGGTGGCGATCATGAGGGCGAGGATCCCCCGCTTGTCCTGCCGCAGGTCGGACATCACCTTGTCCGACTGGGCGATGGTGCCGATGCCCATGCCCCGCCAGTTTCGGGCATAGGCGGATCCCAGGCCGAGGGTGGTGAGACTCTGGTGGTCGATGTTCCCCGATCCCAGGGTCAGAATGGTGAAATGGTGGGCGTTGACCGGCAGATCCAGGAAGGCCAGGCCCGTCTGGGCGATGATCCGCGCCGTGCCCAGGTACAGCACGAAGAGGAAAAACAGGAATACGGGCACCACCTGCCAGGACAGCCCCGAACCCACCAGCCAGGCCACCAGGTACACTACGCTGCCCGCCAGGCCGAGCACGGCGACGCGATAGGACATCAACTCCGTGGGCGGTTGCTCACCGCCACGCAGGGCCTGCCGAAAGACGTCGGCGATCTGCGCGCGGGCCGTCCACAGGTGCCAGAAGACGAAGACGATGAACCCGCCGAAGAACTGGGCCTTCACCACGGCGTTCACCCCCACCGGGCTGTCGGAAAACTGGAGTCCGACGCGGTCGAGCAGGCCGCCTTCCAGCACGCCGCACAGGGCGAAGAACCACAGGCTGAAGGTAATCTCGAGCGGCGCCAGGAAGGCGAAGCACAGGGCATATATGTTGACGCTGACCCGGATGGCATCGGTGCCTTCCACCAGTATCATCGTGGTTCGGTAAAGTGCCCCGATGGGAATGGGCGAGATGGCCCCCCAGAACGCGGCGATGTTCCAGATCATGAGGGCCAGCGTGAGGCCGAAGCCCATCTGGAACAATCGGTCGTAGGCGAAACCCGGAAAAGTCCGTTCCGTCCGGTCGTCGTGGCGGATCAGGTCGACCGCCATCCGGACGAGCGGAAAGGTCAGTCGCTCGTGGGCCACCCACGTCCTCCGCATGATGGTGGACATGCAGGCGCCCATGAAGAAGAGCATCACGAAGAAGGTCAGCCACCAGAAGAGGGGCGGGAGCCAGGGTCCCCAGATGACGTCGCCGGCCCCCTCCGGGATCCCTTCGTAGAACCACACCAGCGTATTGCCCTGGCCGCTCACCAGCAGCCAGTCGGGCAGGTACTCGAAAAAGGTGACCGCCCACTGGTTTTCGGGCCGCGCGAAATAGTACGGCGTCGCGATGACCCCCATGAGATAGGCGACCAGTACCTTGCCCGGCACGAGGGAGGAAACGAACATCATCACGAAGACCAGGGCCAGTTCGTTTCCGGTCAGCACCCAGGTCGGCCGCCACGTTCGCAGGGCGGGGTTGACGATGAAGAGCAGGAAGAAGAAAGGTATGAGGACCGAGATCGGCAGGTGTCCTACCGTCATGCGGGAGGACTGCAGGATGAAGGAACCGAAGGGCACCCAGATGTTGATCAGGACGGCGAGTGCCAGCCCCAGGACCACGGCGCGGCGGGAAATGCCGGCCGATCGCAGTATGCCGGGTCGCGGTATACCGATTCGCGTAAGGGATGTCATGATTCGGTGCGCCGAAACAGGAAAACAGGTTTTATAGGGGGAAAAGATCTGGATACTGTACGCCAATCAATATATCCGGTCTCCGTCAGGTGGCACAACCCTAGTTTTAACCGGCGTGTTACCATCGTGCAACCATGAGCGCGTAACCATGTGCCGGTTCGTGCACCCGTATTACGTCCCGAGCGCGCGACCCTGAGGCCGTCAAGGGGCCGTCAGGTTTTTGCTTGAACCGTCGTATCATCTTTTTTATATTGCTTTGTTCAAGTATGCGACAACTCACTACGCTCGGGATGAATGCGACTGGAAGGGCCTCTCGGCAGTCCCGGGCATACCCATGTTCCCCGGCAATGAATGACGCGGAGGCGGCGGTTCTGCGCGGCTTCCAGCGTACGAAACCGCCGCTTCCACATTCGGAATGCATTCCGCATTCGGACTGCGGCAGCGGCGGAAGAACTGCGGCGCGGCATGACTGCGCGGCCGTAAATCAGGGATAAACGCACATGTGGTCGAAGATAAAAACGGGCATAGGCATCACCATCGCGGTGCTGATGCTGTCCTCGGTCACCATCTTCCATCCCGAGGATATTACCGAAAATATCCTGATGAAGCTGATCTCGCTGCCGGAACCTCAGGAGGTTCAGCCTTTCCTGGGCCACGACCGCGACCTCGAGGAAGCCCTGGAGTCGGTCAGCGCGGAGTCGATCGAAAACACGGTGCGTACCCTGTCCTCCCATCCTTCCCGTGTGGTGGGCTACGCCGGCGCCGATTCGGCCTACGCGTACGTACGGGATCAGTTCGAAGAGATCGGCCTGCAGGACATCCGTACCGAGACGTTCCCGGTTACGGTGCCCATCGACAAGGGATCGAAACTGACGGTGATGGAGACGGGCGAGGAGATCCCCCTCCATGCCCTCTGGCCCAACCACGTGCGCACGCCCACCACGCCCGGCGAGGGTATTTCAGGTCCGATCGTCTATGGCGGCAAGGGGGAATTCGCCGACTTCAACGGGTACGAGATGCAGGGCAGCGTCGTGCTCATGGACTTCGACTCCCAGGACCGTTTCATCAATGCCCGGATGCTCGGCGCCAGTGCGGTCATCTTCTTCGACAACGGGCGGGTGACCCGGAGTGAGGCGGAACTCAAATTCATGGGGCTTCCGCTCAACGTGCCCCGTTACTGGGTCGATAAGACGCACGCGCCTGGCCTGATGGCCCTGGCCGAACCAGGTACGAACCACGTGAACGTCCAGGCCCGCATGGACTGGGAGGAGGTGGAAGGGAAGAACATCTTCGGGTGGATACCCGGCCTCGACGAGGAAATGCCGAACGCCAGGGACGAGACCCGCACGAAGTGGAAAGACTACACGATCGTCATTTCGTCCTTCTACGACGCCATGTCGGTGGTCCCGGGCGTCGCGCCCGGAGCCGAAAGCGCCTCGGGCGTCGCCGCGCTGCTCGAGGTCGCCCGGGCGGTCAAGCGCTATAACCCGAAGTACTCCGTGGTCATCCTGGCCACTTCCGCCCACTTCATCGGCCTGGAAGGGGCGCACAACTGGCTGTACCGGCACGGCCGGGCGAGTGGTTACTTCATGTCGAGGATCCCCGAGGCGGACAAGATCGATTTCGACATGTTCTTCGGCATCGACCTCTCCAGCCACGAGTCCCGCGTCGGCAGCTTCGCCTTCGGCACCTTCGACAACGCCGCCTGGGCGACCAACCACTACATCAAAAACATCTTCGCCCCCTATTCACGGAAATTCGCAAGCTATATCCAGGAAGCCTTCGGCGCCGGCGCCGATTCAGCCCGGTATGTCAACGCCATCGTGCCGCCGCAGCGGACCTGGAAGGACTTCATGCCCGTCAAGATCGGACTGGACAGCGAGGCCGTCACCTACATGGGCAAGAAGGGCATGTCCTTCGTCACGCCGAACGGGACGCGGGGACTGGTGGACACGCCCAACGACCGCTTCGAATCGGTCAACATCGCCAATGTCACCGAGCAGGCGCGGTCGCTCGCGGTCATGCTCGCCCGGGCCACCACCGACGGCGAGCTCTTCGAAGAGACTAAGCTCAAGATCCAGGACACGGCACACGACTTGTCGGGCACGGTCTACGAGTTCGACCGGGACGTCAACTTCTTCGTGCCCAAGAAGCCCATCCCCGGCGCGCTGGTCACCTATTACAAGGGGCTGACCAATACAGGCGTGCGCGGCATCCTCATCACCAAGGCCGATTCCCTGGGACGCTTCGAATTCCGTCCGTTGAAACAGCAGAAAGGGCCGATCAAGTTGCGGACGTACGCGCTGGACGAGGATGGCGAAATCATCTACGCGCCCGACCTGGGCCAGGAGGGCGACAAGACCTTCCCGCTGGACGCCGCGAGCGGCGCGAATGAAAACACCACCCTGCAGATCGTGTTCCGGGCCGAAGCCCTGGACGTGTACGAGATCATCGACTCCCGGTACCTCACGGCGCTGGACCAGTTGACCGTCCTGGCGCAAAACGACGCCGAACCCCAGTGGTACGGCCACAGCTACATAGAAAAGCAAAGCGGCTCGGAGGGCCGCACCATACCCGCGGCGGTCGTCTTTGCCAAACCGGGCCAGCGCGTCAAGCTGCTCATGAGTACCAGCCTCTTCGGCGTCAAGTACCTGCTGACCAACGCGCCGGATACCTTCCTGAAGGATCCCGTCGAACCGAACGAGGTGACCCTGGAACTTCTGGAAGAGGCCCAGGGCCAGGGCTACCCGGTCGATATGGGCCTCATCGTGAATCCGTCCTACCAGGGCACGCGGGACATGTGGGTCGTGGATGACGTAAGGCTCAAGCAACTCGCCCGCTTCGGCGTGGAGAACCAGCGCATCGAGCAACTCCACGAACAGGCGCGCGTCACGCTCCTCGAGGCGGAGGAGCACCTGGCGAACCGGGAATACGACGCCTTCATTTCCAAGTCTCGGGAAGCCTGGGGTCTCGAAGCGCGGGGATACCCGGAGGTCAAGTCCACGGCGGACGACACGGTCAAGGGCGTGATCTTCTATTTCATCCTGCTCATCCCCTTCTCCTTCTTCATGGAGCGCCTGGTCTTCGGGTTTCCGACGATCAACAAGCGGATCTTCGGGTTCGCCACCTTCTTCATCGCAGTCTTCCTCGTGCTGCAGCAGGTGCATCCCGCCTTCAAGCTCAGCACGTCGCCCTACGTGATCTTCCTGGCTTTCGTCATCTTCGCGCTGGGTACGACCGTGCTGATCATCGTCCTGTCCAAGTTCAACCAGGAAGTGCAGAAGATCAAGCGGGCGCAGACCGGCATGCACGAGGCCGACATCGGCCGGTTGAGCGCCACGGCCGTCGCCCTTTCGCTGGGTGTTTCCAACCTGAGGAAACGTAAAGTTCGCACGGCCCTCACGGCGGCGACCATCACCTTGCTGACCTTCACCGTGCTGTCCTTCACGTCCATCACCACGTCCCTCAGGTACTACAAGCTGGAGCGGTACAACGAACCGACCTACGAGGGAACGCTGGTCCGGGACCGTAACTGGAAAGGATTGCAGCCCTCCGTCTACGACTATCTCAAGAGCACCTTCGAGGACAAGGCCACGCTGATTCCGCGGGCCTGGTACATGTCCCAGGTCAAGGGCGAAAAGGGGTTCTTCTCTTTCTCGTCGCCCCGGTCTTCCCATGAAAGCTACGTGAACAGCATTCTGGGCCTGACCCCGGACGAGCCCAGGGCGACCCGCCTCGACGAATACCTCCTCGGCGGCAGGTGGTTCGAGCCCGGGGAACGGGACGCGGCCATCCTGCCCGACGACGTGGCCGCGGTGGTGGGCATCAGTCCCGAAGACGCCGGTTCCGCCTACATCGACATGTTCGGCATGCGGCTGCAGGTCGTCGGCGTGATCGATTCAAGACGGTTCAACCAGCTCAAGGACCTGGACGACGAGAAGCTCACGCCGGTCGACCTGGTCCAGGAAAAGGGCAAGATCGCGCAGCGTATCGGCGAAGACCCCCGGCTGCAGGCCGAGTCGCCGCCGGAGGCCTTCATCCATCTCGAGTCCAACAACGTCATGATCCTGCCCTACGAGACGGTCATGGACCTCGACGGGAAGATGTATTCGGTCGCCATCGCGGACTTCGTGGACGAAAGCGGACAGCCGAACCCCGCCTTCGACCGCGATATCGAGGACTTCCTGTCCCGGGTCGCCATGACCATGTTCGTGGGGAAGGACGGCACGGTCAACGTCTACAGTTCCATCGGTTCCACCTCCATCGGGGGCCTCGGCAACTTCCTGATTCCCATCCTCGTCGCCGCCATGATCGTCCTGAACACGATGATGGGCGCGGTCCACGAGCGCTTCCGGGAAATCGGCGTCTACAGCTCGGTCGGCCTGGCACCGAGCCACATCGCGGCGCTGTTCCTGGCCGAGTCCTCCGTCTTCGCCACGGTGGGCGCCGTGCTGGGCTACCTGGGCGGACAGACCATCACCCTCGTGCTGTCGAATTACGACATCCTCGCGGGCCTGTCGCTGAACTATTCCTCCCTGTCGGCCGTCTGGTCGGTGGTCGTGGTCATGGCCACGGTGTTCCTGTCGACGGCCTACCCGGCCAAGAAGGCGGCGGACATGGCCGTGCCTGACGTGGGCCGGGAGTGGAAGTTCCCCGAGCCCGACGGGGACGACTGGAGCTTCGATTTCCCCTTCACCATCGGCAGCGTCGAGGTGCTGGGCATGTACGCCTATCTCACGCGGGTCTTCGAATCCTACGAGGAGGGTTCACTGGGCGCCTTCGTCACGGAGAATGTCCAGCTTACAGCCGTGGAAGGCGCCACGGAGCAGCCCATGTACCATATCTCGATGATGACCTGGCTCGCCCCCTACGACCTGGGCATCAGCCAGAAGGTCTCGCTCAGCGCCGCGCCGGCGGAGAATGAAAGAGACCTCTACGCCGTGTGGGTGGACATCCACCGCGAGAGCGGCGACGTGGCGTCCTGGCAGCGCATCAACCGGCGCTTCCTGAGCGTGCTGCGCAAGCGCTTCCTGGTCTGGCGCACCCTCCCGCAGGATCTCAAGAACGATTACGCCGCGACCGGCCGGGAAATGACGGAAAGGATGGAAGAGGCGGGACAACCCGTATGAAGTTCGCCTTCTGCAACGAGATGTTCCAGGACGTCCCCCTCCGGCGGATCTTCCAGACCGCCGCGGAAATCGGATATGACGGCGTGGAAATCGCCCCCTTTACGGTGGCGCGATCGGTGAACGAGGTCGGTCCCGACGCCCGGAAGGCGATACGCGACGACGCGGCGGAATACGGCCTCGAAATCACCGGGCTGCACTGGCTTCTGCTCAGCCCTGAAGGCCTCTACCTCAACCACCCCGACGACGGCATCCGGTACTGCACCCGCTTGTACCTCTGCGACCTGATCCGGTTCTGCGGCGACATCGGCGGCCGGGTCATGGTGGCCGGTTCGCCGAAGCAACGCAACGTGCTGCCGGACCAGACCTACGAGGCGACGTGGGACCGTACCCGCCAGGCGTACCAGGAATGCCTGCCCACGGCGGAGGAAAACGGGGTCACCATCTGCCTCGAGCCCCTGGACAGCGCCCAGACCAACTTCATCAACACCCCGGACGAAGCCGCGCGGATGGTCCGTGAGATCGACCATCCCAATTTCCGCCTGATCATCGACGTCCGGGCGACCCTGTGCCAGGGGCTGGACGTCGCGGCGGCGATCCACGAACACCGGGATATCACGGCCTACATCCACTTCAACGACGCCACCGGCAACGGGCCGGGATTCGGAGATACCGATTTCGTCCCCATCCTGCGGGCGCTCCGGGAAACCGGATACGACGGATACGGATCGGTGGAGGTGTTCGACTATTCGCACGGTGCGGAGCACATCGCCCGGAAGAGCCTGGAGACGCTGAAGGCGGCCTGGTCGGCGGCGAGCGCGGCGGGCGAGGGGGCGGCGACTGGCGCGCCTCGTGAGGGGGCGGCCGGATGAGCGAGCAGGTCCTCGACAGGGAAGGCATCGCCCGGGCGCTGTCCCGCATCGCCCGCCAGATCCTGGAACGCAACCAGGGTGCTTCCGGCATCGCCATCGTTGGTATCCAGCGACGCGGCGACTGGCTGGCGCGGCGGCTGGCCGAGGCCATACGGGAGGCGGAAGACACGGCCGTACCCGTGGGCGTGCTGGACATCAACCTGTACCGCGACGACCTCCAGGTCCGCGCGGACTACCCCGTCGTCCGCACGACCGACATCCCCTTCGACATCGAGGGGCGCACCGTCATCCTGGTGGACGACGTCCTTTACACGGGCCGCACGATCCGCGCGGCGCTGGACGAATTGAGGGATTTCGGCCGGGCAAGGCGGATCGAACTCGCCGTCCTGATCGAGCGGGAGGGACGGGAACTGCCCATCCAGGCGGATTACATCGGGGAGACCATCGAAGTGGGTCCCGGCCGGACCGTCGTCGTCCACGTCCATGAGCTGGACCGGGACGACAACGTCGCGGTGGAGGAGGTGGCCTGATGGCGAAGAACAGGCTTCGCGCGCTGCGCCACCGCCACCTGATCGGCCTCGAGGACTACTCCCGCGAGGAGGTCGGACTGATCCTGGATACGGCGGACTCCTTCAAGGAAGTGATCCGGCGGCCCATCCGCAAGGTCCCCGCCCTCCGCGGGAAGAACGTCGTAAATCTCTTCTTCGAATCGAGCACCCGCACGCGGCTTTCCTTCGAACTCGCCGAGAAGCAACTCTCCGCAGACACCCTGAACTTCGCGTCCACCGGCAGCAGCGTGTCCAAGGGAGAATCCTTGAGCGACACGGCGCGGAACATCGAAGCCATGCAGGTGGACTGCGTGGTGGTGCGCCATGCCGCCGCCGGCGCGCCCCTCTTCCTCTCGCAGTGCCTGTCGAGCGCGGTCGTCATCAACGCGGGCGACGGCGCCCACGAACATCCCACGCAGGGACTGCTGGACCTCCTCACCATGCGGGACGCACTGGGCCAGCTGGAGGGTCTGAAGGTGGCGCTCATCGGCGACATCGCCCACAGCCGGGTGGCACGCTCCAATATCTGGGGACTCCGGAAAATGGGCGCCGACGTGGTCGTATGCGGGCCGCCCACGCTGATTCCCGTCGACATCGAGGAGATGGGCGTGGAGGTCAGCTACCGGATCGGCGACGCCCTCCGCGACGCCGACGTAATCTACGCTCTGCGGATACAGCTTGAACGGCAACAGGAAGCCTTCTTTCCGTCCCAGCGCGAGTACACGCGGCTGTTCGGCATCGACCCAGAACGGCTGGAACTCGCCAAACCCGAAGCCATCGTCATGCACCCCGGCCCCATCAACCGCGGCGTAGAACTCGACAGCCGCGTGGCGGACAGCGGGAGATCGGTCATTCTGGACCAGGTGACCAACGGCGTCGCGGTGCGCATGGCAGTCCTCTATCTCCTCAACGGCGGAGGTGAGCGCGATGCGGCCTGACGGACCGGATACCATCGGCGGCGCAACTGGAATCGCCGGGCTTGCGGTGGTCCGCAACGGACGCATCGTCGACCCCTCTTCCGGCCGCGACGAGCAGGGCGATCTCTGGATGCGCGACGGGCGGATCATCGACCGGCCGGCGGACGACGAGGCGAAAGGCGCCGTGGTCATCGATGCGGCCGGTCTGCTCGTCCTGCCGGGCCTGGTCGATCTGCACGCCCATCTCTGCGAACCCGGGTTCGAGTACAGGGAGACTCTTGAGAGCGGCGCGCTCGCCGCCGCCGTGGGCGGTGTCACCGCCGTGGCGTGCATGCCGGACACCGACCCGGTCATCGACGACGCGCCTACGGTGGAATTCGTACGGGAAAGGGCGGCCGGCGCGGCGGCGAAGATCCATCCCATCGCCGCGGTCACCGAGGGATGCCGGGGCGAACGTCTGACCGAGGCCGGCGAACTGGCCGAGGCCGGCGCCGTGGCGCTGTCCGATGCCGGCCGGTCCATCCGGAATCCGGCCATCCTGCGCCGCGCCCTCGAATACAGCCGGATGTTCGACCTGCCCATTTTCGTGCACTGCGAAGACCCGTCGCTATCTGCCGGCGGACACATGCACGAGGGAAGCCACGCCACACGGCTGGGCCTGAAGGGCATACCCTCCATCGCGGAAGAAACCGTCGCCGCCCGGGACCTCATGCTGGCCGAGTGGACGGGCGGACGGATCCACGTCATCCACGCCAGCACGGCCGTGACGGTGGATCTCATCCGGTCGGCGAAGCAGCGGGGCGTGCGGGTAACCGCCGATGCCAGTCCCCACCACCTGGTGTTGACCGACGAATCCCTTTCAACCTACGATACGCACCTGAAGACCAATCCGCCCCTGCGCAGCAAAGTGGACGTGGAGGCGCTTCGCGCGGGCCTGGCGGACGGAACGATCGACGCCGTCGCTTCGGATCACACGCCGCGGTCCGTGGACGAGAAAAACACGGAGTTCCAGGAAGCGCTGCCCGGCGCAACGGGTCTCGAGACCATGCTGGCCGTCGTGTATACCGAGCTGGTCAGGCCCGGCCTGCTATCCCTGGGCGACGCGGTAAAGGTCCTGTCCGCATCCCCCGCGGGCATCCTGGGGGTAGAAGGAGGCAGCCTGGCATCCGGCGGCCCCGCCGACCTCTTTCTCTTCGATCCGGATGGAACCTGGACCGTGGATCCCGCGTCCTTCAGGTCAAGATCCGCAAACTCGCCATTCACCGGCCGCACGCTGGAAGGATGTGTTACCATGACCATCGCCGGCGGCCGGGTCAGCTACCGGCGCGACGCGCCCGAATCACCTTGACGGACCGGTGCGAATCACTTAGTTTTACGTGACTGTCTAAAAAGGATCCATCGGACGCGATCATGAAGATGCATAGCCATGACAGGTCCTGTAGATGCGTCATCGGCGTACCTGTCGAAAGGAGTCCGTAATGTTTTTAAGAAAGGTTGCCGTCTGCGTATTGTTTGCCCTCGGCTTCGCCATGTTGATACCGGTCGCCGCAGACGCGCAGAAAATCGAGCTTCGTTCCGCGAAGATCTACATCCGCGAAATCCCGCCTCAGACCGACAAGGCCATGGCGCTGCTCGAGACCGCCCTGGAGAAGGACCCGGGCAACAACGACGCCCACTATCTCCTCGGGCTCATTCATTACCGCAAGGGCAACTTCGACCTGATGTTCCAGAACTGGGAAGCGGTTACCTTCAATGACCTGGACAAGAAGGACAAGGAACAGTTCAGGAACACCCTGGGCTCCATGATCCGTCAGAACTACCAGAGGGGCCAGCAAAGCTATGAACAAGAGAAGTACGCGGACGCCGCCCAATTCTACGACCGCTCCGTCAACGCGACCTCGTTGCTCCAGGACATACTGCGCTCCATCGGCAAGAAGAACGAGGCCAGGGAGGCGGACGAATTGGAAGCCGCCAAGCAGCAGGGGTACCTGTACTGGGGTTACGCCGCCCTGAACTCGGAAGATTATGAAAATTCCAGGATGGCCCTCGAGACGCTCATCGAAGCGGATCCGGACAGATTCGAAGCCTGGGACGGCCTGGTCAACGTGTACTACTACACCCAGGCCTGGGACAAGGCGATCATGGCCTGCGACAGGATCATCGAACTGTCGGAAGAGGTCGATCTCAACACCTACCTCATCATGCGCCAGGCGTACTCCGAAGTCGCCGACACGGCCGGCGTGATCACCACGTACGAGCGGGCGATCGAAGCGTTTCCGGCTGAAAAGGTGCTGTACCGCGACCTCAGTTCCATCCAGGCCTCCAGGGATAACCTGGGTATGGCGATCGAAGCGTTGGAAAAGGGACACGCCGCCCTCCCGGAGGACCAGGATCTGCTGCGATACCTGGGAACTTACTACTACAACAAGGGTCTGTCCGACCGGGATGCCGGAAACGTGGAAGCGGCCTCGGCGGCGTTCAATGGCGCTGTCGAGAGCATGAACAAGCTGCTGGCTTTAGAGCCGAACAGTATCGAAGGCCACGATATACTCGGCGATACCTACGTCGGACTGGCCAGTATCGAAACGGACGATGCCAGGAAGATGGAGTTGTTTACCAAGGGAGACGAACTCCAGAAGAAGAAGATGGAACTGATCACCTCGGGAGCAGGCATGTAGGTTCCGGGGATGGTTCCTGACGGTGGTCGGCCGAAGAGAAATGCAAGTGGTTATGAAGAGGATTCCGGGATTTTTCGGAATCCTCTTTTGTTACCGTTGCCCTGACCCATGCCTTCCGCCTGGCGCCGTTGCCATATGGGTGCCGATCATGCGATATGGATTTCCGCTGAAAATGCCGTTCCAGATTGCGTTGATAGTATGTTGTCTCCTGTTCGGCATCAATGCGACGGGCTGCACGTGGCTGCTCGGGAAGCGGGCACCCGCCGCGGTACCACCGGCGCCTCAACCCGAAGCTCCGGCGCCCGAAGCTCCGGCGCTCGAAGACGACGCGTCACGATCCGATGAGGCGTTGATCGATGATCCGGCCGAATCGGCTTCCGATACCCCCGTCCCCGCCACGGTAGCGGAGCCCACCCCGGGATACAGAGTCCAGCTCTATTCGTTTACGAGGCGAGAAGCGGCCGAAGCCGCGTTGCTGCAGGTGGAGCGAACGCTGTCGGAATGGTCGTATCGCATCTACGTGGAAGAGGAATCCAACAGCTTCAAGGTGCGCGTGGGCGACTTCAAGGAAAAGGCCGATGCCGACATCTTGCGCGACTGGCTGAGAAACAGAGGTTTTGTCGACGCCTGGACGGCCGAGACCTTGATTCAGACACGCTGACCGAAGGGAACACCACCGCATGCCTCCGTATCATGACTCATTCGCACCCCTGGACCCCGGCCGGCGCGTCCTCATGGGGCCCGGACCGAGCGACATGCACCCCAGGATCTACCAGGCCATGGGGGCTCCGCTGACCGGACACCTGGACCCGTATTTCATCGGGGTCATGGACGATACCAAGACGCTGCTGCGGTACGTGTTCCAGACCGAAAACGCCATGACGCTGGCCATCTCCGCCACGGGTTCCGCCGGCATGGAGACCTGCATCTGCAATCTCGTGGAGCCGGGTGACGAGGTACTCATCTGCGTGGGCGGCGTCTTCGGAGACCGCATGGCCCAGATGGCCGAGCGCCACGGCGGGAGGTTGATACGTCTCGAAGGCGAACCGGGGCGGCCGTTCACGGCGGAACAGGTCCGGCAGGCGCTGGATGGATGCCGTCCCAAGGTCGTGGGCCTGGTACATGCGGAAACGTCCACGGGCGTGCTGCAACCCCTCGAGGAAATCATCCCCGTCATCCACGAGCACGGCGCCCTCGTCCTCGTCGACACCGTGGCCTCCCTGGGTGGTACGCCGGTCGAGGTCGACACATGGGGCATCGACGTCTGCTATACCGGCAGCCAGAAGTGCCTGAGCGCCCCGCCGGGCCTGGCGCCCCTTACGCTCAACGATCGCGCGCTCGAGGCCATTGCCGCACGCAAGACACCGGTCGACAACTGGTATATGGATCTCTCTCTGATCAACGCGTACTGGGACGGCGACCGGACCTATCACCATACCGCGCCGGTGAGCCTGTTCTACGCCTTGCGGGAAGCCCTTGTGCTCATCCACGAGGAGGGGCTGGAAAACGGCCACCGGCGGCATGCCGTGAACTACGAAGCGTTCAGGGCGGGGATCGACGCCATGGACCTCGCGTTCTTCGTCGATCCGCCGCACCGCGCCCCGACCATCAACCCCGTCCTGGCCCCGGAAGGGATCGACGAGGCCGGCGTGCGAAGCCGGCTGCTGAAGGACTACGGCCTCGAACTCGGCGGCGGCCTCGGCGCGTTGAAGGGCAAGGCCTGGCGCGTGGGGCTCATGGGCCAGTCCTCCCAGCGCGATCACGTCATCCTGTGCCTGGGCGCCCTCGAACAGGCTTTGCGCGCGGAAGGCCACGCGGTCTCCGGGAGCGGCGTGGCGGCGGCGAGTGCCGTATACGCCGACGCCGGGACGGCATAGCCGGGACGGCCTGGCCCGACCGGATTGCGCACGACCGTTTTCACCGGGCATCCTGCCCATAGCCGGAGGAGCATATGTATTTCGTCGAAGAGGAAAACATGTCCCAAAAGTCCATCGCCCCGGGCGTCAGCATCGCCGTGGCTGGAGGCGACCGGGCCCAGATGTCCTTCGTAACGCTTACGCCGGGATCGCAGGTGCCGATGCACGACCATCCCCACGAACAGCTGGGCGTGGTGCTGGAAGGTGAATTCGTCATGGTCATCGGCGGGGAAAGCCGGACCATCCGGACGGGCGACAAGTACGTGATTCCCGGCGGGGTCCAGCACGGCGTGACCGAGGTCATAACCCGATCCGTCGCCCTGGACATATTCAGCCCGCCCCGGGAGGATTACGCCTAGACGAGAAAAACCGCATCCGCGCCGATCAACCCGCGAGACCCGACGCGGTCAATATCCATCCAGTCAGGAGTCTTCCATGTCCGACGCCCTACCCCAAGACCGGCCCGTACAACTCTGGAAAATGACCCGAAGGCAGTTCCGAGAGGGGATCTACGACGGCAACCTCAAGGGAGCGATCATTCCCACGGGCAGTACGGAACAGCACAACGAGCACCTGGAGATGTCCCACGATACCGCCAGCGCCGTCCACGTGTCCGAACGCGCCGCGCAGGCACTCTATCCCGAGGTCGTCGTCACCACGCCGCTGGCCATCGGCGTGTCGGAGCACTGGATGGACCACAAGGGTACGCTGACGACCCGGCCCGAGATCTTCACGGAGCTGCTCTACGACGTGGCCGACAGCATGAAGAGGGGCGGGATCGACCATATCCTGGCCGTCAACGGCCACGCCGGGAACGCCGGTCCCGTCAACGCCGCACTGGAGGACATCCGGTCCCGCCTGGGCGTCAATTTCGCCTTTTGCAGCTACTGGGAAGCCTATACCCCGGAAATCGTCCGGAAGTACATGGACTCGAACAACTGTCCCGGTCACGCCAGCGAATTCGAGACCTCCTTCGCCTACGCGGCCTTCCCCCGGCATGTCCACTGGGAAGGCGTCGACTACGACTCGGCCAGGCTGACCATTTCCCAGGCCGACCGGGCGGCCCAGGACCGGGAATTCCACCACGAGGCCAAGCTCGCAGACGCCGTGAAGGGCCAAGGCATGATCGACGTGGCGGTCGACTGGGTCGCGGCCAGGATGAAAGCGATGATCGAGGGCACCTGATCCGTGTCTGACGATACCCCATCCATTATCGCGTTTGAAGACGTAAGCAAGTGGTTCGGGACGTTCCAGGTGCTCCGGGACGTGGACCTGAGCATCGGCGAAGGCGAGTGCGTCGTCGTCTGCGGTCCGTCCGGTTCGGGCAAGTCCACGCTGATCCGCTGCATCAACCGGCTGGAAACCCACGACCGGGGCGTGGTCCGGGTCCACGGCGTCCCGCTGGGACCGGGTGAGCGGCTTCCCCGCGAACTGCGCGGGAAGATCGGCATGGTGTTCCAGAGCTTCAACCTGTTCCCCCACATGACCGTCCTGCGGAACCTGGCCCTCGCCCCCATGCGCAATCTCGGGATGGACAAGGAGAAGGCGGAAGAAACCGCCCTGTCCTATCTCGAGCGTGTGCACATCGGGGACCAGGCCGAGAAGTACCCCGACCAGCTCTCCGGCGGGCAGCAGCAACGCGTGGCGATCGCCCGGGCGCTGTGCATGCGGCCCGATATCCTGCTCTTCGACGAACCCACGTCGTCGCTCGATCCGGAGATGATCCGGGAGGTCCTCGACGTGATCTTCGAACTCACGGACAGCGGCATCACCATGGTCTGCGTGACCCACGAAATGGGTTTCGCCCGCAAGGTGTCCGACCGGGTCGTCTTCATGGACCACGGCGAGATCGTCGAGAGCGCCGCGCCGGACGCCTTCTTCGACGCGCCCAGGGAAGAACGGACCCGGGCCTTCCTCAACCAGATCCTCCATTACGAGGCTTCGGCGTGATCAGGCTATTCCGCAGGCCTTGGGTCAGGCGTGCGCTGTCGAACTGGATCCAGCCGGCGGCCATCGCCGGCATCCTCGTCTTCGCGGTCATGCGCGGCGCCGAGAACATCAACTACCGGTGGCAGTGGTACCGGGTGGACGACTTCCTGTTCACGTCCGAAAACGGCGCCTGGGCCGCCGGCCCGCTGGTGCAGGGCCTCTTCGTCACCCTCGAAATATCCGTCCTCAGCCTATTCCTGACCCTCGTCATCGGGCTCGCGACCGCGCTCCTGCGGCTGTCTTCCTCCATGGTCGGGCGCGGACTCGCCCGCGGGTACCTGGAACTGATCCGCAACACCCCCCTGTTGATCCAGCTCTACGTGATTTACTTCGTTCTCGGCCCGATCCTCGGCTGGGGACAGACCACGACGGCGATCGCGTGTCTTGCCGCGTTTCAGGGCGCCTATACGTCGGAGATCTTCCGGGCCGGCCTGCGGGCCATCCCACGGGGGCAGGTCGAGGCGGGGGAGAGCCTGGGCCTGAAGCGCCTCGACAACTACCGGTACGTCATCTTGCCACAGGTGCTCCGGAACATGCTGCCGCCGCTCACCAACGAGGCGGTATCGCTCGTGAAGAACTCCTCGATCGTCAGCGTCATCGCCATCTTCGACCTCACCACGCAGAGCCGGAACCTCATCGCGGACACCTTCCTGACCTTCGAGATCTGGCTCACCGTGGCCGCGATCTACCTGGCCGTGACCCTGGCCCTTTCCACCGCGGCGGCCATGGCCGAACGGCGAAGGGCGGGTGCTTGATGTCGACGATCCGTCAAAGGACAGGCCGGTTCCGGCCCACCCGGCTCGACGGGATACTACTGGTAGGATTGGTCGCGGCGGCCGGCTGGATGTGGTACCGTTCGGCCATCGGCGTGGCGTACCGCTGGGACTGGCCCCAGGCGCTTTCGACGGTCTTTGCCGCCGGCGACGCCGGCGAAACGCCCTTTTTCCTGACAGGGATCTACGCGACCCTGCGGCTCAGCCTGTGGGGGGCGGTGCTGGCCAGCATACTGGGCGTGCTGATCGGTGTGGGCAGGTACGCCGGAGGGCGCACGCTGCGCATGTTCTGCGGGACCTACATCCAGATCCTGCGCAACATCCCGCCCCTGGTGTTCATCTTCATATTCTACTTCTTCATCAGCAGTCAGCTGATGCCCCTCCTGGGCCTGGACGCCTTGTTCAGCCGCCCCGCGGAGGAAGCTTCGGGATGGCAGCGTTTCCTCTTCGGCCCCCCGGAGCTCTGGGAGAACCTGGTCTCGGGCGTGCTGTGCATATCCTTCATCAGCGCCGCGTACATCGCCGAAGTCGTCCGCGCCGGCCTGGCCGCCATACCCCGCGGCCAGTGGGAGGCCGGGGAGAGTCTGGGCATACCGGTGCTGGACCGCTACCGGTTCGTCATCTTCCCCCAGGCGCTGGCCCGCATCGCGCCGCCGCTGACGGGCCAGTACATCTCCCTGGTGAAGGATTCGTCCATCGTCTCCCTCATCTCCGTCCAGGAACTGACCTTCGTCGGCTCGGAAATCGCCAATTCGAGTGGGCTGCTCTTCGAGGTATGGCTGCTGGTGGCCTTCGTGTACTTCCTGCTCTGCCTGTCCCTCTCCATCCTGCTCAGACAGGTGGAACGGCGCATGACCCGGCATTTTCACCAGTTCGCGTAACCGCAGGCTTACGCTGATGCCCGGCCGGGGCTTACCGGCGCCGGTTTTCCGCGTCGATCCCTCCGCGCAATGGATCGAAAACCCGCTTCACCGTCTCGAACCGGCGTTCCAGGGTTGGGAGCCTGCCCAGCAGCCGGTCGCTGAGCATGCGCGCCGCTACCGTGGCGTAGGCGTTGCCCCGGCCCGTGAATCCGGCGACGATGTGGACGCCCGGCGTTTCCGTCTCGCCGACGAAGGGGCTGCTGTCGTAGGAGAAGCCCATGACGCCGCCCCAGCGGTGGGAGCGTCCGAGGTTGGCCAGGTGCGGGAAGGCCCCGTTGAACGCCCGGTCGTTCGTCCGCTGCACCGCCCGCGTGGGACGCTCCTTGTACCCCCGGTACGTCCGGACCGGGCGGCCCGGCCGGCTTCGGCGCCTCAGGAAGTGGAATCCCCGCTCGGCGCGGATGTGGTGATTCCGGCCCCCGCCGAACAGCAGTCGGCCGCCCTCCCCGGGCCCGTCGTGCAGCTGCCGCCAGAATTCCCAGCCATCGTTGGCGTAGAAGACGCCGTTGAACAGCCGCTCGGAAACGGGTTCCGTCGTGAAGACCTGCCCCCGGTGGGGGATGATGCGCCGCTCGTACCGCGCATCGAGTTGTGGTGTGTAGGCATTCATCCCGAGGAGTACCTGCTGTGTCCGGATCCTTCCACCCGGCGTCTGCACGAGCAGCCCGCGGTCTTTCCGCTCGATCCCGGTGACCGGCGTGTTTTCGAAGAATTGGACGCCCAGCCCCCGCGCGGCGGCCGCGAGACCGCGCACGTATTTTACCGGGTGTAGTTCGCCGTCGAACTTGTTGCAGAAGGCGCCTGCCAGGATCGGACTTCGCTTGATCTCGTAGAGTTCCTCCTCGCCCAGGTACGCGACCTCGAATCCATCCTCCAGGAGTAGGCGGTACGACTGGGCGATGCGTTCCAGCGGGTTCTTGTGAGAACCGCGGTCCGGCCGTTTCATCGCAATCACGTAACTGCCGTGCCGGAAGTAGTCGCATTGTATCTCGTACTTCTTCATGAGACCGGCCATGAGATCGTGGTTCTCGAGGGCGATGGTCCACGCCTCCCGGGCCAGCCTCCTGCCGTCCGGACCGTACAGGTCCGTCAGTTCCTCCACAGCCTCGGCGTAGTACTCGTGGGTCCCGGCCAGCATGAACCCGCCGTTGCGGCCCGTCGCTCCCGAGGCGATCTCGCGCCGCTCGAGTACCGCCACGCGCGCGCCGCCCTCGGCCAGGAACAGGGCGCCGGTCACCCCCGTCACGCCGCCGCCGATCACGACGACGTCCACGTCCAGGTCCCCGGACAGGGGATCGGAGGGTGTGTAGGGCATGTCCAGCCAGTAGGAGTCACGGATCATGGAGTTTTCCAGTATGAGTCGATGCCAAGGCAGTTCGTATCAGAAATCAAGTCCGCAAAACAAGGGAGTACCGTCGAGAATCTTCATTGTATCCAGACTACTAAGGATATGACTACGATGTGTAACGCGTCAAGCACGACGAATGGTATACGCTCGTAGGAACACGATTTCAAGCCGTTTGGATTGATATTGACATGTGGCGGCAGTCTACGCTACGTTACTCAACAGAATTGGTTTCCACTCATGCCGAGAAAGATCAGGGAACTAATCCGAGACCTGGAAAAGGCTGGATTCATCGACAGAGGCGGGAAAGGTAACCACAGGAATTTCGAACATCCTAGAGGGATGAGAGTGGTAGTTTCAGGGAATCCGGGCGATGACGTCAAACCCTACCAGGAAAAGGTGGTAATGAGAAACATCGAGGAGTCGCTCAAATGACTAAGAGCGCGCGCTACATCAAAATCGTCGAGTGGTCGAATGAGGATGAGTGTTTTGTCGGCTATTGCCCTGGAATCATTGGTCCCTGCTGCCACGGTGAGGAAGAAACCGAAGTTTACCGCCAACTCTGCCAAATCGTCGACGAATGGCTTGAGATCGCACAGCAAGAAAACAAGGAACTGCCTCCCCCTACAATAGGGCGTAACCTTACTGAGCTATTGATGGCTGTTTGACTCAATCTCTCCTCTAATCTGATCGCTCAAACCTCCAGCACCGCCGCGATCGTCTCGCCCTCGTGGACGCGGTTGAAGGTGCGCAGCACCAGCACGTGGCCGGATTGTGTGGAAACGATCTCTTCCCGCCGGTCCCCCAGAAGGTCGGTAACCACCCCGAATCCATCACCGGGCTCGACGCGGTCCATCAGTTCGACCCAGGGTTCGAAGAAGCCTGAAAAGGGCGCCGGGTAGTTCAGCTGGATGTGTCCCGCGCCTTTACGGTCGTCCTCCACCGTGTGCTGTATGATCGACGGCGGTTGGTCGCGTTCGATCATGCCCAGCACGCCCATGACGTTCAGGCAACCTTCGTAATAACCGTCGACGCCCTCGGGGTCGCAGTCCCCCGCACCCATCCATTCCGAATAGATCGCGGGAATGCCGGCGTCCCGGGCGATGGAGAGCGTGCGGCCATCGTGTCCCGCGTAGGTGCCCCAGACGACCGGCATGTTGAAAGCCCGGGCCATCTCCCGCTGTCGCGCCAGGACGTCGGCGTCGGCGTGCAGCATGTAACCCACCGTCGGGTAAAACCTCGAGATCAGTCCGCCGCTGTGCAGGTCGATCAGGTAGTCGGCCTCGCGGATCATCGCGCTGACCGCGTGTGCGATCCGTTCGCTGATGGTGCCGTCTGCCCGTCCGGGGCAGGTCCGGGCCAGGTCCAGGCCGTCCTCCGCGGTACGCTGGCCGCGCCAGTAAGCCGCCTCGTTGACGACGGGGACCAGGGTGACCGTGCCGCGGAGTTCACCGGGATCCAGGGCCTCCTTCAGCCGCCGTATGGCCCACATGGATTCGAACTCGTCGCCGTGTATACCCCCGAGTATGAGGAGTTTCGGACCGGGCGCCTTCCCGGATATGGCAACGGACTTCAACTTTACGGGGCCTGACATGGCGTTCTCCTTGGATTATATTCGAGTGTAACCCGGTTTCCTGACCGCGACGGCTTCCCAAATTCGGTGCGTCTCGGTGCGTCTCGGTGCGCCAGAATATAGAGATGAGGCAGGTCCTGATCAAGCGATGCCCACAATCGGCATGATATCGATCCCCCTTTCGTATTCCCATGACCCGGAACGGCACCCGGCGCACTGGCCGGTTACGCGAGGCGTGCCCATGCCCGAGGGCATGCTGCGCGGAACGGAAGGTCTGGCCGTCTTGGATCCCAATGGCGATCGCGTCCCGGCCCAGTTCCGGGTACTCGGCCGCTGGGTGGACGGATCGGTAAAGTGGGTGCTCGTTGATTTCCAGGCGAATACCGGCTCAGCCGGGAGAGCGATCTACCACCTTACGGATGATACGGGCGATGAAGCTCCGGCACCCCGGCAACCCGCCACCTGCAATTCCACCACCAACCCTTCCGTACGGGTCGAAGAAACCGAAAACGACCTCCACGTGGACACGGGCGTCCTGCGATTCAGTGTCGACCGCCATCGATACCGGCTTTTCCATGCCGTCTCGCTCGGCGATGTGCAACTCGCTGATGCGCGGCGCGGCGATGCGCGGCGCGGCGAGCCGGTCCACGCGGAATGCGGCCGGGGCAAGGCCGGCGATGCCTGGGCCCGGATCAGTGAAAGCGCTTCAGACGGGCGGCTGGCACGGCGATTGTACGGTCCAGGAGGCCTGTGCCGAGCCTCGCTGGCCGGCGACGCCTATTCAGTAGCCGTCGAAGAACGCGGTCCGCTGCGCACCGTGATCCGGCTGGAAAGTGCACTGGAGGCCGACATCCCCATGCATCATTACGGCGGCTACCGGCCGGTACGGTGTATCACCCGGATTTACACCTATGCCGGACAGGCGTTTATACGGATTCTTCAGACCCACGTCTTCACCTGCAATCCGCGGGAAGTGGAAATCGAAGACCTCGCCCTGGATGTTTCCACCCTGTTCGAAGGATTCAGTCCGGTCTACGCCTTCGGACTGAACGGGATCGGTACGGGAATGCTCGATCAGGGCGAGCGTCTGTGCGTTTCGCAGAAGAAGGATAACCAGGTGCAGGTGATGCACGGTCGGCCGGGGATAGAAAGCATCATCGCCGAAGATGACGCGTGCGAAGGGTGGGCGACCCTCAGTGACGGGAAGTCCGGCGTGGGCGTCGCATACCGGAACATGGCCGAGGAATACCCGCGCGCAATCGAATTGACCGGTGACGGACGGTTGACCGTGTACGCGCGCCACGACCCGGACGGCGGCCGCCTTTCCCTGGCCCGGTACGCCGAAGAAGTCGCCTGGCACGAGGGAGAAGGGATGTATGCCGACGGGACCGGTATAGCGAAAACCACCGATTGCTACGTCCTGTACTTCGAAGAAGATCGCCGCGAAGTGGCGGTCGAGACGCTTCGATGCGCTCTGTCGCAGCCCCACGTATCGGTCTCGCCAGAGTGGATGGACCGATGCGGGGCCGCGGGAGGCTACGCGGCTTCCACGACGGTTGACGGCGGTAGACAGGGCATTCCTGCGGATTCGAAGGGTAAGCGGGAAAGTCGGCTGGAGTCGCGTTCCGTTCAGGAAAGTCGATCGACGTCGAGTCCGGAGCGGGAAGGTCGACCGGAATCCGACCAGACGCCACAAATCTCGCCGGAGATGATCCGGTCCGCGGAGCGCATGCTGACCGGTTTCGCGGATTGGCTGGCGCGTAACATCCGACTCGGACGCTGGTACGGTTACCTCGACTACGGCGATGTCCGGGCCACTTGGGACGAGGCCGAGGACGACTGGAAGCACCAGGGCCGCTGGGGCTGGTGCAACAGCGAGTGGGACCCCCGCCACGCCGTTTGGATCCAGTACCAGCGCACGGCTGATCCGCGTTACTTCGCGCTGGCCGAGGCCATGACCCGTCATTCGATGGACGTGGATACGTGCCACTGGCATCCCTTTCGGCCGTACATGGTCGGCGGCTGCTACCGCCACGGCGTCGATCATTTCGGCGACGAGCCCTGCGCTTCCCATACCTTCATCGACAACTGGATCGACCACTACTATCTCACCGGCGACGGCAGGACGCTGGAAGTCCTGCGCGAGGCCGGCGCGTTCTTCCTGCGTTACAGGTGGACGGAAGACTCCGCCTTCAGCTTCAGCCTGCGGTCCATCGCCAATGTGTTGCGCGGACTGCTTCACGTATACGAGGCGACCGGCGAGGACCGCTTCCTGCACCGAGCCGAGGAAGTGTACGCCATCGTCGCTCGGGGCCAGAACGAGGACGGGAGCTGGCACAAGCGATTCCAGGTCGCGACACCGGACCGGCTGCCGAAACAACTACCCTACGGCATGACCACGGAAGGCACGACGCTGGCCGTTGAAACGGGTACGGCCGACCCCTTTACCGACGACGAGTTCAAGGGTCTCGGCGGCCCGTTCTCCCGCATGATCCGCGACCTGCCCTACGAGGAACAGAAGGGTTACCAGACCCATTACCTGATGATCGGCCTGGAGTTGATGCACCGGATGACCGGCAGGAAGGACGTTGCCGAGACTTACCGCCGGGCTGTGGACTGGTTCTGCGGCTTTCCGGACACTTTCGCGTCCGACCGGCCACTCAAGGAACATTACGGCGGCATCCTCTGCCGGCACCTGGGCTACGCCCATCGCCTGACGGGCGACCACCGCTACCTGGAGACTGGTTTGGAAATTCTGGAACAACTCATCGACGCGCAGGACTGGAGCGACGATCCCCGCAAGCGCGGATCCATCGACATGAACCCCTCGACCTTCAGCCTGCTGTTCTTCGGAGTGCCGGGCCTGCTGGCGGCACTGCGGACGCGAACCGATTCGTGATTGGCCGGGTCGGCACCCCATTGACAACTCGCCCGACCAGGGATCCGGAACAAGGGTGCGGACTGAACTGTGACGGTTCGGCCTATGACTGTGTCTGCAAGACCCACCGGTTTTCTTGAACTCGCATTGACTGAACTCTCCTTGACGCCTGCGATTCAGCGGCACTTTTTTGGTAAAACCCCACCCTGCCCGGTATACCTTTATATCCTGTATTTCGACTGACGATCACCTGGCCGGTTTTATTCAGAGATCATATCTCGGGATGGCATTGTTTGAAATCGCTTATATACCGTTATCTGATACTGAGTACGCTGATCATGTTGTTGTGTTTACACATCGGCATGGTTACCTGGTCGACGATTCGACTGGCCAAGATCGACCGCTGGTCGTCCGGTATCCATCTTTGGGGAAGTGAGACGATTCCTACGGGAGGATCGTCGAGAGGTGCGGTCAGCCGTCTTCACGAAGGCACCTGGTTACAACTCATGTTCATAAAGTGGGCAGGAGGTTTTCTCGTCGAACGCGTTACGCCCAACAGCCCGGCCGACCAAGCGGGCCTGCGGGCAGGCGATAGACTTTTGTCCATCGACAGCATGGACCTGGAGTCGAATCCTTCATCCTACTTTCAGGCGCACTCGGAGAACAGACCCGGAGACCGTCTCAATTTCACATGGATTCGGGATGACCAGGTACACGCGGCCATCCTCACACTCGAGCCGAATAACTACGCACGCGACACCCGCGGGAGTGATCAACAAGATATAGTGATCAGCAGCGAGCTAATGAGTTGGCTTCAGCGTGGCCCGTTCCTGATCTTCTCGATTGTCCTTCTGGGCTTTGGCACCTGGTTGGGATACCACGGTATGAAGAATACGGTGGCATTCCAGTGCGCGTTGCTTGTCCTCACAATGGCTATGGTATCGCCGGCTGTCTTCTATCTGATTGCCGCATGGCCGGCCTGGACGATCCCACTTAGTCTAGGCGTTGTATTTGCGGCGGTTAATCTGCAATCCATCCTGATCCTGTTGATTTTAACCGTCTATCCCACCACCACAAAGATCGGATCATGGATCCGAAGGAGGATCTGGTTCATCCTCATTCCCATGTTTGTCTTTGGGGTAATGGGGCTCATCAGTTTTTTGGGTTTGATCTATGACTGGGCTCACGATTGGGTTGGAGTAGTTGACAGTTTTGCACAACTGGTACCCGCACCCGTTCCGGCGATTGTCTTAATGGCGACGGCTGGATGCCTTCTGATCGTACAACATTACGTCGCACGCCGGCAACAACGAATACGGCTGCACATCATTGAAGCCGGATTCTTCCTGGCACTCATACTTGCACCGTCCTGGTTGATCGCACAACCCGGCAGAATGCTGGCTTCATGGGGGCTGATTCCCGATCACGGTCAGATGCTGCCGTTGATCGTATGGTTCATTGACCGGATTATCCCGGCGGGAATGCAGTGTCTGTTGGCGCTCGCATTTGCCTACGCGATTCTTGCACATCGGGTGTTCGGCCTGAGATTCGTCTTCGGAAAGAGCATTAGGTACCTGATCACCAATCAGGGTGTGTTTCTCATACTGAGCATTGCGATGTTTGTCATACTCTATTACATGATTTCATCAGAAGAGTTCGTTGTCAGAGCCTCCGACCTCGTTGTAGCGAGTGCCGTCGCAGGGCTCATTTTGATACTCATGGGAGGGTGGAACTGGGTGAAGACACCGGTCATCCAGGTATTGGACCGATACTTCCTACGAAATGAACTTCTGAATCGGCAGCGACTGCTCGAACTGGGACGAGCCCTGTCGAGGTGTCAGGATTCGGATTCCCTGCTAGAAAAAACCGGACGGGAACTATTGGAGGGACTGGACCTATCCTGCATGGCGATTTATCTCAAGGAAAATTCGGAGAAACCACTGTCGCTTTCGTGGTACGGCGTTGAGGAGGGTTCCGAGCAAAACACGGCCCGCAACAGATCCTTTTTCATCGAGACCACCGGTACAGTCGAGCACCTCTTGAAGACTACGGCTGCCGATAGAACCCCAATCGAATATGGAGATATCGTTTCCAGTGGGATACCCGGCGAACCGCCCTTCGAGCTGATCATCTTACTGGGTGGCGAGTCCGGCTACAAAGGGGCATTGGCACTGGGAGCAAAGCGGTCGGAAGAACCGTTTAGCAACGACGAAAAAGAACAGTTGCTTGTCCTGGCTGGGGAGCTGGAACTGGCAATGGAAAACCTGGAAATGGGCGCATCGCTGAAGGTGCAGGCCGATAGAATGAGGGCGCTTTCACGTCGACTCGTCGACGCGCAGGAATCCGAGCGCCGTCGCATAGCACGAGACCTGCATGACGATACCGGTCAGGATCTTTTGGCATTAAAGACAAGTCTGGAACTTACGCAGAAAGATCTGACCGGTGTTTCCGAAGATACGCGGGAACGACTTCGAGATGTGGTAACGATGACCGACGAAACCCTGGAAAAACTGCGAACAATCGCCCACGATCTGCGCCCGCCGATTCTCGATACGGTCGGATTGAACGCGGCGCTGGACGGATTGTGCAAGAGCTTCGCTCATCGGACCCGTATCACGGTTGTGTATAATGGCATGGATTGTCCCAGGTTCTCCAACACAATTGATATCTGCCTGTATCGTATTTTGCAGGAAGGGCTTGCGAATTGCGCTAAACATGGTCACGCCACCCACGTCGAAGTGGGATTGAAACAGACAGACCGGACCATACAACTGTCGATTCTCGATAACGGCCGGGGATTCGATCCTGATTCGACACCCGAGGACCAGGTTGCCCCGGGTATCGGTTTAATCGACATGAAGGAACGCCTGGAACCGTTTGGGGGCGTTCTGGATATCCATTCAGATACAGGTACCGGTACACGGTTGATCGCTTCAATACCTCTGGAGGAAATATGATTAAAGTCGTCATTGCCGACGATCATCATCTGTTTCGCGAAAGCATCAAATCATTACTTGAAACGACGGATGATATCGAAGTCGTCGGCGAAGCGTCGGATGGCCAGGAAACACTGAAATTGATTCAGCGAAAAAGGCCTGCCGTAGCATTGGTGGACATAGCCATGCCTTTATTGAACGGCATAGAAACCACATACCGAATACAATCATTGGAAGTTGAGACGCGCGTTGTCATCCTGTCCATGTACTCCGACGAAGATATGGTACGCCAGGCGCTTAAGAATGGTGCGAAAGGGTATCTCCTTAAAAGATCTTTAGTCGAAGAACTACTTCTCGCTATCCGGTCTGCCAACATTGACGAAGTATACCTGTCTCCCGCGGTTGCTCGATCCGTATTGACTGGATACCTTCAGAATGAAACAGGCGATCGGACGCTTAGCCCCGTAGATCGACTCTCATCCCGAGAAAGAGAAGTTCTGCAATTGATTGCCGAAGGCCATACAAATCAGGCCGCAGCTAACATCCTGAACATCAGCGCCAAAACAGTCGAAACACATCGGACCAATCTGGTGAAAAAGCTTGAAGCCCGCAATCTGCCGGACCTCGTCCGTATTGCCCTGAAATACCGCCTTACTTTCCTCGATGAGTGAATCTGAAGATAGCCGACGCGCTGCCAATCAGACAGGGCCTGATCGATCTGAAGTAAAGTCCTCCGCAGGATCTGTTATCCCCTCCCGTCAATTCCGACGAATATCCGGTTTTTCCGAGGTTTAAGGGTAAATCCCGCGCCAAATCAGGTAATCACCCTATAGGCAATCGGTCTGATCTTCCTATTGTTTAGCAGGTAGAAGGCACAGCTGCAGGTACGAGCCGGGTCGTCTGCACAATCGCATGGCCCATTCTCTGTGCTTCAGAAACAACCTGCGTGAAGCCGAAAGGAGCAGAACGATGATCGGGAACTACCTGAAAACCGCCCTGAGAAACATCATGCGGGGCAAAGGGCACAGCGTCATTAACGTACTCGGCCTGTCCGTGGCCATGGCCTTGTGCATCCTGATCTTCCTGCTCGTCAGGCAGGAACTGAGTTACGATGGCTTCCATGAAAAGGGCGCTAACGTATTTCGCGTCACCCAAACGGCCTTCATGGGGGAGTATCGCACGATCGGGATTACGCCCGTTCCCCTTGGACCAGCGCTGGAAGACGCCTATGCGGGCATCGTCCGAACCGTTCGATATGCCAATACCGGGCCGGTTCTGGTGAGTCATGGAGACGTGACCGTCCGCGAAGAAACGGTGTTCCGTGCCGACCCCGGGTTTTTCGAGATACTTACCTTTCAGGCCGTATCCGGCTATCTCGAAGGTGCTCTCGAAAGCAGTTCCCAGGTAATACTGAATGAGAAAATCGTAGAGAAGTACTTCGGAAACGCCGACCCCGTAGGAAATTGGCTGACCATGGACGACCGGAGACACCAGGTGGCCGGCGTGGTCCGCGTTCCCGCCAATACCATCTTTCAGTTCGACTTTCTGATTTCGATAAAGACCCTGACGGAGACCGGCGACAACTGGAATCGGAACTGGAGCCAGTCTGTTGCGGCTACCCTCGTGGAATTGACCACCCCGGAGGTCGCCGGGACCCTGGAGGCCCAGTTTCCGGACTTCGTTGAAAATCACTTCCCCAGGTTTCGGGGGATAGATGCCAGCGTAATGGGACTTCAGCCGTTGGCCGGCATCTATCTGGATTCTTCGATATTGTTCGACCTCTTTCCAAAGAGCGACGTTCTCGTTTCGTATGTGCTGGGAACGCTGGGCTTCCTCCTTCTGTTCATCGCGTGCATCAACTTCATCAACGTGACGCTGGGCAGGTCGGCGCTTCGAGGAAAGGAAGTCGGCGTGCGCAAGACGCTGGGCGGAACCCGCGCTCAGCTTATCAGTCAATTCTGGGGGGAGGCGTTGCTGGTGGGTGTGGCCGCGCTGATACTGGGTTTGTCGTTAGCCCATCTGCTCCTTCCAGGATTCAACGGCCTGTTCGCCAAAGACCTCAAAATCGATTACTTCGACAACGGGTCGACGCTCCTCCTGGCACTGATCGGCCTGACGGGTCTGGTCGTCCTCGTATCCGGAAGCTATCCCGCGCTCTACATGTCCCGCCTCGATCCCACCTCCATCCTTGCGCATCATGTAAAGGCCGGGGCATTGACGGTCCTTAGCAAAGTGCTTATCACCATGCAGTTTACGCTTTCGATCTTCCTGATGATCTGCCTGTTTGCCATACTTCGTCAGCTTGATTACTTCGCCAACCAGGATCTCGGCTTCGACACGTCGAATGTACTTGTCGTAAGCATGCCAGACGCCGGGTTGCTCGCACCCATGAGAGAGGCGCTGGACGATTACCCTCAGATCACCCATGTCTCGGCGGCGTCGAGCTCATTCGGACCGAAGAGGGGTTTGGGACAGATAGGCCACACCGACAGGTCGGGGAAGCGGTTTTCGGCCTACGAATACCTCGTGGATTATGACTATCTGTCCACGCTGGGCATAGCGTTGGCGGAAGGACGCGACTTTTCAATTACACACGCCACGGATGAGGCCGAAGGCGTGATCGTAAATGAAGCGCTGGTAAGGCAAATGGGGTGGGAAGATCCGATCGGAGCGGTTGTTCCCGGCGGCGAGGCCCGCGTGATCGGCGTGACGGAAGATTACCATTACCGGTCGTTGCAATACGAATTGGAGCCGGTGGTCCTGCGTCTAGTGCCCGACAGAATCCGGTTTCTCCTGATCAGAACGAGGCCGGAGGGATTGCCGCAGACCCTGTCGACCGTTAAATCGGTCTGGGAGCAAATCGCCGGGGGGTTGCCCTTTGAGTACTACTACCTGGAAGATGATATCGGCCGGTTCTATCAAAGAGAACGGTTGCTGGGAGATGTGGCGCTATACATCTCCATCATCACGCTGTTGGTCGCCCTGCTGGGCGTATACAGCCTGAGCTTGTTGCACATCAACCGGAGAACGAAGGAAATCGGTATCCGAAGCGTACTGGGCGCATCGACGATCGACACGACGGCCCTGATCGGCAGGCAGTTCGCGCTGCCCCTGGCGGTCGCGATCCTGCTGGCCTGCCCGCCCGCCTATATGCTGCTGAGCTTCTGGCTCGGGATGTATGAGTTCAATGCCGCTCTGGGCGTTGGCGAATTCATATTGGCTGGTTCGGCGGCCCTGGTACTTGTGCTGGGCACGGTGGCCTTTCAGGTTTGCAGGAAAAACGCGAGTCCGCTGGTGGAGTCGCTGATGTACGAGTGAGGTGGCGATACCGGGCGTGCAATCCAGCTCAGTTCGGACTGCGGAACGGCCAGTTCTTCCAATACCAGCGCTCACAAAGTCGGGACGAAACAATGCGCATTGTTCGTAGGTCGAACGATTGAGAAGCAGTGAGTACCGATCTGAATCGCAAAGGGGCATATGATGATAACGACCAGCAACCTCAATAAGCTCTACACGACGGAAGAGGTGGAGACGACGGCGCTGAACGACGTGACCATGGCCGTGGACCAGGGCGAGTTCGTGGCGGTCATGGGGCC